>NZ_JBEPKA010000011.1:0-126393 GCF_040496015.1 Agromyces litoreus
AGGCCGAGGAAGCCCGCGTGGCCCTCGTTCATGTGGAAGACCTCGGGGAAGTCGCGGCCCGTGAGCTCGCTCCACGCGCGGAGCGCGCGAACGCCGCCGACGCCGAGCAGGAGCTCCTGCTGGAGGCGGTGCTCGCCCCCGCCGCCGTACAGCCGGTCGGTGACCCGGCGGAGGTCGTCGTCGTTGGCGGGGATGTCCGTGTCGAGCAGCAGCAGCGGAACGCGGCCGACGGCGGCCTGCCAGACGCGCGCGTGCATGCTGCGGCCGCCGGGCACGGCGAGCGTGACCTGCACGGGCATGCCGTCCGGGCGGCGCAGCACCGAGAGCGGGAGCCCGTCGGGATCGAGCGCCGGGTAGCGCTCCTGCTGCCAGCCGTCCGGGGCGATCGACTGCGAGAAGTACCCGGCCTTGTAGAACAGGCCGACCGCGACCAGCGGCACGCCGAGGTCGGAGGCCGCCTTGAGGTGGTCGCCCGCGAGGATGCCGAGGCCGCCGGAGTACTGCGGCAGCGCCTCGGTGATGCCGAACTCGGGCGAGAAGTACGCGATGGTCCGCGGGGTCGCGTCGCCGAGGGACTGGTACCAGCGCGGCTCGGAGACGTACGCACGCAGCGCGTCGCGCTCGTGCTCGGCCCACGAGATGAATCCGTCGTCGTGCACGAGCTCGTCGAGCCGCCGCGGGTCGACCTCGCCGAGGAACGCGATGGGATCGCGACCCGATCGGCGCCAGCCGAGGGGGTCGATGTGCTCGAACAGGCGGCGGGTCGGTTCGTGCCACGACCAGCGGAGGTTCGCGGCGAGCTCCTCGAGCGCGCCGAGGCGCTCGGGCACGACGGCGCGGACGGTGAACTTGCGGATGGGCTTCACGGATCACACCCTACGCAGCCGGATGTGTCGGCGAGGTGAACGGGCCGCCCACGACCGGATCGCGGACGCCCTCGGCGGCGGCGTCGCGGACCGACGTGCGCGCCCGGCCGCGGCCGCCCTGCCGTTCGCGACCCATCCGCGCTACGGTCGGAACGTGACCAGCCGCCCCATCCGCGCCGGCCGGATCCCCGTGACCCGGCTCACGCCCGCCCTGCCCGATCCTCGTTGGAAGCCGAAGGCGTTCTCCGGGGAGGTGGTCCCCTTCCGCGCCACGGTCTTCCGCGAAGGGCACGACCTGGTCGGTGCGATGCTGGTGCTCACGAGCCCGTCCGGCTCGCGGCAGCGGCACCGGATGTCGCCCATGGCGCCGGGGACCGACCGCTGGGAGGCGAGGGTCCGGCTCGACGAGCTCGGCACGTGGAAGTGGCGCGTCGCCGGGTTCGGCGACGAGATCGGGACCTGGGTGCACGACGCCGGCGTCAAGATCGATGCCGGCGTCGACGTCGAGCTCATGTACGAGATCGGCGCACGGCTCGCGGAGCGGGCGGCCGTCGAGGCCGGTCGACCCGCGGCCGTGCGTCGCGCGCTCACCGCGTGGGCCGCATCGCTGCGCGACGGCGACGCCGATCCGGCCGCCCGGCGCGCCCTCCTCGAGGACCAGCTCCTCGAGGAGTTCCAGGGCCGTCCGCTCGCACGCCTGACGACGCAGTCCGAGTTGCACGAGATCCTCGTCGAACGCCGCCGTGCCGGCGTCGGCTCCTGGTACGAGTTCTTCCCGCGCTCCGAGGGCGCGCGCCGCCCTCGCAAGAACGGGCCGTGGAAGTCGGGCACGTTCGAGACCGCGCAGCAGCGACTGGACGGCGTCGCCGCCATGGGCTTCGACGTCGTCTACCTCCCGCCGATCCACCCGATCGGCCTGGCGTTCCGCAAGGGTCGCAACAACACGCTCGATCCGGGACCGCACGATCCGGGCTCCCCGTGGGCCATCGGCTCGCCGGACGGCGGCCACGACACGGTGCACCCCGACCTCGGCACGTTGGAGGACTTCCGCGCGTTCGTGCGCCGCGCCGAGTCGCTCGGCATCGAGATCGCGCTCGACCTCGCGCTGCAGGCCTCGCCCGACCACCCGTGGGTCCAGGAGCATCCCGAGTGGTTCACGCAGCTGCCGGACGGCTCGATCGCCTACGCCGAGAACCCCCCGAAGAAGTACCAGGACATCTACCCGATCAACTTCGACCAGGACTTCGACGGCCTCGTCGAGGAGGTCACCCGGATCGTCCGCCACTGGATGGACCAGGGCGTGCGCATCTTCCGCGTGGACAACCCGCACACGAAGCCGCTCATGTTCTGGGAACGGCTGATCGGCGACATCAACGCCACCGACCCCGACGTCGTGTTCCTCGCGGAGGCGTTCACGCGACCCGCGATGATGCAGGCGCTCGCGATGGTCGGCTTCCAGCAGTCCTACTCGTACTTCACCTGGCGCAACACGAAGCAGGAGCTCGAGGAGTTCCTCACCAGCGTCTCGCAGGAGACCGCCGACTTCATGCGGCCCAACCTGTTCGTCAACACCCCCGACATCCTCACCGAGTACCTGCAGTTCGGCGGACCCGCGGCCTTCACGGTCCGCGCCACGATCGCCGCGACCGCCGGACCGATCTGGGGCGTCTACTCCGGGTTCGAGCTGTTCGAGTCGGTGGCGCGTCCCGGCGCGGAGGAGGCCATCGACAACGAGAAGTACGAGTACAAGCCGCGCGACTTCGCCAAGGCCGAGAAGGAGGGCACGTCGCTCGCGCTCTACCTCGGCATCCTCAACCGGATCCGCATCGCCCACCCGGCGCTCGGCCAGCTCCGCAACATCCGGTTCCACCACAGCGAGGACGACTCGGTGCTGGTGTACTCCAAGCACCTCGAGGGCCGGTTCATCGACGGGCGCGACGACGACGACCACGACACCATCCTCGTGATCGCCAACGTCGACCCGCACTCGGTGCGCGAGACGATGGTCCACCTCGACCTGCCGGCGATGGACCTGCCCGCCGGCGCCGACTTCGAGGTCGAGGACCTCGTCGAGGGCGACCGCTGGACGTGGGGCGAGCACAACTACGTGCGGCTCGACGCCTTCACCAAGCCCGTCCACATCCTCCGAGTGATCCGGAGCGCCGAATGAGCGACACGACCGCCGTCCAGCCCCCGTCCGTGCCGGACCACGTCCTCGCGGCGGTCGCCGAGGGGCGCCACCACGATCCCCATTCCGTGCTCGGGCAGCACGGCTTCGAGGCCCCGGGCGAGGGCGGTGCGCACACGGTGATCCGCGTGCGCAGGCCGCTCGCGGCGACCGTCGTCGCCGTGCTCGACGACGGCACCGAGCTGCCGCTGGAGCACGTGGCGCACGGCGTGTGGGCCGGCGCCGGCCCGTTCGGGCCGACGGGGTACCGGGTGCACGCGAGCTACGACGACGGCGGCGAGTGGACGGCGGACGACCCGTACCGCTACGCGCCCACGATCGGCGAGCTCGACCTGCACCTGATCGAGGAGGGCCGGCACGAGGAGCTCTGGCGCGTGCTGGGCGCGCAGCACCGCGAGTACCCGTCGGCGACGGGGCCGCTCCGCGGCGTCGCGTTCACGGTCTGGGCGCCGCACGCGCGCGCCGTCCGCGTGGTCGGCGACTTCAACCACTGGGACGGCGCGGGGTCCGCGATGCGCAACATGGGCTCGAGCGGCGTGTGGGAGCTGTTCGTGCCGGGCGTCGAGCCGGGCACGGCGTACAAGTTCGAGATCCTCTCCCCCGCCGGCCACTGGCTGCAGAAGGCCGATCCGATGGCTCGCCGTGCCGAGATCGCCCCGGCCACCGCGTCGGTCGTCTCCGAGAGCCACCACGAGTGGGCGGATGCGGAGTGGATGCAGGAGCGCGGCGCACGCAACCCGCACGAGCTCCCGATGAGCATCTACGAGCTGCACCTCGGCTCGTGGCGCCCCGGCAAGGGGTACCGCGACGTCGCCGACGAGCTCATCGAGTACCTGCAGTGGCTCGGGTACACGCACGTCGAGTTCCTGCCCCTCGCCGAGCACCCGTTCGGCGGATCCTGGGGCTACCAGGTCACGGGGTACTACGCGATCACCAGCCGCTTCGGCTCGCCCGACGACCTGAAGTACCTGATCGACCGGCTGCACCAGGCCGGGATCGGCGTGATCATGGACTGGGTGCCGGGGCACTTCCCGAAGGACGAGTGGGCGCTGGCCCGGTTCGACGGCGAGCCCCTGTACGAGCACGCCGACCCCCGGCGCGGAGAGCAGAAGGACTGGGGCACGCTCGTCTTCGACTACGGCAACCCGCGCGTGCGCAACTTCCTCGTCGCGAACGCGCTGTTCTGGCTCGAGGAGATGCACGTCGACGGGCTGCGGGTCGATGCCGTGGCTTCCATGCTGTACCTCGACTACTCCCGCGAGGAGGGCGAGTGGCTGCCGAACGAGTACGGTGGGCGCGAGCACCTCGAGGCGATCGGCTTCCTGCAGGAGGCCACGGCGACCGCGTACAAGCGGAATCCCGGCATCGTCATGATCGCCGAGGAGTCGACCAGCTGGCCGGGAGTGACCGCGTCGACGAGCTCGGGCGGACTGGGCTTCGGCTACAAGTGGAACATGGGGTGGATGCACGACACGCTCCAGTACGTCCACCGCGACCCGATGTACCGCTCGTACCACCACGGCGAGCTCACGTTCTCGTTCCTCTACGCGTTCAGCGAGCACTTCATCCTGCCGATCAGCCACGACGAGGTCGTGCACGGCAAGGGCTCGCTCGTGCGCAAGATGCCGGGCGACCACTGGCAGCAGCTTGCGAACACCCGCGCCTACCTGGCGTACATGTGGGCGCATCCGGGCAAGCAGCTCCTGTTCATGGGACAGGAGTTCGGCCAGCTCTCGGAGTGGAGCGAGGAGCGCGGCCTCGACTGGTGGATCCTCGACCAGCCGAGCCATCGCAAGCTCGCCGAGCTCGTCGGGCAGCTGAACCGCACCTATGCGAACACGCCCGCGCTGTGGGAGCTCGACGACGACTCGACCGGGTTCGACTGGGTCGAGGGCGGGGCCGACCAGCTCAACGCGATCGCGTTCCTGCGCTACGACCGCGAGCGGAGACCGCTGCTGTGCGTCGTGAACTTCGCCGGCCGTCCGCACGAGGGCGTCCGGCTCGGGCTGCCCTCGGCGGGTCGCTGGCGCGAGGTGCTCAACACCGATGCCGAGGAGTTCGGCGGATCCGGTGTGGGCAACCTCGGCGGGGTCGTGGCCGAGGAGGAGCCCTGGGGCGGCAAGCCCGCGTCGGCGCTGTTCACCCTGCCGCCGCTCGGAGCGCTCTGGTTCCAGCCGGAGTGAGGTCGCGTCGGCCCCGGGTGAGCTCGGTCAGTAGAGGAGGGTCGCGAGCCGTCGACGGGCCGCGCTGACGCGCGGGTCCTCGACGCCGACCACTTGGAACAGCTCGAGCAGCCGCTCGCGGAGGCGGTTCCGACCCGCGGGGTCCTGGGCCGGGAACAGGTCGAGCAGGCGCCCGAACGCGTCCTCGACGTGCCCGCCCGACAGGTCGAGGTCGGCGACGTCGAGTTGGGCGTCGAGGTCGTCCGGCGCCGCCGCGGCGCGGTTGCGGATGTCGTCCAGGGTCTTGCCCTGGAGTCGCCGCAGCAGCTCGGCCTGCGCGAGGCCGGCCACGGCGAGGTCGTCGCGCGGGTCCTGTGCGATCGCGGTCCGGTACGCGGCCGCCGCGGCCTCGTAGTCGCCGCGGCTGATCGCGTCGAACGCCTCCTGGTGCAGCGGCGGCAGCGGCTCCTCCGCGGGCTCCTCCTCGGTCGCCACGTCGTCGCCATCGGCGGCGGCGGCGGGAACCCGGCCGGTCACGCCGTTGCGCTCGGCGATCTCGAGCAGCTGGTCGAACACCTGGGAGACGACGTCGTCGGGCTGCACGCCCTCGAAGAGCGGGACGGGCTGCCCGCCGACCAGGGCGATGACGGTGGGGACGGCCTGGGCCTGCAGCGCCTGGACGAGCTGCGGGCTGCGGTCGGCCTCGACGGGGGCGAGGACCAGGCGGCCCTCACGCGCCTCGACGAGCCGCTCGAGCGACGCGACCAGCTGGGTCGACTGCTCGCTCCACGACGCCCACAGCACGAGGACGACCGGGACCGTGCGCGAGAGCTCGAGCACCTGGCCGAAGGTCTGGTCGTCGACGGCGGCGACGTACCCGCTCGGCGCGCCGCCGGGCGCCGCGGTGGCGCCGTCGGGCGCGCGCCGCTCGTTCCGGTCGACGAGCGAGGACAGGTCGACCGCCCCGCGCAGGTTGGCGGGCTCGTTCGGGGGGAACGGGTTCGTCACTTGACCTCCGATGCTCCGATCAGGGATTCGGACCAGCCCAGCACGCGGATCTTCTCGTCGGTACCGACGGCCGGAACGTAGAACAGCAGTTGGATGCCGACCTCGCGCTGCACGCCCTTCGCGCTCTTCTCGTCGAAGCCCGACAGCGCCGCACCCGGCTGGCCCTCCTGGAATCCCACGGTACCGCCGTCGTTGGGCGTGACCTTCTCGGTCTGCTCGATCGAGACCGCGACGAGCGCACCCGAGTCGTTGGTCGCGAGCGCCACCGTCGGGCTGTCGCCGACCTCGTTCGAGAACTTCACGTCGGCCGTGTCAGGGACGCCGTCGCGGATCGCCTTCTGGCCCTCCGGCCCGAGCTGCTGGAGGATGACGTCGCCCTCCGGGTCGAAGAACTCCGCGAACTCCGACTCCTCGCCCTTCAGCAGCAGGTCGGCGTACGCGGGCGCGACCTGGCCGGTGGGCATGATCAGGCCCTTGAACTCCGGGTTGATGGGCGGGGCGCCGATCGAGGCCGGTGCGACCTCGGGCACGTCCGCGTTCGGGACGAGGGCGGTCGCGTACAGGACCTTGTAGTTCTCGCGTGGCGAGTCCTGGCGGAGCACCAGCGCGGTGGGCGCGACCGTCTCGTCGTCGTTGTTCTTCGCGATCGTGAGGACCGTGCGCGGCCAGGCGCTGACCTGCTGCGGCAGCGTCAGCGTCAGCGGCGAGGCCGGGATGGCGGGCAGCGCCGCGTGGTCCGGCAGCGACTTTCGGATCGCGTAGTTCGCCTTCCGGGCCTCGAGCGCCGGACCGGTGAACCGCTCCCCGAGCCGCTTGGAGTCGGCCTCCGCGTCGATCTCGCTCGTGAACACCGCGATGCGGCGCATGATGCGCTCCATCTGGGGCACCGTCACGGCGGGCACCACTTCGGGAGCCGAGGGCTCGTCGGTGGCGTCGGTCGTGTCGTCGCCGGCCTCCGGCTGCGTCTCGGCCGGGGTCGCCGGCGCCGTGGTCTCGGGAGCCGAGGAGAAGTCCGGCCAGTACTCCGACGAGCACCCGGAGAGCGCGATCGCGGGAACGAGCAGCATCGGGAGGACGGCGATGCGCGTGGCCCGGCCGGATCCTCGGCGTGGACCCGAGCCGGTCACCGCTGCGCGGCCGGAGCGAGGCGGACGGGGTGCGCGCATGAGCTTGCCCTTCGGGCCCTTCGGCAGGTTCCGGCGCGGGCCGCGCGACCGGCGGTGTGCGATGGCTCCCGAGATGACGAGGATGATGCCGACGAGGAAGAGCAGGCCGCCGCCCGCCATGAGCGGACCGGCCCACGGGGTGGAGTTGTCGAGCGGCCACGCGACGACGATGCGGCCGGGGGCCGGGGCGGTGCCGTCGGAGGCGAGCAGGATCGAGATGCCGTCGGGCACGTCGACGGTGGTGGTGAGCGTGCGATCGCCGCTGAACTCGTCGAGCCACAGGTCACTGCCCGCCGGCGATGCCGCCGGGTCCGGCTCGGCGTCATCCGCCTCGGCCTCGGGCTCCTCGGTCGCCCCGCCCGGTGTCGGGTCCGCGACGGGGTTCGCCACGACGACGTCGCTCACCAGCGCTGCGGTCGCGGCGTCGTAGCCGACCGAGACGTACGGCTCCTCGCCGATCCACGCCAGCACGTCCTCCGTGCGACCGTAGGAGAGGTACACCGGGCCGCCGCCGGACACCGTGACGGTCTGCTTTCCGGGATTGGCGGCGAGCGCCTCGGGCGTCAGCACCGTGTAGCTGGCCTGGTTCTCCACCACCGTTCCGAGGGAGACCTTGTCGGGCTCGAGGAAGACGGTCCGCTGGGCGATGCCGAAGCCGACCATCACGGCGGCAGCAGCGAACGCCAGGATGGCGAAGACGAAACGCACTCGGGGAACCTCCAGGCCGCTGGGGCGGCGTCGGACAAAGACACCCAACACTAGCGACGCAGTCTGGGAGTCCGCTAACCGGAGTCTGGATGGCGATGGCTGTCCACGCCGGGGCTCGGGCCGTATGATCGGATGCGACCCGCGCGCCCCCACACAACCCCCCACAACGCGGGACACGGACCCCGGAGGAAGAATTGGCCGTCGAAGAGACCGAGTTCACGCAGGTATTCCGCGGATACGACAAGGACGAGGTCGACCGGAGCCTCAACCAGCTCCGCCGCGAGATCATCACCGCGAACAACGCGACGGGCGACCTCCAGAAGGAGAACAAGCGCCTTCTCGCCCGCATCGAGGAGCTCACCGGCGAGCTCGAGGAGGTCGGCAGTCCGACCTTCTCCGGCCTCGGCACGAAGCTCGAGAACACCCTCCGCGTCGCGGAGGAGCAGTCGACCCGCCTCATCGCGCAGGCCGACATCGACGCCGAGAAACTGCGCCGCGCCGCCGAGGACGAGGCGCACCTCATGCGCTCCGACGCCCACGAGCTCGCCGAGCGCACGCTGAGCGAGGCCCGCGCGCAGGCGAACCGCCTGCTCGAGAACGCCCGCGCCGAGGCCGACGACATGGTCTCCCGCGCCCACGAGGCCAGCGAGCAGCTGCGCGAGGACGCGAACCGCGATGCGGCCTCGATCCGTGGCACCGCCTCCACCGAGGCCGCCGAGGTCCGCGCGACCGCCAAGCGCGAGTCCGGCGCGGTCGTCGCCGAGGCCGAGCGGAAGGCGGCCGAGATGCTCGTCGCTGCGAACACCGAGGCGAACGAAGCCCGGGCGGCCGCCGCCGGCCTCCAGGAGGAGACCGAGCAGACGCGCGCCGAGGTCGCGGTCGAGCTCGACCAGAAGCGCGCCGAGCTCGCGAAGGAGACCGAGCAGGCCCGCATCGACCTGGCCCGCGAGACCGAGCAGGCGCGACTCGACCTCGAGCGCGAGAGCGCCGAGGCCCGCGCCGGCATCGAGGCCGAGGTCGAGCAGCGTCGCGCCGAACTCGAGCACGAGCTCGAGCAGGCCCGCACCGACCTCGACCGCGAGCTCGAGGCCGAGCGCGTGAAGCTCTCCCAGGAGCGCGAGCAGGTGACCGTCGACCTCGACCGCGAGGCCGAGACCGCCAAGCTGAAGCTGCAGCACGAGCTGGAGCGCGTGCGCGCGAAGCACGCCGCCGAGCTCGAGCAGATGCGTGCCGACCTCGCGCTCGAGCAGGAGCAGGCGCGGGCCGACTTCGAGGCCGAGGCCGAGCAGGCCCGGATCGACCTGGACAACCAGCTCACGTCGATGAAGAAGAAGACCACGCACGAGGTCGACCGCATGCGCCGCGAGATCGAGCGCGCGCGCATGGACCTCGACGCGGAGCTCGCGACCAAGCGCGACGAGGCCGAGCAGGAGCTCCTTACCGCCCAGCAGGAGGCCAACGAGCAGACCCGCAAGTTCCTCGAGGACGCCAACACCGAACTGGCCGAGGCCGTCGCGCGCACGAACGACGCGCGCGCCGAGGCCGAGCGCCTCGAGACCGAGGTCCGCACCGAGGCCGCCGACGCCCGCGAGAAGGCGGACGAGGAGGCCCGCGACCGGGTCGCCGCCGCGCACGCGCAGGCCCGCAAGCTCATCTCCGACGCCGAGGAGCGCACGCGCGCCCTCGTGGCGGACGCCGAGGACCGCCTCGCCCAGATTAAGATCGAGCGAGACGCGGTCGCGGGCTACTTCGAGAGCCTGCGCGGCGTGCTCACCCAGGCGGAGCAGGTGGCCGGCAAGAAGTAGCCGAGACGAGGGAGCGCGATCGGTGAGGATCCAGAACGCGTTCCGTGTGGCCCTCGTCGGCACGCTCGGTGTCGGCGTGGGCCTCGTCATCCTGTCGGCGGTCGCGAGCCTGTCGACGATCCTCACCTACATCGGAGCAGCACTCTTCCTGGCCCTCGGCCTCGAGCCCGCCGTGAGCGGGCTCGAGCGCCGGGGGCTCGCCCGTTGGGCCGCGATCGTGCTCGTGATCCTCGGCGTCGCGGCCGTCGTCGCCGCGCTGCTCATCGCGGTCATCCCGATCATCGTCGACCAGGTGGCCGAGCTCATCGCGCAGGTCCCCCGGATCATCGCGCAGGTCAACCAGGTCGACTGGATCGCCTGGCTGCAGGAGCAGTTCCCCCTGCTCCTCATCGATGAGATCAGCGCACAGGCGGGCGCCGCGCTCACCGAGTTCTTCACGAACCCGAACCGCCTGAGTGAGCTGCTCGGCGGGGTCTGGGCGGTCGCGCTGGCGATCGGCGGCGGTGCGTTCGCCGTGATCGTCGTCGCGGTGCTCACGATCTACTTCACGGCGTCGCTCGACGCGATGAAGCGCGCCACCTACCAGCTCGTCCCGGCATCGCGCCGCGCCCGGTTCGCCGACCTCACCGAGCAGATCACCCAGTCGGTCGGCCGGTACGTCATCGGCCAGGTCTCCCTCGCGGCGGTCAACGGGTTCCTGAGCTTCACGTTCCTCTCGATCATCCGGGCACCGTTCCCGGCGGTGCTGGCCTTCATCGCGTTCCTGTTCTCACTCGTCCCGCTCGTCGGCACGCTCACGGGCTCCGTGATCATCGTCCTGGTCTGCCTCATCCCGGGCATCGGGTCCCCGCTCACGGCCCTCGTCGCGGCGATCTACTACCTCGTCTACATGCAGGTCGAGGCGTACGTGCTCTCGCCGCGCATCATGAGCCGCGCCGTCAAGGTGCCCGGCGCGCTGGTGGTCGTGGCCGCACTGGCCGGCGGCGCGCTGCTCGGGATCCTCGGCGCGCTCGTCGCGATCCCGGTCGCGGCGGCCGTCCTGCTCATCATCAAGCAGGTCGTGATCCCGCGGCAGAACGAACGCTGATCGCCGCGGCCCCGTCGTCACGCCAGCAGCGCTCTCCGGGCGGCCGGGCGCGAGTCAGGTCGGCGTCGCGGCGGGCCACTGCGTCGGCAGCGGCAGCGCGGAGGGGTTCACCGCGCGGACGACCTCCTCGAGCACGCGTCGCGTCTGGGTCTCACCGACCCAGAGGTGCTTGCCGCCCTCGACGTCGATCCGGGTGAGGTTCGGCAGGCCGGCGAAGCGCTCCGCCGCCTCGGCCGGGCGCAGGTAGTCGTCGTGCTCGGGGATGAGTGCCACGACCGGGACGCTCGCCGAGCGCCAGCGCAGCAGCTCCTCCTCGCTCGTGCGGTGCAGCGGCGGCGAGAGCAGGACGGCGCCCGCGATGCCGTGCTCGAGGCCGTACTTCAACGCGAGCTCGGTGCCGAAGGACCACCCGACCAGCCACGGGTTCGGCAGTCCGCGCTCGGCGACGAACCGCATCGCGGCCGCGACGTCCGCTCGCTCGGTCACGCCATGACCGAACTCGCCGTCGCTGGTTCCGCGCGGCGAGGTCGTGCCCCGCGTGTTGAAGCGCAGCACGGCGAGGTCCGCGAGCGCGGGCAGGCGCGCGGAGGCCTTCCGCAGGATGTGCGAGTCCATGAACCCGCCGGCGGTCGGCAGCGGATGCAGCGTGACGAGCGTCGCGACCGGGGCGCGCTCGAGCGGCACGGCGAGTTCGCCCACGAGCCGCAGCCCGTCGTCGGTGCGCAGCTCGATCTCCTCGCGCCGGGCCGGCAGCTCGACGCCCGCACGGATCTCGATCATGGTCTCGTCGTTCACGTCGGTCCGATCCTCCAGCAGTGCGTGTGCCAATGCCTCCGCGAGGCCAGGTCTGCGGCGTCGCCGAGGACGCCGTCGGCGCGCCACGCCACGAGGTGCGCGACGCCCGGCTCGATCTCGAGCCCGCAGCCCGGGCAGAGGTAGGCCTTCACGGCCTGGGCCTCGGTCACGGGCTGCACGTTCCACTCGCGTCCGGCGCGGACCTCGGTGCGGCGCCATCCGGTGGTCAGGCGCGCGAGGTCGAGCTCGGGATGGGGCTCGCGCCCGCGCGCGGCGCGGCCGCGGGAGCGGTTCGAGCGGGCCATCGGTCCAGTCTACGGTCGGGCGTCAGTACCAGCCGACGCTCTGCGAATGCGCCCATGCGCCGCACGGCGTGCCGTACCGGCCCTGGATGTACCCGAGTCCCCATTCGATCTGCGTGCCGGCGTTCGTGGCCCAGTCGGCGCCTGCGGTCGCCATCTTGTCCCCCGGCAGGGCCTGCGGGATGCCGTAGGCGCCGCTCGAGGCGTTGTAAGCGTTCACCCGCCAGCCCGACTCCTTGTTCCAGAGCGCCACGAGGCAGTCGAACTCGGTCGACGGCCAACCGCGCGCGGCGACCGCCTGGGCGCCGTACGCCTGCGCCGACCCCGGATCGGGCACGACAGCGGGCGGGGCCCACCCGGCCGACGAGGCGGGCTCGGGCTCGGGCTCGTCGGGCTTGGCCTCGACGACGTACCCCTCTGAGGCGATGGCGACCGACGAGTACCCGTCGTCGGGCCGGATCTCCTGCGTGGCCTCGCCGCCGAAGCGATCGATCGCGACGTACGTCGAGGTGGCGGTCGCGCCCGAGTACGGGTCGACGACGTTGACGAGCAGGAAGCTGACGGAGGCGGCGAAGGCGAACACGACCGTCGTGACCTGCTTGACCGGACCGGTCACGCGGTCGCGTGTGCTCGAGGCCGAGCGGACGGGGTCGCCGGCCGGCCGGCCGGAGGCGATGCGCTGGGGCACGGGAGCGGGACCCGAGGCTCGTGCGGCGCGTGCCGACGGCGCCGGATGGACGGATGCCGGTCGGACGGAGGTCGGAACCGTGCGTCGCGCGCGATCGTCGGCCGCGGCGTCGTCACGTGCCCACCGCTCCCGGACGGCATCCATCGGCGCGTCGTCGAATCCATCCGTATGCCTGCCCACGATTGGATGAGTGTATCCGAGCGACTCATCCCGGGCGAACCGGCGCTCGCTCACCGGACCGCGAGCATCACGTCGACGACCGCGTCGAGCACGAGGTCGACCTGGGCCTCGCGGTATCCCCCGCGCTGAGCGCTGAACACGACCCCGCGGACCTCCTCGATCGACACCGGCCACCCGTCGCGGAAGTACCGGGTGAGGCGGTCCGCGAAGGCGTCGACCTCGCGGACGTGGTAGCCGACCGCCAGGCGGCTCACGCGCTCGAACCGAGCCGCCTCGGGACGGGCGAGCCGGTTCGCGACGACCTGGGCGGTCGTGCGCGCCTCGGCGAGCCACGCCTCGTCGCCGTGGAGGCGGGAGGCGATCTGCCGCTCACGGAACGCGAACGCGTCCTCCAGGCGCTCGAGCGCGGCGTCGACGTGCGAGGTCGAGTAGCCGCCCTTCTGCATGGCGAACGCGGTCAGGCGGATCCGCTCGGCGTCGAGGTCCTCGTCGCCCGAGCCGGGGCGGCCGTCGTACGCGCGACGGGCACGCCGCAGGAACTCCTCGACCTCGGTCGTCTTGTAGCCCATCTGGTTCCTGCGGGCACGGGGGAACGTCGCATCCACGGCACCAGTATCGCTCACGAGCACGGCAAATCCCGCACGCTCAGCCGAAGAGGTGGAACGCGGCGAACGCGACCGCGGCGGACGGCAGGATCGAGTCGAGCCGATCGAGGAATCCTCCGTGCCCGGGGAGCCACGAGCTCATGTCCTTGATGCCGAGGTCGCGCTTGATCAGCGACTCGGCGAGGTCGCCCAGCGTGGCCGTGAGGA
Organism: Agromyces litoreus; assembly: GCF_040496015.1. NCBI lineage: Bacteria > Bacillati > Actinomycetota > Actinomycetes > Micrococcales > Microbacteriaceae > Agromyces > Agromyces litoreus. Next base: position 13,768 of record NZ_JBEPKA010000011.1, read on the forward strand.
AGATGGCGGCGCCGAAGATGAGCCCGAACCACCAGGGTTGGCCGAGCATGAAGATCGCCAGGAGGACGCCGGCGACGAGGCTCGCGGCCGCACCGCCCGCGAACCCCTCCCAGGTCTTCTTCGGGCTGATCACGGGTGCCATCGGGTGCTTCCCGAACGCCAGGCCCGACGCGTAGGCGCCGGTGTCGGACGAGACGGCGAGGATGATGAACGCGAGCGTCCACCACTGGCCGCCATCGGCGGCGACGAGCACGACCGCGAAGGTCGCGAGGAACGTCACGTAGGCCTGGACGAAGACGCCGGCGCCGAGGTCGGCCGCGAGGCTGCGGGTCTCGGCGCGCACGCCCGGTGAGGCGTGCTGCACGAGGCGCCACACCACCACGAGGAGCATGCCCGCGAGGACCCCGACCAGCTGGCCGGCGGCTCCACCGTAGTAGGCGACCGGGACCGCGACGATCGCGACGAAGACGGTCGGGATGCGCGGCACGCGGTAGCCGCCGTTGCGCAGCGCCGTCGCGAGTTCGGAGCTCGAGAACGCGGCCATGACGACCGCGAACACCATGAACAGCTCCTTGAAGACCAGGAGGCTGAGCAGGAGCGCGCCGCCGAACCCCAGGCCGATCAGGATGGCGACGAGCAGGTTGCGGCCGGTCCGGGCGTTGATCCGTTCCTGCGCCTCGTCGAACTGCGCGCGCGACGCCTCGAACTGGCGCTCGAGGTCGACCCGGCGCGCGTGCAACTGCGCCCGCAGCTCCTCTCGCGTCGACTGCCGGTGGTCCTCGGCGTCCGACCGATCGTCCTCAGGGACCCCCGTCATCGTGTGCCTCAGACCTCGAGGAGTTCGGCTTCCTTGCGCTTGAGCGCGTCGTCGACCTGGTCGACGTGCGACTTCGTGATGTGCTCGAGCTCCTTCTCGCCGCGCACGACCTCGTCGTCGCCGACCTCGCCCTTGAGGGACTCGAGGTCGTCCTTCGCCTTGCGCCGGATGTTGCGGATCGACACGCGGCCGTCCTCCGCCTTCGCGCGGACGATCTTCACGAACTCCTTGCGGCGCTCCTCGGTCAGCTCGGGGAGCGTGACCCGGATGAGGTTGCCGTCGTTCGTCGGGTTCGCGCCGAGGTTCGGGGTGTCGCGGATGGCCTGCTCGATGTCCTTCATCGCACCCTTGTCGTACGGGGTCACGACGAGCGTGCGAGCCTCCGGGTTGCTCAGCGAGGCGAGCTGCGCGAGGGGCGTCGGCGTGCCGTAGTAGCTCACCATGATCTTCTGGAACAGCTGCGGGTTGGCGCGGCCGGTGCGCACCGACGCGAAGTCGTCCTTCGCGACCTCGACGGCCTTCTGCATGCGGTCACTTGCTTCGGACAGTACATCCGCGATCACGGGGACTCCTTCTCTCGGGCTCGGGACAGTCTATCGATCGGTGCTCGGGTCGCCGTTGCTCACGACGGTGCCGATCCGCTCGCCGAGGATCGCCTTGGTGACGTTGCCGGCGGGCTCCATGCCGAAGACGATCATGGGCATGCCGTTGTCCATGCACAGGCTGAACGCAGTCGAGTCGACGACCTTGAGACCGCGCTGCAGAGCCTCCTGGTAGCTGATCCGGTCGATCTTGTGGGCGTCGGGGTTCGTGCGGGGGTCGTCGGAGTAGACGCCGTCGACGCCGTTCTTCGCGACGAGCACCTCGTCGGCGCCGATCTCGAGGGCGCGCTGCGCGGCGACGGTGTCGGTCGAGAAGTACGGCAGGCCCGCGCCGGCGCCGAAGATCACGACGCGGCCCTTCTCGAGGTGGCGCTCAGCGCGGCGCGGGATGTAGGGCTCGGCGACCTGGGTCATCGAGATGGCGGACTGGACCCGCGTCTCGGCGCCGGCCTGCTCGAGGAAGTCCTGGAGGGCGAGCGCGTTCATCACGGTGCCCAACATGCCCATGTAGTCGGCCCGACCGCGGTCCATGCCGCGCTGGCTGAGTTCCGCGCCGCGGAAGAAGTTGCCGCCGCCGACCACGATCGCGACCTCGACGGTGCGCGCGGCATCCGCGATCTCGCGGGCGAGCGAGCTGACGACGTCGGGGTTGACCCCGAGTGCACCGCCACCGAACGCCTCACCCGACAGCTTGAGCAGCACCCTGCGCTGGTGTTCCGTCATCCCCGACCGATCCTTCCCCTCTGGGGTCAAAACTAGTGGTTCCCGGTCGCCGGCGCAGTGCCGACGGGCCGGTGCCGCACGCGGGGCCCCGAGGGACCCGCGCACAGCAAAGGAGCCCGGACCGCGGGATGCGGTCCGGACTCCCCTGTCACGTGTTACGCGCCGACCTTGAATCGGGCGAAGTCGGTCACCGTGAGACCGGCGTCCTGCAGGACCTTGGCGACGGACAACTTGTTGTCCTTGGCGTAGTCCTGCTCGAGCAGCGCGACCTGCTTGAAGAACGCGGTGAGGCGACCCTCGACGATCTTCGGGAGGGCGGCCTCGGGCTTGCCCTCCTCGCGGGTGATCTGCTCGACGAGCGCGCGCTCCCGCTCGACGGCCTCGGCCGGGACGTCCTCACGGGTGAGGTACTCCGGCGCCGCGAACGAGATGTGCTGCGCGATCGACCGCGCGGTCTCCGCGTCGTCGCCCGCGTAGCCCAGGACCACGCCGACCTGCGGGGGCAGGTCCTTCGAGGTCTTGTGCAGGTAGATCGAGAACTGCTCGCCCTTCACGAGGCGGACGCGGCGGAGCTCGACCTTCTCGCCGAGGATCGCGGCCTCGCCGTCGATGAGCTCGGCGACGGTCCCGGTCTCGGCCGGCGCGGCCAGAGCGGCCTCGACGGACTCGGCGCGGGCGGCGGCGACGGCCGCGAGCACGCGGTCGGCGAGGCCGACGAACTTCTCGCCCTTGGCGACGAAGTCGGTCTCGCAGGCGAGCTCGATGAGCGTCGCGGTGCCGTCGCGGTTGTCGACGGCGGCGACGAGGCCCTCGGAGGTCGAGCGGTCGGCGCGCTTGGCGTTGCCCTTCGCACCCTTCAGGCGCAGGATCTCCGTCGCCTTCTCGATGTCGCCGTCGGCCTCGACGAGCGCGTTCTTGGTGTCGGTCATGCCGGTCCCGAGCTGCTCGCGGAGCGCCTTGATGTCGGCGATGCTGACGTTGGCCATGTGGAATGGACTCCCTGTCGTGTCGGAGTGGGTGTAAAGGTGCCGGTTACTCGGCGGCGGCAGCGGCCGCAGCGTCGGCGTCGGCCTCGGACTCGGTCGCGGCGACCTCGGTGGCCGCCTCGTCGACGACCTCGGCAGCCTCGGCCTTGGCCTCGGTCTTCGTCTCCGCGACCTTCTCGGTCTCGGCGGAGGCCTGCTCCGGGGTGGTCTCCGAGCCGGCGTTCAGGAGCTCCTGCTCCCACTCGGCCAGCGGCTCGGCCTCCTGGCCCTCCTCGGGCTTCTGGTGGCGCTGGATGAGGCCCTCGGCCGCGGCGTCGGCGACGATGCGGGTGAGCAGGCTCACCGAGCGGATGGCGTCGTCGTTGCCCGGGATCGGGTACTGGACCTCGTCCGGGTCGCAGTTGGTGTCGAGGATGGCGATCACGGGGATGCCGAGCTTCTTCGCCTCGTCGATGGCGAGGTGCTCCTTCTTGGTGTCCACGACCCAGAGCGCCGACGGCGTCTTCGAGAGGTTGCGGATGCCGCCGAGCGACTTGTGCAGCTTGTCGAGCTCGCGCTTCTTGAGGAGGAGCTCCTTCTTGGTGAAGCCGGAGGTCGTGCCCTCGAAGTCGAGCTCCTCGAGCTCCTTCATGCGGGCGAGGCGCTTCGACACCGTCGAGAAGTTGGTGAGGAGGCCGCCGAGCCAGCGCTGGTTGACGTAGGGCTGGCCGACGCGAGTCGCCTGCTCGGCGATGGACTCCTGCGCCTGCTTCTTGGTGCCGACGAAGAGGATGGTGCCGCCGTGGGCGACCGTCTCCTTCACGAAGTCGTAGGCCTTGTCGATGTAGGCGAGCGACTGCTGAAGGTCGATGATGTAGATGCCGGAACGCTCGGTGAAGATGAACCGCTTCATCTTCGGGTTCCAACGGCGGGTCTGGTGCCCGAAGTGCACGCCGCTGTCGAGCAGCTGGCGGATGGTGACGACGGCCATGGCCGTACTCCTTTGTTCTCAGTTGATGTCCCGGCCGGCGGCCGGGAGCCCTGGTGCCCGGCACGGCTCCGCCGGCTCTTGCGAGCGGGACTGAATGGAGTCGGTGGCCGAATGGGCACGCGTAGTCGCCCCGACATGCGGGACGCTCCGCACATGCTATCACGGCGGGCCCGGGCGACCCCTCCTCACCGGGGCCGACCGGAGGCACTCCATCCACGGCGTGCGAGGGGTCGATCGCGTCGTCGCGCGCGCGGCCGAGACTGGCGACATGGAGCGGATGGGACGAGCACGGCGGTTCGTGAACCGAGCGGCCACGGCGCTGGTCGCGACGTCGTGCCTGCTCGCCGCCGCGACGCCCGCCGGCGCCGACGCCATGGCGTCGGCCCGATCGCGATCGGCGGGTTCCGCGGCGTGGGCCGGTTCCGAGACGTCGGCCGGCTCTGCGACGTCGACGAACGTCGACCTTCGCGCGACCGCTGAGCACGGCGACGGGGCGCGGTGGGCGTGGCCGGTGACACCGCCCGTGCTCCTCCTCGAGCCGTTCCGCGCGCCGCCCACGCCGTACGGCTCGGGTCATCGCGGCCTCGACCTCGCCGCGGAGCCCGGGGGCGTCGTCGTGGTCCCCGACGACGGGCTGGTGACCTTCGCTGGTCGCGTCGTCGATCGAGACGTCATCGTCGTCGACCACGGTGACGGGGTCGTGAGCGCGATGGAGCCCGTGGGAGCCGAGGTCGGGGCAGGCACGCTCGTGCGCCGGGGCGATGTCGTCGGGCGGGTCGGCGAGGGCGGTCACTGCGACGGGCGGTGCGTGCACCTCGGCGTCAGGCTCGACGGGGCCTACGTCTCTCCCCTGCTCTGGCTCGGCGGCGTCCCCCGCGCGGTGCTGCTGCCGTCGGGGTGACGTCGTTCGCCCGGCGACCGCGGATGCCCGGATTCACGCCCGCGGATGGGCCGTGCGGTAGGTCTGCTTCAGCCGTTCAGCCGAGACGTGGGTGTAGATCTGCGTCGTTCCGAGGCTCGCGTGCCCGAGGAACTCCTGCACCGCACGGAGGTCGGCGCCGCCGTCGAGCAGGTGGGTGGCGGCACTGTGCCGGAAGGCGTGCGGACCCGACGGCCCGGTTCCCTGAAGCCCTTCGAGCAGCCGGGCGACGAGCCGGTGGACCGCTCGGACGCCGAGTCGCCCGCCTCGGACGCCGACGAACATCGCCGTCGAGGCCGCATCGGCCCGCTCGAGGATCGCCGGTCGCGCCGACGCGAGATAGCGATCGATCGCCCGCGCCGCGGGCGCACCGTATGGCACGACCCGTTCCTTCGACCCCTTGCCGGTGACGAGCACGGTGCGGTTGCCGCGATCGAGGTCGCCGACGTCGAGGCCCACGAGCTCGGAGACCCTGAGGCCGCACGCGTAGAGCAGTTCAACGACGGCGAGATCGCGCTGCGCGATCGGGTCGCCCGCATCCGCCCGCGACTGCATGGTCGCGAGCAGGTCGGCGACGGCCGGCGCGGACACGACGCGCGGGAGCGACCGCTTCGCGCGGGGGGCGCGCAGTCGTGCGGCCGGGTCGGACCCGATGCGCCCCGTCCGCTCGAGCCACGCGGTGAACCCGCGCGCCGACGCAGCCCGGCGGGCGACGGTCGCGCGCGCCGAACCGGCCTCGGTGGCCTCCCAGAGCCAGTCGCGAAGGAGGTCCAGGTCGAGGTCGGCGGCTCGCCCCGCACCGCGACGCTCGAGGAATCGCACGAGATCGGCGAGATCGGAAGCGTACGCGGAGATCGTGTGCGCCGAGTAGCCGCGTTCGAGCCGAAGGTGCTCCGCGTACGCATCGACGGCGAGGTCGAGCCCGCCCTCCTCGCGCGGATCGCCCACGGACACCGGTGAACCCGGGTCAGGCATCCGTGATCCATTCGCGCTTGCGCGAGAACTTGTCCAGACGGCCCTCCTCGTCGAGCGCCTCGACCTCGGCGAGGAATCGTTCGCCGAAGCTGGTGATCTCGCCGTGCGCGCCCACCGGCACGACCGAGGTGACCACGGCGTCGTCGAAGCAGTGGACGAGCGAGAAGGACCGCCCGCCATCGATGCCGACGAGGTGCCGAGGCGGAGCCGAGAGGTCCATCGTGTAGGCGAGCGCGCCCGCCACCGAGACCGGGATGCCCTCGAACATGCCCTGAGTCGGGTAATGGAGGTGTCCTCCGAGGATGGCTCGGACGTCGCGGTCGCGGAGCACCTCGGCGAAGTCGTCCTGGCCGCGCAGCTCGAGGATGTCCATGAGCGCCAGCGGCGTGGCGAGCGGCGCGTGGTGAAGGGCGACGAGCGTGCCGTGCGGCGCGGGTTCCGCGAGGACCTCGTCGAGCCAGTCGAGCGTCTCCGGTTCGAGCCTGCCGTGGTGGTAGCCGGGCACGCTCGAGTCGACGGCGACGATCCGCAGTCCGTCGAGGTCGATGACCTGGTTGACGGGCGCCTCCCCGCCACCCTCCTCGCCGAGGAGCACGGAGCGGAACGGCTCACGCTCGTCGTGGTTGCCCATGACCCAGATCAGCCGGGCACCGGTCGCCTCGGCGACGGGCGCGAGCGTGGCGCGGACGCGACGGTACGCGTCCTCCTCGCCGAGGTCGGCGACGTCGCCGCTCACGAGGATCGCGTCGAGTCCCCCGGTCATCCGCATCAGTTGCGCGGCCGCCTGCTCGAGGTGGGCGACGGTGTCGGCGCGCCCGCCGAGCAGTGCACCTCCGGCGAGGAGGTGGGTGTCGCTGAGGTGGGCGATGACGTGCCGCGCCGCGGGGTACCTGCCCAGTCGAGGATGATCCATGTCTACCTCCGCCGCCAGCCTAGGACCAGACGAGGCGACCGCGCTCGCCGACTTCCCGGGGCGTCGCCGAACCGGATCACGAAGGCCGTCGTCGGACCCACCCGTCTGCCCTGGCCGCTGCCAGCCCGACGGCTTCGAGCGCACCGAGCGCTCCGAGGACCACGGGCACCGTGGTTCCCGAGCGCTCGACCAGTTCGCCGACCGTTCGGGCGCGTTGCGGCCCGAGCGCGTCGAACACCCGGCCCTCGTCACCGGACAGGGCGTCCAGCAATCCCGACCCGCGACCGAGTACGGCCCCGTCGTCCACGAGGCCTCCCCCGGCGTTCGCGACAGTCCGTTCGGGCACCAGCTCCGCCATCTGCGCGGCGTCGGTCACGCAGACCGCGTCGTACTCGCGCAGGAGTCGGTGGCAACCCGCCGACGCCGGGCTCGTGACCGGTCCGGGCACGGCACCCAGCGGGCGGCCCAGCGCCGAGGCGTGCCCCGCGGTGTTCAGGGAGCCGGATCGCATGCCCGCCTCGAGCACGACCGTCGCATCCGACGCCGCTGCGATCAGTCGATTCCGTTGGAGGAACCTCCACCGCGTCGGTGCCGCCCCGCAGGCGAGCTCCGAGGCCACGGCACCCGTCTCCGCGACCCGCGTGAGCAGGGACTCGTGCCCGGCGGGGTAGAACCGGTCGACACCGCCCGCGAGGAATGCGATCGTGTCGCCGCCGCTCGCCAGCGCCGCACGATGCGCGGTGCCGTCGATTCCGTACGCCCCGCCGGAGACGATCGTGATCCCGCGGTCGACGAGGCCGGCGGCGGACTCGGCGGTGACGTGCACGCCGTAGTTCGTCGCCGCTCGAGCCCCGACCAGGGCGATCGACCGACCCTGCGCCAGCGCGCCCACGCGACCCCGCACCCAGAGCGCGAGTGGCGCGTGCGCGTCGAGTCCGCGCATCCCGTCCGGCCAGTCGTCGTCTCCCGGGACCACCAGCCGCGCGCCGATCCGCGCCGCCTGGGCGAACGCACGCCCGAACGCCGCATCGTCGAGCCGGGGCCGCCAGCGTCCGAGGCCCGCGTCGATCTCCCGTGCCTCGAGCGTGGAACCCGCCTCGGTCGCTTCGGCGTGCAGGTCTCCGACCGTCACGTCCGATCGGACCGCATCCGCCACGCGCCCGACGCCGAGCACGGAGACGAGCCCGCCCATCACCCCGTCACCGGGTTCGGACACGAAGCCGAGCATCGCCGCTGCGACGACATCGGTCGTCGACACGTCGTCGCTCGCCTTCCGCACCGCGACGATCTCGGAGGCGAGCCCAACGGCCAGGCGGCCGAGCGCGCTCACGCCGCCATCCCCTGGCGCATGCCGAGCGCGCGACCCACGTGCTGCGCGGTGGGCCGGTCGGCGCCCTCGAGATCGGCCAGTGTCCATGACACCTTCAGCACCCGGTCGTAGCCGCGCATCGTCACGCTGCCGAGCTCGAGCGCGCGGTCGAGCATCCGCGTCGCGTGACCACCGGGGTGCATGCCGCCTTCGCCGCGCAGCCAGGGCCCCGGGACCTCCGCATTCGTCCGCCAGGGCGTGCCGGCCAGTCGGGCCGCCGCCGCGGCCCGGGCCCCTCCGACGAGCGTTCGGGCGGCATCCGAGGTCAGGCGCTCGCCGGATTCCCCGGTCCGGAGGATCGCGGGGGTGACGCGGTGCACCCAGAGGCGAAGGTCGACGCGGTCGAGGAGCGGGCCCGAGATCCGGGAGAAGTACCGACGCCTCGCCGCAGGCGGACACGTGCACGACTCGGACGGCGAGTCGCCGCCGCCGCACGGGCACGGGTTCGCCGCGAGGACGAGCTGGAACCTCGCGGGATAGCTCGCGACGGCGTTCGCACGATGGATGCTGATCTCCCCCGACTCCAGTGGCTGGCGCAGCGCGTCGAGCACCGCCGCCGGGAACTCGGGCGCTTCATCGAGGAAGAGCACCCCGTGGGAGGCGCGCGCCGCCGCGCCCGGCCGGATCACCCGGCTTCCGCCGCCCACCATCGCCGCCGCGGACGTCGTGTGGTGGGGTGCCTCGAACGGCGGGCGCGTCGACAGCTCACGACCGACGCGCCGACCCGCGAGCGAGCGCAGCGACGCGACCTCGAGGGCGGCGTCGGGCGTGAGGTCGGGCAGGATGCCGGGGAGGCGTGAGGCGAGCATGGTCTTGCCGGCACCGGGCGGGCCGGCGAGCAGCAGGTGGTGGCCGCCCGCCGCAGCGGTGAGCAGCGCCTCCACGGCCTGGGGGTTCCCGATCACGTCCGCGAGGTCGCCGAGGCCGCGGGGGGCACCGGGGCCCTGGTCGCCCGACGATTGCCCGTCTTCGTCGCTGGACACCGCGGCGGCGACCACGGCATCGTCGAACCGACCGCCGTGGAGCACCGCGGCCTCGATCAGGGAGCCGACGGGCACGACCTCGACGTCGGGGACCAGTCGCGCCTCATCGGCGTCCGGCGAAGGGACGACGACCCGTCGGTGGCCGGCGCGGGCCGCAGCCAGCACCGCCGGGAGGATGCCGTGGGTGGCGCGGAGTCGTCCGTCGAGCCCGAGCTCGCCGAGGTGGACCGCCGCCGCGACGGACTCCCGGTCGACCGTCCCGGCAGCGGCGAGGCAGGCCATCGCGATCGCCAGGTCAAAACCATAGAATATACATATGAGCCCGAGGAAATTGACCAGAGCCGCTGCCGTACCCCTCGCGATCGCGGCAGCGGTCGCTCTGAGCGGGTGCAGCGCTCCCCCGCCGCGAGACGATCTGGTCGAACGGTTCCTGATCGAGCTGGAGACCGAGTCGCTCGGAAAGGACCACCCCTACAATCTCGAACTCGCCGAGGTGATGGCCGACGACGCGCTGGAAGGTGAGTGCGGCGCGGACGAATACTGGAAGGGGTTGATGATGGCCCCGCCCTCGCGCAAGCAGTACGCCTGGGCTGCTACGTGCTCCTCCTACTTCGGGTCGGATATGACCGACGAGCAGATCCAGCAGTCGAAGGAACTCATCCTGCAGGCGGCGATGGACGGGATGGAAGAGCCGGAGCCGGAGCCCGCGGCGACCCAGGCTCCCCCACCGTCGCCCGCCGCCACGCCCGTGACCCTGACGGACGGGCAGCGCGCGACGCTCGACGCGACGTTCGGCCGCTCACTGGGGTCGGACGGGCCGCTCGGCACCTACTGCCCGATGGACGAGGCCGGGCGTTCCTACTACGCCGATCTCGTCGCGCGCCAGTTCGACGGCTACACGCCCCAGATCGTGCTGGCCTACCTCGAGGAGGCGTGCGTGTCATGAGCACCGGTCGAGCCGCCATCTACGCCCGGATCAGCCGCGACGCTGAGGGCGAGCGTCTGGGCGTGAATCGCCAGATCGAGGACTGCCGCGCGCTCGCGGCCCGCCTCGGGTACGAGGTGGCGGACGAGTACGTCGACAACGACATCAGCGCGTCGACCAAGAGCCGGAAGCCGCGGCCGATGTACGCGGAGATGCTGAGCGAGGCGCGAGCCGAACGGATCGACGCGATCCTGGCCTACAGCAACAGCCGCCTGACCCGACGCCCGCGCGAGTTCGAGGACCTGATCGACCTGCACGAGCGACACGGAGTCCAGATCCACACCGTGGCCTCGGGCAGTTTCGACCTCGCGACGGCCGATGGGCGCCGGATGGCCCGCTTCCTCGCGGGCGAGGCGACGGCTGAGGCAGAGCGGACCGCCGAGCGGACGAAGCGCGCGAAGGAGCAGATGGCGGCCAGCGGCGAGTACCGCGGCGGGAGGCGGCCGTACGGCTACCGGAAGGGCGGCATGGTGCTCAAGTCCTCAGAGGCGGCGGTGATCCGCGATGCGACGAGCGCTGTGCTGGCAGGGCGGAGCCTGAGCGGAATCGCACGCGACCTGAATGGGCGACGGATCAAGACGTCGACGGGGAAGGACTGGACCTCGGTTCAGCTACGCGACGTGCTCACGCGCCCGCGCAACGCGGGGCTGATCTCGCACGGCCAGGTCGGCCGGAAGGGCTTCGAGATCGTCGGCCCGGCGAAGTGGCCGGCCATCGTGGACGAGGACACGTGGCGAGCGCTCATGGACAAGCTCACCGACCCGTCGCGACGCACCCAACAGGGCAGCGACACGAGGTGGCTGGGCTCGGGCATCTACCGCTGCGGCATCGAGGGCTGCGGCGCCGTCCTCCGGGCCGCGGCGTTTGGAGGGACGAACGCGCGACCGAACCACGTTCGGAAGTACCACTACCGGTGCTCGGGCGCGGCGCACCTGATGGTGTTGCAGGAGCCCACGGATGCCTACGTGCGTGACGTCGTGGCCGAGCTCGTGCGCGACCCGCGGGTGATTGCCGCGCTCAGCCCGAAGGCACCGGACCTCAGCGCTGAGCGCGAGCGCCGGGCTGTGCTGGAGACTCGGCTCTCGACCTTCGAGCACGACTACGCGCTCGGAGACCTCACCGGCGCGCAGCTGCGGAAGGCGACCGAGACGGTGAAGCAGGCGATCGAGGAGATCGACGCCGCGCTCGCGAACGCCGTGCAGCGATCGGCGGCCTCACCGGTAGTCGGCGCGGCCGACCCGGGACAGGCGTTCCTCGACGCGCCGATCGACGTGCAGCGTGCCGTACTCGCGACGGTGCTCCGCGTCGAGGTGCTGCCCCGACCCGAGGGAATGCGGGGGAAGGCATGGACTGCCGACAGGCTGAGACTGACGCCCGCTGTCTAGCGACTCGTAGGCGCACAGCACGGCTATGCCTCGTCGTTCTCGCGTTCGGACGGCTTCGCGATGTGCTCTGAGAAGCTCGTCCCGCCCGAGCCGCGACCTTGCCGAAGCAGTGATTCGACGTGCTCCAGCTCAATCGGGTAGAGACGTGGTGGCTCCGTGCTCAACCCCCTGAACAGACGCGCGACGTTCCACAACCCCTTGATGCGCTCCTTCACTAGGAAGGTGAGTCCCATGTTCCTCAACGGGTCTACCCAGCGCGACGTCATCTGCCAGTGACGACCGCGTTTGCCGTTCGACATTTCCAAGTAGCTCAGTGACGGCCCGTTCATTGTGAACATCGGCGCGCCACCCGCGGGACCGATAGAAATGGCCGTTTCTCCCGGACCCACAGCAAGGCCATGCTTTGCCGCGTTGTACGCGTTTGCCGCGCTGCCGACCTCCTCGATGGCCACTCGAAGAAGTCGGACAAGGCCATCCCGATGACTCGTCCACGCCTCTTCTGAGAGGCCCGGAAATCCGCTCGGATCCGACGCGTACGAGAACACCTCAAGGACGTCGGCCTGGCGAACAGGATCATCGAGCTCGCGGCCGAGTTCGCGAATCGCCAGCTTGAACTCGCGAGCGCTGATGAGCGAGGACAACTGGATCCAGGGACACTCCGCTCGGAAGGCATGCGCAAGGTAGAGGCGCAGCATTGTCTCGCAGGAATGATGCAGGAGGACGGTCGATTCGAGAGTCGCGTACTGATCTAGCTTTGCTCGATCGATGACAACCCCACTCATCCGCATGTCTCGGTAATTGATCTCCTGCGACCAGAGCAGATCGTGATCAACCGTGTCGCTGACAGTCAGGACGAGCGATCGAAGCCGTGTATCGATGTACTCGGACGGGTCCATTTTGTAGAAACGCTCGTTGAGCCGAGGGTGCTCGTATTGGCTGACGGGGATCTCGACAGGTGCCATGAAGCCCTACGGTATCTGTCACCGCAGGCAGTCAGGCGAAGCGCGCGACCCGCGCTCTCCGAACCTTGATTGCCCAGAACGTGCCCCGTGGCGTCACATCGCCGGTGACGCACTAGCCGGACTGTGTCAGTTCATCCCTTGCCAGTCGGGCCGCGTGCGAGAGCACGGAGTGCTCCGTGATGGCTCTTCGCAATCGGTCTTCAGGGACGCCCAACTCGTGCAGCATGTTGAGCACGACCACAGCCGCTGTGACCTCAACAATGGCGTATAGCTGCCTGAAGTCACCTCCACCACCGGATCCTTCGTGAGCCAGTTTGTTCCGGGCCTGACCCGCGAGCCTTGCCCATGTCTCAGGGTCCGGCACCAGCATTTCCATGACGGCTCCGGGCCGCTTCGCGAGCGCGAGCAGGCGCTGCTTGAGCGTCGGCTCGTTCCGCCCGAGCATGTCCGAGAGCCAGGGCTTTCTGCGCGCCGGAATGGCACCCATTAGAAGGTTCTTCAGCTCATCGAACTCGTCCTGAGGGATTCGGGGACCCAGTTTAAGCGCCCTGTGCATCGCCTCAGCCGCGGCGACTGCTGTGACGACGCGCGTCTCGATGTAGCCGCCAGTCACGTACCGCAGGCCGAGGATCATCCCTCGCGCCGCCGAGAACTGGTCATGCAATGCCAGCCAACCGGGCAGCAGGTCCGCGAAGGGTAGATCATTCGGAGTAAGCAAGAGGTCGGTCACCGCTGGCGCGTCTGGCTGAGGCACGACATGGCGCCGCGAATAGACCTCGACCTTGTGGGGCTCGTCTCGCAGCGGATAATCGTCGGGATATCTGTCCGGTGTCGCGGGCAGATAGACACGCATCGCAATCAGTCCGCATGCCTTCAGCGTGGAGAACGACATGAGGTCCGCCACCGCAGAGAAGTGGCGAATCCATTCCATGAGCGCTCGACCGTCCGGCGACCGAAGCTCAATCGAGGCGTGCTCTTTCACGCGCGCGATCGTCGCTGCGCGTGTGGTCTCAATGCTGGGGAGCCAACTGAGAAGGTGCATCTTGATCTCGATGTCACCGAACGTAGCTACCAAAGGCTCGATCCGTTCTACCTCGATCGCGCCCGTAGCCTGCGAACCCTTGGTCCAAGTGACTTTCGTTTCGATGCTCGTGCGGGGCAGCCACGCAGTCAGATTCTCTACGGTCGCAGTTCCCGAGACGAACGCTGCCTCATCAGGGGAATCAAGATGGCACCCGATGAGTGCCGTGTTCGCGCCGAGTTCGAGCACATCGGGAGGCGAGCCCGGCGCGTCAAACAGATTCGAGCGCGCCTTCACCGTTCGCGCGTCCAGGACCGTCACGAGTTGCCGTTCGACTTGGCCTAGAATCATCGGCCATTGTTGAAACCCACCGCTCACCGAGTAGCCCCCTGTGCCGATAGCAGTCATCACGCGGTACTCCCACCCGCCGATGAGGCTCAAGTGGAGCCCCTGGCCCGGGTCGTAGGTGAGGATCCCCGCGACTCGATGATCTGGCTCCTCGGGCAGCCACCAGTGGCCTTTCCAGCTTTGAGGCTCATTCAACGTCGGCTCGGCCATGGAGCCATCCTGCCGAGGCGTGCGCTGGCATCGCGTACTCGACGCGCAGCGGGCGGAAATTGGCCGTTTCCGTCGTTGCGCGCCGTCCGGCAAGCGCACCCGCGGTAACCCAACGACGGACCGGCCAGGACGGCGCACAACGACGGATGCGGCCGGTATCCGCCCTAGGTGACATACCCCCGAGACGGTAGAATAGAAAGCGCGAGGGTAGGCACGGAAGAGTGCTGAATTCCCCGCCCATCAGGGCGTACTCGCGTAGCTGCATAGGGCAGATCGCCCAGCTACTTGGGACGACGGTTCGCCCGCCGGGGCCAATTCGGCGGGGCCTCATAGCTCAGGGCAACGGGACGCACCCGGGAGACGGTTACTCCCCGGAAGGCCCATCATGGCCCCGTACATCAGCAAGCAGCAGGCCGCCGCGCGCGTCGGCCGTACCGTCAAGACGATCGAAAACTGGATCGGTCACGGCTACATCACCGGCTACCGTGACGCTCCGGGCTCGATCCTCGTGAACCTCGAAGAGCTTGAGACTGCGCTCAAACAGAACTCCCGCATGCGCGACGGCCGCAGGACGTACGGCAAGGACGCGCGCATCGTTCCGGTCATCGTCCATCGCGCCGAGGTCGTCAGCCCGCTCGAAGGCAGCGACCGGTGAGCGCCGCGACGCCCGCCGAGGCAGCGCACGCCCTCCCGCCCCTCACCGAGGAGCAGGCGGCGCGCGTGGCGGCGCTGCTGAGCCTCACCAGCGGGGAGGCCCGACGATGACCCGGCCCGCGGAACACCGCACAGCGGAGCAGTACAAGTGCCAGTGGCCCGAGTGCGGGAGACCATTTCACGCCCACTATCAGGGCCACCGGCTCTTCTGCGGCAACCCGTGCAGGGGCGCATTCAACAGCCACCGGCACCAGCGCCTGCGCGAACTGGAAGACGCGGCGTACTTCAACACGATGACGCAGCGGCAGATCGCTGCCGGCCTCGCCGCGCTGCACGTCGAGCCGCAGCTGTGGGACGAGACGACGACGGAGCCGACACCATGAGCGCGGCGCTGGAGGCGATGGAGTCGGCCCTGTGGCAATTGGACCGGAGCCTCGCGCGATTGAGTCGGCCGCTGACGGTCGTCATCATCGTGGATGCGTGGATCGCGGGACTGCGCGAGGCGGGCGTGAAGGCGGAAAACGCGAGGGCGTGGAGCCGGGGGAGCAAGTGGGCGACGAAGCTCCCCCTCGTGATCGAGTTCCCCTGTCCCTACATGCACCGGACACCCGACCGGCGCGACTTCAGGAGAGTGCGGCTGATCGTCGAGGACGACGGTTGGGTGAGCGTCGATCCGGATTCGCCATGCGAGAAGTGCAACGATCAGGTCCTCGCGCGGTGGCTGCTGACATGCCCGAGATGCGAGTACGGAGAAGAAGGCGACTTCCACCGAGCCGGGCACGACATGGGACAGAAGCGCGGTCGCACTCGGAGCGGCCCCGGGATCGTGGGAAGCACCTCACCGGTCTCGTTTGTGCTGTGGCAGTTCGGCCTCCTCGCTGCGATGGCGGACGCGCGGTGGTGGGTCGAACGTACCGACGAGGCGATCGCGGAACTCGACGGAATCTGGCCCGACTGGCTTCCGGAGCATCGAGAGGAGTTCGTCACGCAGCGGCTCGCACGCGCCCGGCGCCTGCTCGCGCGGACACCACCGCCGACGGCGCGGAGCGCGCCCACGGCCCCGGCGGAGAGCTGGACTGAGCGCCGCACGCTCGCCTGGCTCGAACAGAACGACATCGACGCCACGCTCACCGCTCGGGCAGCATGGGCGCGCGCGAACGCGATCGACGGTCATCCGCCCAAGCGAGCTGTCGAAGCGGCCCTACGTCACGCCAAGTCGGGCACCGCCTGAACTGCCCCGTCACCGTCCCACCACGTCCTGTCCCGACTGTGCACACTACGTGTGCACGTCGGGACAGGACAGACGGGACAAAGCAGAGCAGCCCCGGCGGCTCCTAGAAGCGAGGCGCGAGAGAGAAGTGTCCAGACGCAACGAGAGCGTCGACTTGCCGCCGACCGGCGTCACGGACCGCCTGCTGGCGCGGCGTGAGGTCCGCCTGCGTCGAACGGATGTGCTGGACGGCGGACCGGATCGGGTTTGCGGTGGGGACGCCAAGGGCCATGAGGGACTGGTTCTGCTGCGGCTCATGAGACTCCATTGAGTGATCTCCTTTTAGCTGCGCTACATCTTCATGTTGTTGCCGTAGTACGCTACTTAACATACGCCTCAGAGCGTTGCTGCTGGCAGTAGGGCCGGGCCGAGAGATCGGACCCCCGCTATGCCCTCTATCGAACGAACCGCCAGCCTGTTCCGCTCAGAGCCCGACAGGAGGGCGCAGGAACTCCGTGGTACTCGCGTACCACTCGACGCTGCAACGCTGTCTACGGCTGCGCAGGGGCGCATGGCGCCTGCGCAGGCGCCGACGCGGCCGATACCTGCGCTTGACCAGCGGGCGGCGCAACGTCGCGCTCTGAACCTGGCGCTGCAGGTCCGCTGCCCGGACCGGCGGCACTGGCAGGCACGAGTGGGCGTGACCTGCACGCCGCCGGACGCAGCCCACCCTTGGGGATGGATCTGCCTCGCGAGGATCGAACGGGAGGTCACCACCCGCACGAGTCGGATGCGGACGGAGGCTGCCCGCCGAGCCGGTGAGAAGCGACGCGACAGGCTCAGGGAGCGAGCCGCCCGAGCATCTGCGGAGCGAGCCCGGATCGCCGCAGTGATCCACGAGGCGGCGCAGCGATGATCCGCCTGCCGTACGAGCCGAGCCCGTGGGATGCCGCGCAGGACGCTCGAGCTCGAGCCGCGGACCGGCGGCGCGAGCAGGCGGCGCGCTGGAACCCGGCTCCGCCTGCCCGGCCGGAGCCGCCTGCACCCAATCCGCGGCCGAAGCTGAACCTCAAGCCGAAGCCGGAGCCAGCACCGCCGCCCGCACTGACGATCCCCGAGGGATCGGTGGTGCTGTCCCGTGAGGAGTATCAGGCGGTCAAGGCGCTGATGCGCGCCGTGCCGGACCTGGACACCGCCACCCGTGCGCGACGTCACCGCGGCGGCACCCAGCGATTCTGAGCGAGGAGACACCATGACCCCCGACGCCCACCCCACCGCGACCATGACGGTCACGAAGTCCATCCCACTGGGACCCGACGACCTGGCCTGCTACGCCTGCGGGTGCGCGGTGCCACCGCCCCACGGCGCGCTGGTCGACGTCGAGGGGATGCCGGAATGGGTCGTGGCTCTGGACGACCCCCGCCCGAGAGCCGGGAAGACCACAACCATGACCCGGTGCGCTCGATGCGAGCAGGCTCACGAGCGGGCAGCCACGCTGCTTGACGAGCACCCCCGGGTGAAGGCTCAGATGGGCAGCCGCAGCATCGGGCTGCACCGCGTGGAGGCCGCCCTGAACGCGCTCGACGCGATCGGGCGGGACACGCCGCTGCACACGGACGCGAGCCTGCGCCTCCTCGTGGAGCACATGACCCCGCTCGGCGTCGCCGTCCGATGGGCGTCGCAGTTCACACCGGTGTGGACCAAGGAGGCACGCGACGACGTGGCCGCCTCACAGCCGTGGGAGCACGTCACGACGTGGCAGCGGGAAGACCTGCGCAAGGCGTTCGCCGGGCTGCTGAACGCGCGCGTGGAGCGCCCTTTGCCGTACGGACCCCCGACCGGCGGCGGGTGCATGCTGTGCGGCGTAGAGACCGTGAGCGCGCTCCCGTCGCAGGCGGCCGGCCTGTGGACACCTGCCACCGTCGACCCGTCTGCGATCGGCGGACGGCGCTCCCCTGAGCGCGTCGCCGGGTACCTCTGCCCGACCTGCGACCGCGCGCGCTCGGAGGTCGGCTCACTCGGACCTACCGCGATGGAGCGCAGCGTGATGCTCCACTTCGCACTGCGCCGCCGCTCGATGACCCCAACCGAGCTCGTCGGCTTGCGAGGCTGGCTCGTATCAGGGGTCGACGAGCCGAACGAGCGGCCGTGGGAGCACATCCTGAACATCGAGGACGTGGCCGAGCACCTGCGGGGCTGAAGCAGAAGCGTTCTTCCATCCTCGCGACCGAAGTGCGGCTAGATTCCTAGAAAGGCCTTGCCGAGTTCGATGAGCGAGCCTGCTACAACATCAGACGCGACGCTTCCCGCAACCACGATCGCGCCGGAACGCACCCGCTCGAGGAAGCGGCTCGTACGATCCCCGTCCACTCCGCCGTCTGACTCGACGGCATCGACGAACTCGCGCGCAGTTTCAGCGGAGAGACCTAGCGCTTCTGCAGCCACCCTCAGGCTCTCAGGATCGCCCTTCCTGACCTGCGACCGCTGAACGATGTGCGATCCGGCCGCGATATTCGTACCGTCGCCCGTGATGTGGTTCGTGATGTTGTAGACGACGGCCGCGAGCGCAGGCTCGCTGCTGACAGTAGGACCACCCACAGTGCCGGCGTCCGGAAAGGCGGTCTGTAGTTCGAGGGCAAACTCGAGCGCCTTGGAACGGACTACGTCGACCAAACCGCGGAGGCTCTGCCTCGTAATCACGTTCGCGGCTTGATACAGCTCATGCATCTCGATGGTGAACGCACCCGAGTCGGAGTACCGCTTCACATCGGCCACAGACCACGGGCGGGAGGCGTCTCCCGATCCCTCCGACAGCATCTGTATCTCAACGAGCGGCTCGCGCAGCTCGGCCTTCCAGCGATCCGCCATACCTGGAGGCATCACAGTCAGGGGGTAGGTCCGGAATGATTGCATGAAGCCCGCAAAGGTGCCCATGACGTTGGTGTCGAGGACCCTGTACGCCGGAAGTTCGGCGTCAGGCGCATACCCGCTCAACTCCTGACGGACCCAGGCGGCGATATCCGCCGCCCCAGCCCGGTGCGCCACCACTTGCACCTTTCGCAAGAGATCCGGGGTACTAACCGTCGAATCGGTGCTGGCGTCGATAATGTCATCGAGCATTGTCATGCGGCTCACCGTATCGGGAAGCGCCGCCGAGATTGGGAAAATCGCAAAACCACCGGTCAGTTCATAAGCAAATTGCTTGGTTTTGAGAGGTCGAACGCGGACCCGTGCTTCGGCAGCGCTGCGGGCGAGAGGTTGACGGTGAGGCGCCGGTTCGGAAGCGGGCAGCCCGCATTGGTCGCGGCGGAGCGCACGCGCTCACGTGCTTCGCCGAGAGCGGCATCCGGCAGCCCGATGATGACGAACGCCGGGAGCTGGCTCGACAGGTCGGCCTCCACCTCGACGACCGATCCGGCAAGGCCCACGAGCGCGATCGAACGCGTGCGTGCGACGGGCATCAGGCCACCCCGCGGAGGTGCTCGACGATCGCCGGTTCCGTCGCGGGCGCGAACACGGCGACCGCGTCGATCCGGATCCGCCCGGACCGGGCGCCGCGTTCGTGGCACCAGGCGAGCGCCAGTCGGCGCAATCGCGCGAGCTTCCGGGCGGTGATCGCCTCGAACGGGTGGCCGTAGCCGTCGCCCGACCGCGTCTTCACCTCGACGAAGACGGTCTCATCGCCGTCGCGCACGACGAGGTCGATCTCGCCGTGGCGGCATCGCCAGTTGCGTTCGAGCACTCGCATGCCGCGCGCCTCGAGGTGCTCGGCCGCCAGTCGTTCGCCGCGCCGGCCGAGTTCGGTGTTGTGGGCCATGCGGAAAGGGTCGTCGTGCGCTCGGGCACGAAGGAGGCGATCGCCGGATCCGGGGCCCGAGTGGGGCGAGTCGGCGACGGGGAGGACGAGTGACCGACGACGCGTCGAGGGCGGCTCGCCTGGACCACGGCGTCATTCGCGAGACTCGACGTTGCCGGGCAACCCGACGACGGCGATCACTCCTCCGGGACCTGCCGGAGGGCGCGGATCTGCGTGACCGCGGCGATGGAGTACCCGACGGCGATCCCGAGACCCCCGAGCGGCCAGAGGAAGTTCATCGAGGACAGTGGCCCCGCTCCGAGGACACCGCGCCCGCCCGACACGACGATCTCCGCCAGCACGACGAGCCCACCGCCGGCCATGACCAGCACCGCCTGCGTGCTGGTCGCGACGGACCGGGGTCCGTCGCGCCCGGTCGATCGCAGGAGCAGGACCCCTGCGACGAGCACGGCCACTCCGCCCGCGCCGTGGATCAGGGCCGCAGCGACGAGGCTGGCTGGAGGCCCGGCGATCAGGAACGCGACGAGGAGCGACGACGTGGCGGCGAGCGCGTACAGCACCCCGATCGGAACGCCGCGCCGACCGGACAGCACCAGGTGGTGGACCGCCAGGACGGCGAGGCCGATCGCCTCGATCAGGAATCCCGGAATGAGCAGGCTGTCGTCGCGCACGTAGAAGTACGACTCGTCCGTCGCGCCGATGAAGAGCAGCAGGGCCGAGACCGCCAGGAGCGTCGACGCCGCGAAGGCTGCGGCGATCGACAGCTTGGTCCTCGGGGTGGCGCCGGCCGCCGGTGGTGTCGTCGAACGATCCCGCGATTCCGAAGCAGCCCCCTCCGGTGGCTCGGAGGCCTGCTCGGCGCGGTGCTCCTCGTGCATGGTGCTGGGGTCGTCGACCTGGCCAGCGCCGGCTGACGGCGATGCCGACCCGCTCGGCGCTTCGGCGTCGTCGGGTATCGCCCTCCCCGCCACCGCCGTCGGCACCTCGCCGACGGGATTCGCGTCGCCCCGGGCCCCCGTCACCCCGGTCTCCTGGAGCTGCTGGACCCGGGCTTCGGTGGGAGCGTCGACGATATCGAACAACCTCGAGTCCTGGCCCCGGAGGTAGAGGACGGGCGTCGCGAATTCACTCTCCTTCATGGCCCCGACGATGGCGCGTCGCGCCGGCGCCATTGCCGAGTCGATCGGCAGTCCCCGTGCGAGCCCGGCGTAGAGACTGTCGCTGAACGCGATCGCGGCGTCGTCGGTGATCTCGAACTGCATGCCGATGACGGCGGGGATGTCGAATCCGACGAGGCTCGTGGCGACACCGGAGAATGGATCGATGTGCGAGGTCCGGGCTCCCTCGCAGGCGTTCAGCACGACCAGCCGCAGGCTCTCCTCGTCCTGCAGCATCGCACCGAGATCCTCGCCGGACACGTCGTGTGCGCGTCCCTGCGGAGTTTCGAGCACCAGGACGCCGGATTCGGTCCTGCTGTCGTACGCCCCATGGCCGATGTAGTGCAGCACATGGATGTCGTCGGGTTCGGCGATTCGCCGTCCGAGCTCGCCCAGCGTCGCGCGATCGAGCCAGGTGAGTTCCACGAGTCCCGCGTCGATCAGGCGACCCAGCGCTCGTTCCAGGTTCGCCCGCTCAGCGTCCGCATCGAGCTCGTCGTATCCCGTTGGACTGCTCACCACGCCGAGCACCCGGAGCGGGAGCTCGACCTTGCGCGGAGACAGGGCGGTGTCCACGTCGAGCGAGCGCACCACTGGGGTCCGAGTCGATTGGGCGATGAACCGCGGCCGCTTGTAGAGGAACTCCCACGGAAGTCGCATGAGTTCGGGAGATCCGGAGAGTCGCAGCGTGATCCTCAGACCGCGAAGCCGCTCGGCCGCGGCCGCTCGTGCCGAGTGGTAGACGGTGCCGATGTCATCCTTCATCAGGGACTCGAACAGCGCCGAACCGAGCTCCTTGATCTCGGCGATCCGGTCCTCCCCCGAACCGCCACGTCGGCGGGCGAGTCCCACACGGAGCACGAAGTCATCGAGCTCCAGATCGTCCAGCGGCGGGGTGAACGTCCCGCGGACCGTGCGACCGTCCGGTGCCATGGCGAGGACGCGGTATACGCCGTCGGCATCGCGGTCGATGCGGAGTTGGAGGTCTTCGTAATCGGCGTCAGGCATGATGACGACCTCGAATCGATCGAGGGGGTCGTCGGCCACCGATCGGCTCGCCGACTTCGCCGCCGCGCGTCGTCAGGCCGATCATGTCGCTCACCACCCCGAGGTCCCGGGCTGCTCGATGAGCTCGTGTGCTCAGTATGCTCCGTCGATCGACCCGCGTCATCGGGGAGCGCCCTGATCACTGCCGGCCGTGAGCGTCACCGCCGGGGCGTCGACCCGCCGCTACTCCTCCAGCGCGAGGTCCTTGGGCAGCTCGAACTCGCGCGCGGCGAGCTCCTCGACGTTGACGTCCTTGAACGTCAGCACCCGCACCGCCTTCACGAAGCGGTCGGCCCGGTAGACGTCCCAGACCCAGACGTCCTTCATCGTGAGCTCGAAGTAGAAGTCGTGCTCGGTGTCGCGGCGCACGAGTTCCACCTCGTTCGCGAGGTAGAACCGCCGCTCGGTCTCGACCACGTACTTGAACTGCGACACGATGTCGCGGTACTCGCGGTAGAGCGCGAGCTCCACTTCCCGGTCGTAGTCGTCGAACTCGTCTTCATCCATCGTGGATCATCCTACTTCGAGGTCGAACAGCGACGGCGCCGGTTCGGGTGCGCGATCGTGCAGCCACGTGCGGCGGTGCAGGTCGCTCGGGCCGTGCTCGGCGATCGCCGCGAAGTGGGCGGGGCTCGAGTACCCCTTGTTCTCGTGCCACGAGTACAGCGGGGTCTCGTCGTGCGCCCGCCGCATCCCGCGGTCGCGGTGCACCTTTGCGATGACGGATGCCGCGGAGACCGACGCGCAGTCGCGGTCGGCCTTGATCCGGGTGATCACCTGCGCGCGATGCTCGATGGAAGGGCTGAGCCAGTCGTAGTTGCCGTCGAGCAGGAGCGGCGCACCCGCGACGAGCCCGCGGTCGACGCCCAGCGCGGCGAACGCGCGCGCCCCGGCGAGCCCGAGGCAGGCCATGATGCCGAGTCGGTCGATCTCGTCGGCCGACGCCTCCCCGACCGCGGACGCCACGACCCATGACGCCGCGCGCGGCGCGAGCAGCTCCCGCTTGGGCTCGGGGAGCATCTTCGAGTCCCGAAGTCCGGCCGGCATCCGGCGCACCGTGGCGTCGATGACGACCATCCCGACGCTCACCGGGCCCGCGAGCGCGCCGCGCCCGACCTCGTCGCACGCCAGCACGACGGGTGCGCCGCCGGAGAACAGCTCGCGCTCGAGCCTCAGCGTGGGCACGCCGGCGCGGCTCACCTCAGCCGGTCCCGTCGTCGACGCCGGCGAACACCTCGGGGTAGTTGTCGAGCCAGGCCCAGTTGGATATCGGCCAGCTCACGACGACGGCCCGGCCCACGACGTTGTCGATCGGGACGAAGCCCTCGAGCGGGGTCTCGGTGTTGTAGCGGGAATCCTTGGAGTTGTAGCGGTTGTCGCCCATGACCCAGAGCGAGTCCTCAGGCACGGTGACGTCGAAGTCGTCGCGCGAGACCTTCGTCTCGCCGGGCGGGAGCACGACGTACGGCTCGTCGAGCGGGATGTCGTTGACGGTCATCTGGCCGAGCGCGTTGCAGCATGCCACGTGGTCGCCGGGGAGGCCGATCACGCGCTTGACGAGGTGGTCGTTGGAGTCCGGCGCCGAGAGGCCGACGAAGGCGAAGAATCCGTCGACCACCGCGACGAGCGGAGGCCGCGACTGCTCGGCGCGCGCGGGAAGCCACCCGCCCGGGTCCTGGAACACCACCACGTCGCCGTGCTCGATGGGCGTCACGTCCGGGACGAGCTGGTTGACGATGATGCGGTCGTCCTGCATCAGCGTCTCCTCCATCGACTGCGACGGGATGAAGAACGACCGGATCAGGAACGTCTTGATGAGGAACGAGACGAGCACGGCGACCAGGAAGATCACCACCAGGTCGCGCAGGAACAGCAGTGCGCTCCGGCGGCGCGAGGGCGCGGCGGAGGTGGCGCGATCATCGCGCTCGGTGCGTGTGTCTTCAGTCATGAAACGGCTCGAGCTCCCCGACCCAGTCTAGGGGTGGGGAGCTCGAGTGGATGACGCGTGTGGAGCGGCGTTCGCCGATCAGCTGTCGCGCTTCTCCTTGATCTTCGCCTTCTTGCCGCGGAGCTCGCGGAGGTAGTAGAGCTTCGCACGACGGACGTCACCGCGGGTGACGACCTCGATGTGGTCGATGACCGGCGAGTGCACCGGGAACTTGCGCTCGACGCCCACCTGGAAGCTCACCTTGCGCACGGTGAAGGTCTCGCGCACGCCCTCGCCGGAGCGGCCGATGACGACGCCCTGGAAGACCTGGATGCGCGAGCGGTTGCCTTCGACGATGTTCACGTGCACCTTGACGGTGTCGCCCGGGCGGAAGTCCGGGATGTCCGAGCGGAGGCTGGCCGCGTCGACGTGGTCGAGGATGTGCATGATGGTTCGCTCTCTGCGCCCGCCACCGGTCGAACGCGGATCATGGATTGGGAAAGTGTTCGGCGCCGTTCGCGCGATCGCTCGCGACGTGCGGGCTCCCCGGAGGCAGAGCCATGCGACGGCACAAGCATCCATTCTGCCAGATGGGGGCCTCGCCGGCCAAAACCGGGCGGATGCGACGACCCCGCGGCGACGCGACGCGCGGCCTCAGCGCCGATCGTCGTCCCAGCGACGCTCCTCGCGGATGACGATCACCTCGCCGGCGTCCTCCGCCGCCGGGCGCATGGACGGGCCTGCAGCGCCGGTGCCGGAGGCCGCACCGGCCGCGACGATCCGCTCGTACTCGTCCATTGTCGCGCGCACCCGGCGCGCGCCGTCCCGGAGCAGGCGCCAGACCGCGTACCAGAACGCCACGACGGCGCCGATCATCGCGAGGACGGCGAACGTGATGCCGGTCGGCCCGTAGAGGCCCGCCGCGATGATGAGCAGGTGCCAGACGCCGAGCACGGCGACATCCGACCAGGCGACCGCCCGCGCGCTCCGCACGTCGGGCCGCGCCGCGACGACGAGCGCGACGACCCCGAGCGTGACGAACGCGATCGGCGCGGCGAACATGAGCCCGAGCACGCCCCAGCCGCTCGACCCGAAGATCGCGTAGCCCAGGAGCAGCCACAACGGCAGCACCACGGCCGCCGCGAACTGCCAGCGGTAGAACCCCCGTCGGATGAGCATGTGGCCAGCGTACTTCGCGCGGTTGCGAGCGGACCGGGTGTTCACTCAGGGCGGAGCCGACAGAATGGGATGCGGAGAGGATGAGCGTGATCGAACTGAGGACCCCTGCTGAGATCGAGCAGATGCGACCCGCGGGTCGTTTCGTGGCCAGCGTGCTGGAGGCGACGTCGAAGGCCGCGGCCGTCGGCGTGAACCTCCTGGAGCTCGACGCGCTCGCGCACGAGATGATCCGGAAGGCCGGCGCGGAGAGCTGCTACATCGACTACCACCCGTCGTTCGGCGCGAGCCCGTTCGGCAAGGTCATCTGCACCTCCGTCAACGACGCGGTGCTGCACGGACTCCCCCACGACTACCGCCTGAAGGACGGCGACCTGCTGAGCCTGGACTTCGCAGCGGCGGTCGACGGCTGGGTCTCCGACTCGGCGATCTCGGTCGTCGTCGGCACGCCGCGCGACGAGGACCTGCGCCTGATCGACACCACGCAGCGGGCGCTCGACGCCGGCATCGCCGCCGCCCGGCCGGGCAACCGCATCGGCGACATCTCGCGCGCGATCGCCGACGTCGCCAAGGCCGAGGGCCTGAAGATCAACATGGACTTCGGCGGCCACGGCGTGGGGCGCACGATGCACGGCGAGCCGCACGTGCCGAACAACGGCCGACCGGGTCGCGGGCTGCCGCTGAAGCCGGGGCTCGTGATCGCGATCGAGCCGTGGTTCCTGCACACGACCGACCGGATCCGCACCGACCCGGACGGATGGACGCTGCGAAGCGTCGACGGGTCGCGCGGCGCGCACTCCGAGCACACGGTCGCCGTCACGGACGGCGACCCGATCGTGCTGACCCAGCGCGGCTGAGCTCGGCGGGAGCCGCAGCGGCCCGGCCTCAGGCGTGCTCGCGCTGGTCCTGCCCGACCGCCGTGTACCGGTCGAGCACGAGTTCGACGAGCGCGGTCGGCGGCGGCGCGTCCGGGAGCAGGAGCGGGTCGGCGATCGCGTCCGCGCCGGCGGCGACCGCTTGGTCGTAGAAGGTGCCGGGCGCGAGCAGGTACGGCCCGACGACGATCCGCGAGCCCGGATGCACCTCGCGGATCATCTCGATCGCATCGGGCAGGCGCGGGATGGCCGCGGCGATGAACCCGACCGTGACCGAGCGCCCGAGACGCTGCCCGAGACGTCGGGCCGTCTCGAAGCACTCGCGCACCGCACGCGGGTCGTTCGACCCGGCCGCGGCGAGCAGCACGGTGTCGCCGTCGGCGATGCCGTGCACGAGGAGCCGCTCGGCGAGCACGTCGACGAGGCGGTCGTCGGGTCCGAGCTCGGGTGCGAGCCGGGCCGATCCGCCGATGCGGTCGAGGCCGAGCGAGAGACCGGTGCGGACGTGGAAGCCGGCCGACAGCACGAGCGGCACGATCACGGCGTCCGGTTCGGCCGCCGCCTCGAGCGCGGCGCCGATGTCGGCGTGGCTCGCGTCGACGAACGTGATCGACACGGCGAGCTCGGGGCGAGCCGAGGCCACGCCGTCGACCAGGCGGATCACCGCCTGGCGGTTCGCTGCGGACGGAGCACCGTGGGTGACGGCGACGAGCCGGAGCGGGGGGCGGCGATCGGGCGCCGACTCGACTCCGAGGTCACTCGTCCGACCCATCTTCCGACCCGCGCTTTCCGGCGGAGTCCGGTCTCATCCGCCGCTCCGACGGTATTCAGGGCGTGTTTCGCCGAACACACCCGCGTGTTTCCGGCGCGTGAAGAGTCCCTCACTCGGGGGTGGTCGGCTCCTCGGCGGGATCGGGTGCGACCGGGGTCTCGCCGAGCAGTTCCGGGCGCACGCGACGCGTTCGCTCCACCTGCTGCGCGCGCCGCCACTCCGCGACGCGACCGTGATGGCCCGACAGCAGGACGGGCGGCACCTCGAGCCCGCGCCACTCCGCGGGCTTGGTGTAGCTCGGGTACTCGAGCAGTCCGTCCTCGTGGGACTCCTCCACGAGGCTCTCGGGGTTGCCGACGACGCCCGGCACCAGTCGCCCGGCCGCCTCGATCATCGCCATCACCGCGACTTCGCCGCCGTTCAGCACGTAGTCCCCGAGGCTGACGAGCCGGACGCGCATGCGAGTGGCGTAGTGGTCGACGACGCGCTGGTCGATGCCCTCGTATCGCCCGCACGCGAACACCAGGTGCTCCTCCGCCGCGAGCTCCCGCGCGGTGGCCTGCGTGAACGGCTCCCCCGCGGGCGACGGAACGACCAGCAGTGCCTCGGACGGACCCTCGCCGACGATGGAGTCGAGCGCCTCGCCCCACGGCTCCGGCTTCATCACCATGCCGGCGCCACCACCGTAGGGCGTGTCGTCGACGGTGCGGTGCCGGTCGTGGGTGAAGTCGCGGAGGTCGTGGGTCACGACCTCGATGAGGCCGGTCTGCCGGGCCTTGCCGAGCAGCGACAGGTCGAGCACGTCGAAGAACGACGGGAAGATCGTGACGATGTCGATGCGCATCGCCGCCGCCTACTCGCCGTCGGGCTCGGGCGCGTCGCCGGGCCGGTCGGCGTCGTCGGCGGGCCGGGTGCTCTCGCGCGGCTCGTCCAGCTCCTCGAAGAGTCCCGGAGGCGGCGTCACCGTCAGGGTGCCCGCCTCGAGGTCCACCTCGGGCACGATGGCCGAGACGAAGGGGACCATGACCTCGCGGCCGCCGCCCTTGACGACGAGGAGGTCCTGGGCCGGCAGGTGATCGACGTGCGCGACCTCGCCGACCTTCTGGCCGTCGCGCATGACCGACAGCCCCACGAGCTGGTGGTCGTACCAGGCGTCGGGCTCGGGTTCCTCGTCGGACGGCTGGTCGACCCAGAGGATCGCCCGCACGAGGCCCTCAGCGGCCGTGCGGTCGTCGACGCCCTCGAAGAAGCCGACGGGCTGGCCGTTGTACCAGCGCAGCTCTCGGAGCGTCAGGGTGCGCCCGTGCCAGGGGGAGCTCTCGGGGACCTGGAGCGAGAACTCGGCGCCGGGCACGAAGCGCCGCTCGGGGTCGTCGGTGTAGAGCTCGAGCTTGATGGCGCCCTTGAGGCCGTGCGCCTTGGTCAGGCGACCGACGCGCAGCTGGGGCGGGCGGGATGCCGCGGCCACGTCAGTCGTCGGTGTCGACGACGTCGACACGGACTCGGCGACCGTCGGCGAGGGCGGCGACGATGGTGCGCAGGGCCTTCGCCGTGCGACCGGACCGCCCGATGACGCGGCCGAGGTCCTCGGGGTGCACGTGCACCTCGAGGACCTCGCCGCGTGCGCTCGACGCGGAGACGACCTTCACCTCGGCCGGGTGATCGACGATCCCCTTGACGAGGTGCTCGAGCGCGGAGGTGAGCAAGGCCTTACGCCTCGTCCGACGCGGTCTCGTCGGCGGCCTCGGCGGGCTCGTCGGCCTTCGCCGGCTTCTCGGCCTTGGGCTTGACGACCGACTTCTTGTTCTCGTCGACCTGGTACTCGGTCTTGGCCTCGGCGGTCAGGACGGTGGACTTCGCGTCCTTGTCGCCCTTGAACTTGCCCCAGTCGCCGGTGAGCTTGAGGATGGCGAGGACCTGCTCGGTCGGCTGCGCGCCGACGCCGAGCCAGTACTGGGCGCGGTCCGAGTCGACCTCGATGAACGAGGGGTTCTCGGTCGGGTGGTACTTGCCGATCTCCTCGATCACGCGACCATCGCGCTTGGTGCGCGAGTCGGCGACGACGATGCGGTAGTACGGGGCACGGATCTTGCCGAGCCGCTTGAGGCGGATCTTGACAGCCACGATTCTCCTGGATGTGTTGTGAGGTAGGCGAACTGACAGCCGTGAGCGTGGGGTGCACACTCGGCGGAAGCTCAAAGGGTGTCCTGCGCGCCGGATAGAGGGTCGGGCGGTACAGAACTCGACTGACCATTCTTGCAGATTTCGGCGCAGGAGGATAATCCGCCCGGCGCGATCCGCGCCCGTACCGACCGGCGGCACGCCGTGGCAGGATGGGCGCACGCCGTGCACGCCGTGCATGTCGCGCTGCGAACGACGGGGGGCCGCCCATGCAGATCGAGTTCGCGCGGTCGGAACGGTCCACCGTGGGCATCGAGTGGGAGCTCGCGATCGTCGATCGCTCGACGGGTGAACTCGCCTCGGTGGGCGATCGGGTGCTGTCCGAGCTGGGCGACGCCGACGGGACCCCGCACGCGTCCATCACGTCCGAGCTGCTCACGAACACCGTCGAGCTGGTCAGCGGCGTCCACGACCGCGTGTCCGGCGCCGTCGAGGACCTGACCGGCCAGGTCGCCGAGGTGCACGCCGTGCTCGACCGCCTCGGCGAGTACGAGCTCATCTGCAGCGGGTCCCACCCGTTTAGCCGCTGGTACGACCAGCGCCTGACCGACAAGCCCCGCTACCGCAAGCTCGTCGAGCGCACCCGCTGGTGGGGGCGCAACATGATGATCTGGGGCATCCACGTGCACGTCGGCATCGAGGAGCGCGACAAGGCGCTGCGGATCCTCGACGCGATGCTCGCGTACGTCCCGCACCTGCAGGCCCTGTCGGCGTCGAGTCCGTTCTGGG
Organism: Agromyces litoreus; assembly: GCF_040496015.1. Classification (NCBI taxonomy): domain Bacteria; kingdom Bacillati; phylum Actinomycetota; class Actinomycetes; order Micrococcales; family Microbacteriaceae; genus Agromyces; species Agromyces litoreus. Next base: position 43,481 of record NZ_JBEPKA010000011.1, read on the forward strand.
CGGGCGTCGAGACGGGCTACGCGTCCAACCGCGCCCTGATGTTCCAGCAGCTGCCGACCGCAGGACTGCCGTACCAGCTGCCCGACTGGGCGTCCTACGAGCGGTACGTCGACGACCTCGTCCGGACGGGCGTGATCGAGGACCACACCGAGGTGCGCTGGGACATCCGCCCCTCGCCGCGCTGGGGCACCGTGGAGGTGCGGGTCTGCGACGGCGTCTCGTCGGCCGAGGAGATCGGCGCGATCGCCGCGCTCATCCAGTGCCTCGTCGAATGGATGTCGACCCGCCTCGACGACGGCGAGACGCTGCCGACCATGCAGACGTGGTACGTGCGCGAGAACAAGTGGCGCGCGGCGCGGTACGGCATGCACGCGGAGATCATCACCGACGCCGCCGGGAACGAGCGCCCGGTCGCGGAGGCGATCGCCGAGCTCCTCGTCACCCTCGCGCCGTTCGCCGAGCGCCTCGGCTGCGCCACCGAACTCCAGCGCATCCGGCGCACGCTCGAGCACGGCGCCGGGTACCAGCGGCAGCTCCGGGTCGCCGAGGAGCACGACGGCGACCTCACCGCCGTGGTCGCGCACCTCGCTCGGGAGCTCCGAGAGGGCACCGGCAGCGGGCCCGACCGGGGCTAGGCGGGGATCCGACGGGTGCGGATGAGCTCCGCGAACCAGCGCGCGCTGGCCTTGGGCAGTCGCTCGAGCGTGTCGTAATCGACGCGCACGATGCCGAAGCGCTTGGAGTACCCGTACCCCCACTCGAAGTTGTCCAGCAGTGACCACACCTGGTAGCCGCGCAGGTCGACCCCACGGGCCAGGGCGCGGTGCGCGGCCGTGAAGTGCCGGCGCAGGTAGTCGATCCGGTCCTCGTCGGGCACCTCGGGGCCGCTCGGCCCGTCGACGACGCGGTCGTCGAACGCGGCGCCGTTCTCGGTGATCATGAGCGGCACCTCGGGGTAGGCGCCGTGCAGCGCGACGAGCAGGTCCTCGAGCCCCGACGGGTCGATGTTCCATCCCATCGCCGTCGCCGGCCCCGGCTGCTCGAGGAACTCCACGTGCTCGGAGCCGGGCCACGGCGTGCCGCCCATGTCCTTGTGCCCGTCCGCGTGGGCGCGCGGCGAGACGCCGTCCCACATGCGCACCGTGACCGTGGAGTAGTAGTTCACGCCGAGCAGGTCGATCGGCTGCGCGATCAGCTCGGTGTCGCCGGGCTTCACGAACGCCCAGTCGGTCACCGCGGCCGTGTCCTCGATCACGTCGGCCGGATAGCCGTCGCCGAAGAGCGGGCCGAGGAACACGCGGTTGGCCAGGCCGTCGATGCGGCGCGCGGCCTCGTGCCCGGTCTCGCCGGAGGGGCGGATGACATGCAGGTTGAGGGTGATCGAGAACTCCGGGTCGTTCACGACCACCTCGCGCAGCGCCGCGACCGCGAGGCCGTGCGCGAGGTTCAGGTGGTGGACCGCCGCGAGCGCCTTCGCGCCGTCCGTCTGCCCGGGCGCGTGCGCGCCCGACCCGTAGCCGAGGTACGCCGAGCACCACGGCTCGTTCAGCGTCGTCCACACGGCCACGCGGTCGCCGAGCCGCTCCCCCAGGATCCGGGCGTAGTCGGCGAACGACTCGGCGGTCGCGCGGTTCGTCCAGCCGCCCTCATCCTCGAGGGCCTGCGGCAGGTCCCAGTGGTAGAGCGTCGCGATGGGGCGGATGCCGCGGGCGATGAGCCCGTCGACGAGGCGCTCGTAGAACGCCAGGCCCGCCTCGTTCGCCGGGCCCCGGCCCGTGGGCTGGATGCGGGGCCACGCGATCGAGAACCGGTACGCCTCGAGCCCGAGCTCGACCATGAGGTCGAGGTCGGCGTCCATCCGGTGGTAGTGGTCGCACGCCACGTCGCCGGTATCGCCGTTCCACACCTTGCCGGGGGTGTGGCTGAACGTGTCCCAGATCGACGGACCGCGGCCGTCCTCCGTGGCCGCGCCCTCGATCTGGTACGCGGCCGTGGCCGAGCCGAGGAGGAAGTCGGGGGCGAACTCGAGGCCCGAGTCGCGGTAGTCGGGGTCGCCGGTGGTCATCGTCGCTCCGTCCCGGTGGCGAGGCGGGGTCGCCACCGCTCCAACCCTATGCCGAGCCGGCGGCTGCACCGACGGGGTCACCCGGCCGGCGGCCCCGTCGGCCGTCCGGTCAGCGGCCGAGCATCTTCTGCAGGGTGGCGAGTTCCTCGTCGCTCGGCGCGCCCTTGGCGCCGCCGCCGAGGCCGAAGCCCGACCCGGCCGGGGCGTTCGCCGCAGGCGCCTGGCCCGAGGCGAGTGCGGCGTTCTCCGCGGCGCGCTTGGCGGGGTTGCCGGATCGCGAGCCCTGCGGCTTCTTTTTGCCCTTGGCCTTGCGGGCGCCGCCGCCGTGCCCGCCGGGGATCGGGCCCATGCCCGGCACCTGCGGCACGCCGCCGCGTGCGACGGTCTTCATCATCTTGGCGGCCTGCTCGAAGCGCTGCACGAGCTGGTTCACGTCGGTCACGGTCATGCCCGAGCCCTTCGCGATGCGCAGGCGACGCGAGCCGTTCAGCAGCTTCGGGTTGCGTCGCTCCGCGGTCGTCATCGACTGGATGATCGCCTCGGTGCGCACGATCTCGCGCTCGTCGAAGTTCTCGAGCTGCTGCTTCATGCCGCCCGCGCCGGGGAGCATGCCGAGCATCTTCTTGATCGAGCCCGCGCCGCGCAGCTGCTGCATCTGCTGGAGGAAGTCCTCGAGCGTGAACTGCTCCGTGGCGAGCTTCTCGGCGACCTTGATCGCCTCCTCCTCGTCGAAGGCCTGCTGGGCCTGCTCGATGAGGGTGAGGATGTCGCCGAGGTCGAGGATGCGGCTGGCCATGCGGTCGGGGTGGAACGGCTCGAAGTCGTCCAGGCCCTCGCCGGTCGAGGCGAAGATGATGGGGCGGCCGGTGACCGAGGCCACCGAGAGCGCCGCGCCGCCGCGCGCGTCGCCGTCGAGCTTGGAGAGCACGACGCCGGTGAAGTCGACGCCGTCCTGGAAGGCCCTCGCGGTGGTCACCGCGTCCTGGCCGATCATCGCGTCGATGACGAAGAGCACCTCGTCGGGGTTCGTCGCCGCGCGGATGTTCGCGGCCTGCTTCATGAGCTCGGCGTCGACGCCGAGCCGGCCCGCGGTGTCGATGATGACCACGTCGTGCTGGGCGCGCTCGGCCTGGGCGACGGCCTGCTTGGCGACCTTCACGGGATCGCCCACGCCGTTGCCGGGCTCCGGGGCGAACACGGCCACGCCGGCCTGCTCGCCCACGACCTGGAGCTGGTTGACGGCGTTCGGCCGCTGCAGGTCTGCGGCCACGAGCATCGGCGTGTGGCCGTCCTTCTTCAGCCACTTCGCGAGCTTGCCCGCGAGCGTGGTCTTTCCGGCGCCCTGGAGGCCCGCGAGCATGATGACCGTCGGCGGGTTCTTGGCGAACTGGAGTCGGCGCTGCTGACCGCCGAGGATGCCGACGAGCTCCTCGTTGACGATCTGCACGACCTGCTGGGCGGGGTTCAGCGCGCGGTTCACCTCGTCGCCCAGTGCGCGCTCGCGCACCGTCGCGGTGAACGACTTCACGACGTCGAGCGAGACGTCGGCGTCGAGGAGGGCGCGCCGGATCTCGCGGACGGTGCCGTCGACATCGGATGCGGAGAGCTTGCCCTTGGTGCGGAGGTTCTTGAACGTCTCGGTCAGACGGTCAGAGAGGGTGCCGAACGTAGCCATGATGCCCTCAAGTGTAGAGGGCCGCGGGTGGGCGGACGGTGCGGGGCCGCTCAGTCCTCGTGGCGGACGTCGACGATCTCGCGCCCGACGTCGATCGAGACCACGAGGCGCTCGTCGGTGTCCTCCGGCGCGAGCCCGTACTCGAACTCGGCGAAGGCGTCGCCCGGCTCGTCCGCGTCGGGCCGGAGGTCGACGCGGACGAGCGACATCGACCGCAGCGCGTCGATCTGGCGGTCGCCCGAGTCGCGACCGATGGCGGTCTCGACCTCCTCCGCCTGCGGCGACTCGGGGTCGAGCAGCGTGAGCAGGAAGCGCATGACCGGCGACCCGCTGGAGTCGAGCTGGGTCACGAACGCGGAGCGGAGCTCGTCGTCGACGAGCTCGAGCTCGCCGACGAGGGTCGCCGCGGCGTCGAGCGCGGCCATCGACACGGTGTCGGCGTCGGCGTCGAGGACGACCTCCACCCGCTGGTCGCCGTACTCGACGTCTTCCGACCAGTAGTCACCGACCAACCCGAAGTAGTCGTGCTCCATCGACATCGGTCCCGCTCCCCTCTCAGCCGACCAGCTGCTGTGCGAACACGTGCGGCGTGAACCCGGTGAGGTCGCCGATGCCCTCGCCCTGGCCGATCAGCTTGATCGGCAGGCCGGTCTTCTCCTGCACGGCGATGACGAACCCGCCCTTGGCGGAGCCGTCGAGCTTGGTGAGCACGAGTCCGGTCACGCCGCCGTGCTCGATGAACGCCTCGGCCTGGGCGAGCCCGTTCTGGCCGGTCGTCGCGTCGAGCACCAGCAGCACCTCGCTGATCGGCGCCTGCTTCTCGACGACGCGACGGATCTTGCCGAGCTCGTCCATGAGCCCGCCCTTGGTGTGCAGCCGTCCTGCGGTGTCGATGATGACCATCTCGGTGCCGGTGCGCTTGGCGTAGTCGACCGTCTGGAACGCGACGGAGGCGGGGTCCTGACCCTCGCGCTCGGGACGCACCACCTCGACGCCTGCGCGTGCGGCCCAGGTGGCCAGCTGGTCGACCGCGGCGGCGCGGAAGGTGTCGGCGGCGCCGACGACGACGCTGCGGTCGTAGTTGCGCAGGAACTTCGCGAACTTGCCGATGGTGGTGGTCTTGCCGACGCCGTTCACGCCGACCACGAGCACGACGGCCGGACGTTCGGTGAGCTTGAGCGTCGGGTCGTACTTCGCGAGCCGCTCCTCGATCGTCTCGCGCAGCATCCGCTGCACGTCGCGCGGGTCGGTGGTCTTGTACCGCTCGACCTGCGCCTGGATCGACTCGACGATCTCCTCGGTGACGGCCGGTCCGAAGTCCGCGCGGATGAGCGCGGCCTCGAGGTCGTCCCACGTGTCCTCGTCGATCGTCCTCGCGCCGAACACGTTGCGGAGGGCCGATCCGAGCGACCACGATGCGCGTTCCACCATGCCGTCCAGCCTACGGGTGACGGATGCCGCCCACTCACCCCGCAGTCCACCCCGCACCCGCGCGGTCGCTCGTTACCGAGCGCGCTCCGGGTCCGCAAGGCCTTGTCGCGGCGAGCGGCGACCGGAAGCATCGTGGCGCAGTCGGAAGGAGACCCATGCCCCTCGTCGGATTCCACGCCTCGCACGAGCAGATCCCGCCGAGCGAACTGCTCGACGCCGTCGTCCACGCCGAACGCGCCGGGTTCGGCGCCGCGATGTGCAGCGACCACTGGGCCCCCTGGAGCGTGCGGCAGGGGCACTCGGGCTACGCGTGGGCGTGGCTCGGCGCCGCGCTGCAGGCCACGTCCTTCTCGCTCGGGGTGGTCACGGCGCCCGGGCAGCGCTATCACCCGGCCGTCGCGGCGCAGAAGATCGCGACCCTCGGCGAGATGTTCCCGGGGCGCTTCTGGGCCGCCATCGGCAGCGGCGAGGCGGTGAACGAGCACATCACGGGCGAGCCGTGGCCCGACAAGGACACGCGCGACCGGCGGCTCGCCGAGACGATCGACGTGATGCGGCGGCTGCTGGCCGGCGAGACCGTCGACCACGACGGCACCTTCAGCGTGCACGAGGCGAGGCTCTGGACCCGCCCCGACACCACGCCCGCGCTGGTGGCGGCCGCCGTGAGCACCGAGACCGCCGCGGAGACCGCCGAATGGGCCGACGGCGTCATCACCGTCGACCAGGATCGCTCGGCTTTGAAGGACTTCATGGACGCGTACCGCGGCGCGGGCGGCCGCGGGCCGGTCTGCGTCCAGGTGCACCTGAGCTGGGCGCCGACCGACGACGAGGCGGTCGCCATCGCGCACGACCAGTGGCGGCAGAGCCTCGTTCCGCCGAACCTCGCATGGGAGCTCGCCAGCCCCGAGGCCTTCGACGAGCGGACCTCGGACGCCTCGCCGGGCGAGGTGGCGGAGACCCTGCTCGCCTCCTCCGACCTCGAGCGGCACCTGGATGCGCTGCAGGAGCTCGCCGACCTCGGCGTGGACCGGATCTACCTGCACCATGTCGGGCAGGAGCAACGCGGGTTCATCGATGCCTTCGGCGAGCACGTCCTGCCGAGGCTGTCGACGACGGACGATGCCGCTGCGCCGACCACGACCGCGGGGAGCTGACCGGATGCGCGCGACCGCCCGCGGCGACCTGTGGTGGAAGACCGCCGTCGTCTACTGCCTCGACGTCGAGACGTACATGGACTGGAACGACGACGGCTCCGGCGACTTCGAGGGGCTCGCCCAGCGGCTCGACCACCTCGCCGAGCTCGGCGTCACCTGCATCTGGCTGATGCCCTTCCAGCCCTCGCCCGACCAGGACGACGGCTACGACATCACCGACTACTTCGGGGTCGATCCGCGGCTCGGTTCGCTCGGCGACGTCGTCGCGTTCATCCGCGCCGCGCGTGATCGCGGCATCCGGGTGATCATGGACCTGGTCATGAACCACACCTCGGACCGGCATCCGTGGTTCACCTCCGCCAAGCGCAGCCGGAACTCGCCGTACCGCGATTTCTACGTGTGGCGCGACGAGATCCCGCCGAACCCCGCCGAGAGCGTCTTCCCGGGCGAGGAGGAGGGCGTGTGGGAGTGGCACGAGGGCACGGGGCAGTACTACCTGCACTCCTTCTACCGCCACCAGCCCGACCTCAACATCGCGAACCCGGCGGTCCGCGACGAGATCGCGAAGACGGTCGGGTTCTGGCTCCAGCTCGGCATCTCGGGCTTCCGCGTCGACGCCGTGCCGTTCCTGATCGAGCCGCCGGAGGGCGAGGACGTCGGGGATCCGCACGAGCTCATGCGCGACCTGCGGCGCTACCTGCAGCGCCGTGCGAGCGACGCCATCCTGCTCGGCGAGGTCAACCTGCCGTACGAGCAGCAGCTCGACTACTTCGGCGCGGAGGGCGACCCGCCCGAGCTCACGCTGCAGTTCGACTTCGAGGCGATGCAGCGCCTCTACCTCTCGCTCGCACGGGACGACGCCACGACCCTGCGCGACATGCTCGCGCGCCGACCGCAGCTCGAACCGGAGAAGCAGTGGGCGAACTTCGTGCGGAACCACGACGAGCTCACCCTCGACAAGCTCTCGGACGACGAGCGCGAGGAGGTCTTCGAGGCGTTCGCGCCCGAGGAGTGGATGCGCGTCTACGGCCGCGGGATCGTGCGGCGGCTGCCGACGATGCTCGGCGGCGATCCGCGTCGCATCCGCATGGTCTACAGCCTGCTGTTCTCGCTGCCGGGCACGCCGGTGCTCTTCTACGGCGAGGAGATCGGGATGGGCGAGAACCCGGAGCAGGAGAAGCGCCAGGCGGTGCGCACGCCGATGCAGTGGACCGGCGACCGCAACGGCGGGTTCTCGCGCGCCGCGCCGAGCCGGCTGGCGGCGCAGCCGCCCGCGGACGGCTCCGCGCCGGAGCACGTGAACGTCCAGGCGCAGATGCACGACCCGGACTCGCTGCTGTCGACGATCCGCGGGTTCATCGCCCGGTACCGGAGCTCGCCCGAGATCGGGTGGGGTCGGTTCGAACTGCTCGACGCGGGTGAACCCGCGGTGCTCGCGCATCGCATCACCGAGGACCACCTGCGGTTCGTCGCGGTGCACAACTTCGCACCGGACCCGGTCCGGGTGACGCTCGAGCTCGGCGACGTGCCCGAGGACGCGGTGCTCAGCGACCTGTTCGCCGTCGACGCGGACGCGATCGACGAGCGCGGTCGCGTGGAGGTCGAACTCGAGGCGTACGGGTACCGGTGGTTCCGCGTGCTCGCGCCGGGCGATCGCCGGCTGACCTGACCGCTCGCCGCTGACCCCGGCCGGGGCGGCGCGCTCGGCCGGGGGCGCCGCGGCGCTCAGGCGCTCGCGAGCTCCTGTCGCACGCGCTGCCCGACGACCGCCGACACGCCGTCCTGCCGCATCGAGACGCCGTACAGAGCATCGGCGATCTCCATCGTGCGCTTCTGGTGCGTGATGACGATGAGCTGGCTCGACTCGCGAAGGTCCTCGAACGTGGTGAGCAGCCGCCCGAGGTTCGCGTCGTCGAGCGCGGCCTCCACCTCGTCCATGATGTAGAACGGGCTCGGTCGCGCCTTGAAGATCGCGAGCAGCAGCGCGACGGCCGCGAGCGAGCGCTCGCCGCCCGAGAGCAGCGAGAGCCGTTCGATCTTCTTGCCCGCGGGCTTGACGCTCACCTCGATCCCCGTCGTGAGCAGGTCGTCGGGGTTCGTCAGCGCGATGCGCCCCTCGCCACCGGGGAAGAGGATCGGGAAGACCTCGGCGAACGCCGTGCGCGTGTCCTCGAACGCCGCCCGGAAGATCGACTCCATCCGGCCGTCGATCTCGTCGATGATCGTCAGCAGGTCCTTGCGGGTGTTCGCCAGGTCGGTCAGCTGCTCCTGGAGGAACTGGTGCCGCTGCTCGAGCGCGGCGAACTCCTCGAGCGCGAGCGGGTTCACCCGGCCGAGCTGTGCGAGCTTGCGCTCGGACGCCTGGAGGCGCTTCTGCTGCGCCGCGCGGTCGAACGGCCGGGGCTCGGCGTCCGGGTCGCCGTCGACCGGGATCGGCTGGTCCGGTCCGTACTCGGCGACGAGCACCTCCTCGTCGAGCCCGAGCTCGCTCTGCGCGCGCTCGAGGAGTGACCCGACCTGCAGCTTCTTCTCGTAGATGCGCAGCTCGAGGCCGTGCACGTCCTCGGTGACCGCATGCAGGCGCTCGCGCGCGGCGGCCTCACCGCGCCGGGCGGCCTGCACCTCCTCGTTGCGGCTGGCGCGCTCCGCCTCCGCGGCGGCGAGGGCGAGCCGGGCCTCGGCGACGGATCGCCCGACGGCTGCGAGCACGGGCGGGAGGGCGTCGGCCACGCGCTGGGCCGCGGCGAGCTGGGCGCGGCGGATGACGGTGCGCCGCGCGGCCTCCTCGGCGGCCCGATGCTCGGCCTCGTGCTGGCGCTGCATGACCGCGATGCGGGCCTCCTCGGCGCGGACACGCTCGCGCGCGGTCTCCAGCCGCAGGCGCGCCTCGACCTCGCCTTCGCGCGCGCGCTCGAGTGCGGCCAGCGCGCCGTCGCGGCGCTCCGCCTCGAGCACCGGACGCGGCTGCGCACGGGCGGCCGCGAGCTCGGCCCCGGCCTCGGCACTCGCGGTCTCGGCGTCGGCGACCCGGTCCTCGGCCCTCCGCAGCGCGTCGGCGAGTCGCTCCGTCTCGGCGGCGGCCGCCTCGGCCTGCACCCGGGCGCGGTTCAGCGACTCGGTGCGCTGGGCGAGCTGCGCATCGAACTCGCGCAGCGCGGCGAGCGCGAGCTTCGACCGCTCGCGCGCGCCGTCGGCCGCGCCGCGCTGCCCGTCGAGGTCGGCGCGGGCGCGCTCGATCTCCGACCGCACCTCGTCGAGCCGCGCCTGGGCGCGCTCGCGCTCGGCGAGCAGCTCGATGCGGCTCTGGGTGCGCCCGGACCCGCCGTGCACGACGTACCGTCCGACGACGGTGCCGTCGCGGGTGATGACCGTGGCCGGCCGATCCAGGGCCGCGAGCCCGGGCTCCGCATCACGGACCGCGTCGAGGTCGTCGGCGACGAGCACCTCGGCCAGCAGCGCGAGCACGCCGGGCGGGGCCGTGATGACGTCGGCGGCCGGGACGAGCCCGGGAATCGCCAGTGGCGCCGGGGCGGAGGCTCCCGGATCGGCGACCGTGAGCGCGACGCGCCCCAAGTCGCCGTCGACCGCCACGTCGACGGCGCGCAGCGCCGCGCCGCGGTCGTCGACCAGCACGGACTCGGCCAGCGGCCCGAGCGCGGCGGCCACGGCGACCTCGTAGCCGGGCTCGACGCGCAGGTGCTCGGCGAGCAGCCCGCGCACGCCCGGGGTTCCGGACCCGGTCAGCGCGGCCGAGCCGTCCTTCTGGTCGAGGGCGAGCGACAGCGCCGTGACGCGTGCGTCCAGGGCGTCGCGCTCGCGCTCGCGCTCGTGCAGGGCCTCGCGGAGCCGGTCGATCTCGCCCTCGGCCTCGAACACGGCGGCCTGGGCCAGTTCGTAGGCCTCGTCGAGGTCGGTCCCCGTCACGGGGTCCGCGACGGTCTCGGCCTCCACCCGCGCCAGCTCGGTCGCGGCCGCATCCCGGCGCAGCGTCGCCGCGTCGAGCGCGTTCCGATGGCGGAGGACCTCGCCGCGGACGGCCGCGAGCGCCGACGCCGCGGTGTCGGCGCGGCCGGAGAGCTGGGAGGCGCGCAGGTCGTACTCGCTGACGCGTGCGGCCTGCGCCGCGATCTCCTCGTCGACGGCGTCGAGCGCGGCGCGCGCGTCACGGGTCTCCGTCGTCGCCTGCTCGAGCGACGCGGCGGCATCGCCGACGCTCCCTCGGATGCCGTCGAGCTCCGCGCGCGCGGCGTCGATGTCGGCGAGCGTCACGGTCGGCGCCGCATCCGCGCCGTCGTCGGCGGCCGAGAGCAGGGCGATCCGCTGTCGGGCGAGGGAGTCGAGGGAGCGGAGCCTCGCCTCGGACTGCTCGAGCGCGAAGCTCGTCGCCCGAGCCCGGTCGACGTCGTCGCCTCCCTGTGCCTGCTCGAGACGCTGGATGTGCGCCTCGTGGCGCTCGAGCTCCTGCTGCAGCACGAGTCGCTCGGCGTGGCGCTCGTGCTCGGTCCGCCCGGCGGTCTCGAGGACGCGCCGCAGTTCGACGACGTCGTCCGCGACGAGGCGGGCCTTGGCATCGCGGACGACCGCGGCGATCCCGGCGGCCTCGCGAGCGACCTCGGCCTGCCGCCCGAGGGGCTTCAGCTGACGGCGCAGCTCGGCCGCGAGGTCGGTCAGGCGCGTGAGGTTCGCCTGCATCGCGTCGAGCTTGCGGAGCGTCTTCTCCTTGCGACGGCGGTGCTTGAGGATCCCCGCGGCCTCCTCGATGAAGCCGCGTCGGTCCTCGGGACTGGCGTGCAGGACCTGGTCGAGCTGGCCCTGCCCGACGATGACGTGCATCTCGCGGCCGAGGCCGGAGTCGCTCAGCAGTTCCTGCACGTCGAGCAGGCGGCACTGCTCGCCGTTGATGGCGTACTCGCTGCCCCCGTTGCGGAACAGCGTGCGCGAGATCGTCACCTCGGCGTACTCGATCGGCAGCGCGCCGTCCGTGTTGTCGATCGTGAGGCTGACCTCCGCCCGCCCGAGCGGGCCGCGGGTCGAGGTGCCCGCGAAGATGACGTCCTCCATCTTGCCGCCGCGCAGCGTCTTCGCGCCCTGCTCGCCCATCACCCAGGCGAGCGCGTCGACCACGTTCGACTTGCCCGACCCGTTCGGTCCCACGATGCAGGTGACCCCCGGTTCGAACGCGAACGTGGTCGGCTGCGCGAAGGACTTGAAGCCCTTGAGGGTGAGGCTCTTGAGGTACATGTCCCCCCGGGGTCGCGGCGCGGTCGTGCGGATGCCTCGCACGAGCGTACCCGAGCGGATGCCGCCGACCGCTCCTCCCCCGCCGTTGCCACCGTCATCGGCCGCAGCTAGGCTGGCCCGCTGCCCGAGTGAGGGAGGCATGCGATGGCGCTCGAGGTCCGCCCGATCCGGCTGCCGGGGACCGCCGACGGATCCGGTGCGGAGGAGCTGCTCGCCTATGCCGGGCTCCTCGGGCGACTCGACGTCGAGTCGCTCGGGACGTCCGAGTTGACCCGTCGACCGCCCGAGGTGCTGCACGATCTCCGCCGTGCCGAGTACGCGGTGCGGACCGGGCTCGGCGCATTCGACGCCGGACGACTGGTCGGCCTCGCCGAGGTGCAGTGGGAGGTCGACGACGGCGAGTCCACCTCGTACATCGAGGTGCTGGGCGTGGAGCCCTCGCGGCGACGCGAGGGCATCGGCTCGACGCTCCTCGAGGCGGCCGAGGCGGCGGCGAGGGCCGCAGGGCGACCCAGCACCGTGCTCTCGGCGGACCACCCCGTCGACCACGACAAAGCCGGCGGGCCCCGACTCGAGCCGCCGCAGGGCGAGGGCGACATCCCCGCGGATGCCCCGGCGGCGCGCTTCGCGCTCGCGCACGGCTACGCGCTCGGCCAGCTGTACCGGGTGAGCGCGATGGAGGTCGCCGGTCGCGCCGACGAGTTCCATCGCCGGCTCGGCGCGGCCCGCGCGCGCGGCGGCGACGCGTACCGGCTGGTCGCCTGGCGGGACCGTGCGCCCGACGAGCTCGTGGACTCCCTCGCCCTCGCGCACGAGCGGATGTCGACCGACCCGCCGGCGGGGGCGATCGCCTGGGGCCTGGAGCACTGGAACGCGTCGCGCATCCGGGACGGCGAACGCCGTTCGGAGGAGGTCGGCCGCGTCGGCCTCTCGGTCGCCGCGGTGGCCGCCGACGGCGAGGTCGCGGGATTCACCGAGCTCTCGCTGCTGCCCGGCTCCACGGCGGTGGAGCAGTGGGACACCATCGTGCTCGCCCCGCACCGCGGCCACCGACTCGGGATGCGGATGAAGCTCGAGAACCTCGTCCAGCTCGTGGGGGTGGACGGTTCGCGCGAACGCGTCTACACGTGGAACGCCGACGAGAATGAGCACATGCTCGCCATCAACGTCGACCTCGGCTTCCGGCCCTTCGCCTACGAGTCGGTCTGGCAGCGGCCGTGAGCGGCACCCCCGGGAACGGACCGCGCACGCTCCGCCCGATCCACGCCCCCGAGCGCACCGGCATCTCCGAACCGGCGGACCTGGAGGCGTACGCCGACTTCGCCCGCCGCATCCAGCTGGAGACGATCGGCACCGAGGAGTTCAGCTACTCGGCGGCGGAGCTCGCGGTGCTCGGCGGCAACCCCTACCTCGAGCGGCGACGATTCGGGATCTTCGACGGCGAGCGCCTCGTCGCCGCGACCTCGGCGTGGTGGGAGCGCGAGGACGACGACGGGGCCCCGATGATCACGATGGTCGGCGTCGAGCCCGCCGCCCGCCGGCAGGGACTCGGCGGGCGCGTGCTCGACGCCATCGAGGCCTCCGCCCGGGACGCCGGCCGGACGTCGACGATCCTGATCTCGGAGCACCGCACGGACGACCGGACGGGCGAACGCCTGCATGCGCCGCAGGGCGCCGCCTCCCTCCCCGCGGACGCGCCGTCGGTCCGCTTCGCGCAGTCGCGCGGCTACCGCCTCGGGCAACTGCTCGTGGCGAGCGTCCTGCCGGTCGCGGATGCCGGCGCCCGCTTCCGGGGGATGGCCGAGCGGGCCGCGCGCACCGACGGCTACCGGCTCGAGCGGTGGCGCGACCATACGCCGGTCGAGCACCTCGACGCGTTCGCGGCGGCCCGCTCCCGGATGGTGGCGGAGGCACCGAGCGGCGCCGTCGACTTCCCGGACGAGCACTGGGACGCCGCGCGCATCGTCGAGGAGGAGGCGCTCGCCGTCGACGCCGGGCGCACCCACCTCACGGTCGCCGCGATCACCGCCGACGGCGACGTGGCCGGCTTCACGATCCTCACGCTCGCGCCCGGCAAGCGCGCGGCCTACCAGGACGACACGCTCGTCCTCGGGCCGCATCGGGGGCACGGGCTCGGCATGCGCATGAAGCTGGCCAACCTCGTCGCGCTGGCCGACGCCGCCCCGGAACGCCGCGAGGTCTACACCTGGAACGCCGACGAGAACGGGCCGATGCTCGCGATCAACCGCGACCTCGGGTTCCGTCCGCACTCGATCCAGGCGACGTGGCAGCGCGACTGATCGGAACGAACGGTGGCGCGCCGTCGCGCGCGACCGCCCCGCGGGCCGCCCGCAGGCGCTGACAGCGCGGGCAGCGGTGCGACGAGCGGTTCATGAACGCCTCGCGCACGATCGGCGTGCCGCACCGCGGGCACGGGCGGCCCGTGCGCCCGTACGCGTTCAGGGAGTGCGCGAAGTAGCCCGACGCCCCGTTCACGTTCACGTACTGGGCGTCGAAGCTCGTCCCGCCCTCGGCGAGCGCCTTCCCGAGCACGTCGCGCACGGCCTGCAGCAGGTCGCGAGCGCGTCGGCGGCTGAGGCTCGAGGCCGGCTGCTCGCCGTGCATGCGCACCGCCCACAGGGCCTCGTCCGCGTAGATGTTGCCGATGCCGGACACGACGCCCTGGTCGAGCAGCACCCGCTTGATGGCGGCGTCGCGACGCGCGAGCGCGGCGACGAACGCGTCGTCGGAGAACGCCGGGTCGAGCGGGTCGCGCGCGATGTGGGCGACCTGCGACGGGATGGAGCGCTGCCAGGGCCCGGTGACGCCGGCCGAGAACCCGGCCGGCTCGCCGTCGGGCGTCGGGACCATGCGGTCGACCGCCATGGAGCCGAAGATGCGCTGGTCGACGAAGTCGACGCGCAGCTCGCCGTGCTCGGGGTGGTCGAGGTGCAGGCGGATGCGCGCATGGCGGTCGTCGCCGGGATGGTCGGGCGTGCGCAGCAGGAGCTGGCCGCTCATGCCGAGGTGGCCGACCAGGGCGGCCCCACCGGCCAGCGGCATCCAGAGGAACTTGCCCCGGCGGACCGCGGCCTCGATGCGCTCGCCCGCGAGCAGCGCCGCGAAGTCGCCGGATGCCGCCTCGTGGCGCTTCAGCGAACGCCCGTCGAGCACCTCGACGCCCGACACGCGGGCGCCGGTGACCGCGGGTGCGAGTCCCGCGCGGACGACCTCGACCTCGGGCAGCTCGGGCACGTCAGCGGTCGCTCAGGACGGTCCAGGCCTCGAGCGCGGCCGCCATCTCGGCCTGCTTCTTGCTCGATCCCTCTCCGGAGGCCTCGACGAGGTCGCCGACGACGACCGTCGCGACGAAGTGCTTGTTGTGGTCCGGACCGCTCTCGCTCACCGAGTAGGCGGGGGCGGGTGCTCCCCGACGGGCCGCGACCTCCTGGAGGCTCGTCTTCGGGTCCATCGCGGCCCCGAACCGGTCGGGGTCCTTCATGAGCGGGGTCACGAGTCGGAGGACCAGGTCGGTCGCGACCTCGCCGCCCCGCGAGAGGTAGACGGCGCCGATGATCGCCTCGACGGTGTCCGCGAGGATCGACGGCTTCTCGGCGCCACCGGTCATGGTCTCGCCCCGGCCGAGGCGGATGTAGGGCCCGAGCGCGATCGCGCGCGCCACCTCGGCGAGCGCGGCACTCGAGACGAGGCTCGCACGTCGCTTCGCCAGCTCGCCCTCGTCGAGCTCGGGATGGTCGGTGAAGAGCTTCACCGTGACGGCCTGGCCGAGGATGGAGTCGCCGAGGAACTCGAGGCGCTCGTTGGTCGGGATGCCGCCGTTCTCATACGCGAACGACCGGTGCGTGAGGGCCAGCAGCAGGAGCTCGGGGTCGAGCTCGACGCCCAGCGTGCGCTGGAGCGCGGCGAGCTCGTCGGCCCCGGTGTCCGTCTGCGCGATGCGCCTCACGACCGGTCGTTCGTCGTCACGGGCCGACTTAGACGTCGGCGACCTTGCGGCCCTTGTACTCGAGGAACAGCGGGGTGCCCGCCGAGTCCTCGACCACGCGCGCGCGGTGCGGGAGGCTGTAGGTGACCTTGCCGTTCTCGACGGTCTTGACGAGCGTGGGGGCCTCGGCCTTCCACTGCGAACGGCGCGCGTGGGTGTTGGCGCGTGACTTCTTCCGCTTGGGAACAGCCATGACTCTCTCTCAATCTCTCTGGTGGTCGGCCTCGGGTGCGTCACCCGGACCGTCGTCATCGGAAGCCTGGAACCCGGCGAGCGCAGCCCAACGCGTGTCGGTCTGCGGCTCGGAGTTGGCGAGCTCCGGATGATCGGCCAGACGCAGCCCGGTCTCTGGGTCGAGACCAGGGCAGTCCGGCCGGCACACCGGCTGGAAGGGCAGTGCCAGCACTACCGCATCTCTGATGAGCGGTTCAAGATCCACGTGGTCGTCTTGAACCTCATACTCGAAAGCTTCCCCAGAATGATACGCGAAAAGCTCTTGGAACTCGACTCGGACCGGCAGGGCGATCTCGATCAGGCATCGACCGCACTCGCCCTCCGCCGTCGCGTCGACGTCGGCGGTGACGAGGACGCCCTCGTGCACCGACTCCAGACGGAGGTCGACGGCGAGCTCCGAACCGGCCCCGACGGTGACGAGGCCCTCGCCGAGCGGCTCGCCGGACGGGGCGTCGATTCGCTGCTCGCGCATCTCGCCGGGGCGGTTGACGAGGTCGCGCACGCTGACGCGGAACGGGGACTGGTGATCGGCCACGGTCGAGCAGTCTACGCGCCGGAAGCCGTGCTGCGCCCGAGCGTCGCGCGCATCGACGGGCGCAGCGACGACGGAAGGAGCACGGCGGCGGCACGGCGGACGGGCGGGGCATCGGCTCGGAGTGCGTCCGCGACGCGCGCGAGGTCCGCGCCGAGCGCGGTGCGACGCGCGGACTCCGCCTCGCGTCCGGCTGCGTCGGCGGGGCCCGGCGCGGCAGCGCCGCGCAGCCGCCCGTACCGCTCGCGCTCCACGGCGTCGCGCACGCGTTCGAGGGACGCCCGGGCGCCCGGCATCCCATCGGCCGCGGTCGGGGCGTGCCCGGGCGGCGCTCCCCCGTCGTCCCGGGCGAACGCGGGTCGCTCGCCGAGCGCCGCCGCCGTCGCGCGGACGGTCCGGCGGCCGTCGACCGGGATCCCGAGGTCGAGCGCCGTCGCGAGCACCTCGCGCCACGCGGCCTCGGCCGGATGGTCGCCGGCCCGGACACGGCTGCCGCGCCCCGCCCGCGCTGCCGCACGCATCCCCGCGGGCAGCAGCAGGATCCCGGCCACGGCGAAGCCCACGAGCGAGACCTGCAGCCACTGCTGCGCGGCCGTCGCGCGGCCGCCGCCGCCCGGGCCGAGTGCGGCATCCGGATCGCCGTCGGGACGCCCGGTCGCGCCGGGCGTCGCGGCGGGTCCCGTCGGGATGAAGCCGGGCGTGGCGTCGCCCGCGTTCGGCCGCGAGTACCCCGGCACGGTGCCCCGTCCCGGGGTCGGTTCGAACGGCACCCAGCCGACGCCCTCGAAGTAGAGTTCCGGCCACGCGTGCAGGTCGTGCGAGTCGACCTCGACGACGACCTCGCCGTCGATCCGGCCGTCGCCGGCCGTTCCGGCGGTGTAGCCGATCGAGATACGCGACGGGATCCCCGCCTCGCGGGCCATCACGGCCATCGTCGACGCGAAGTGCACGCAGTAGCCCTGCCGCTGCTCGAGGAACGCCGCGATGGTGTCGAAGCCGGCGCCGTCGTATCCGTCCACCACGGGAGCGCTCTCGGAGTACTCGAACTCCGAGGAGCGCAGGAACTGCTGGATGGCGACCGCGGCGTCGTAGGCGCTGGGGGCGGCGCCCGTCACCTCCGCGGTCGTCTCGCCGATGATCGCGGGCAGGTCCTCCGGGAGCTCCCGCGTGACGTCGGCGACCGAGCCGGGACGAGGTCCCGGCGCCGCTCGCAGGCTCGAGACGTCCGGGCGGATGTCGAGGTGGACCAGGCGGTATCGCTGGCCGAGCGTCGTCGAGTCGACGCTGCGCACGTTCAGCGTGCCCTCGTCCCAGAACCACGATCCGCTCACGCCGTCGACCTCCTGCGACGGGTAGGGCAGGGGCAGCCACGCGGTGCGCACCTGGTCGACCTGCACCGCGATCGGCTTCGGCTCGACGAGGACCGAGTCGGCCAGCCCGTCGGGTGCCGGCAGCGACTCGAGCACGTTCTCGCCGTCGACCGCCCGGTCGGTCCCCGCCCAGACCTGGCCCTCGAGCCGCTCGACGGTCAGGAGCGTGAAGTAGGGGCGCGCCCCGTCGGGCGACACGTAGCTGAAGGCGGGGGTCGGATCGGGGCGGCGGAGGTCGCGTCCGAGGTCGACGTACGGGCTCACGCCTCGGGCGAAGAGCATCCCGGGCCCGCCGGTCCCGACGAGGAAGCTGGTGGAGATGCTCGGGGTCGCCACCGTGATGACCGACGCCGCGACGACGCCCACGGCGGCGAGCCCGATCGACGCGCCCATGGTGGACACGAACGGCGCTCGCTTGGGAGCCGTCACGATCGGCGCCTCGTCGCGGTCGTCCTCCTGGAGCAGCTCCGCGGCGCGCCGGACGCGGACGTCGACGCGCAGCAGCAGCAGGTACGTCAGGGCCGTGAAGACGATGACCGGGGCGTCCGCGCCCTCCTCGATGAACAGGCCGGGCACGAGCACGGGCACCAGCACGGGGACCGCGGCGAGCGCGGGCACGCGTGCCGTCTGCACGAGGAAGTCGAGCACGGCCGCCACCAGCCCCACTCCGACGGCGATGGCGAAGACGAGCGCCGGCACCGGGATGGCGGGCACCGACTGCTGCTCGATCGTGCGCTGCGCGCCGGCGGCGAGCTCGCCGAAGACGGCGAAGGTGTCGAGGCTCGGGATGACCAGCGCGATGCGCGTCGCGCCGCCGAACAGCAGCGTGAGCGCGAGCAGCAGGGCGACGAGCTCGAGCGGCGGCACGAGCGAGGGCGGCGTGCGGACGGCGCGCAGGGCCGCGCCGCTTCCGATCACGGCCGTGGCGACGATGGCACCCGCCCACCACCAGCCGCTTCCCGCGATGAGCGGCCCGAGCGCGGTGGTCGCGACGAGCACCAGCAGCAGGCTCGTCGCGGACAGCGCGATGGACTGCGGCCGCGAGAGCGGATAGCGGTCAGGCCCCACCGTCGCCTCCCGCCCTCGCCGACTCGCGAGCGGACCGCCACGCATCCTGCCACGCGGCGGGCAGGTCCGCGGGCCGGCGGACGCGGACGACGCGCCAGTCGGCCTCCTCGAGCCGGTGGACGACGGCCGGCGAGACCGTCTCCGCGGCGAACGCGATCGCGGGCTCGACCGAGGTGCGCAGGGCCACGAGCCCCTCGGTCGCCGGCCCCGACGGGTCGACGATCACGGCCACCGCCGGCATCCGCGCGTCGCGGCGGGCGGCGGCCGCCGTCGTGGCCGGCATCCACGGTGCGCCGGCGTCGCCGCCGCGCACGCGGCCCGGCGAGTCGAGGCGCGCGAGGTCCTCCAGGAGCGCCACGTCGCCGCCGGCCGACCGGTAGCCACCGGCTTCCGGGCTGACGGGCCGGACCTCGGCTCCCGGGTCCTCGATCGGGTCGATGCGCACGCGGAACCCGCGGGCGAGCAGGTGCACCCCGATGGAGGCCGCCATCTCGACGCCGAATTCGAACGCCGGATCGACCGCCTCGCCCGCGTCGCGGCCGTGACCGGCGCCGGGAACGTGCGCCCGGCCCCCGAGCACCGTGTCGAGCAGGACGCGCACCTCGGGGTCGCCGCGCTGCTCCTCCTCGCGCACCATCAGCTCACCACGACGCGCGGTCGCCGCCCAGTGGATGCGACGGAGCGGATCGCCGTACCGGTACTCCCGCGCGATCAGCTCGTCGCTGTTCGGGTGGGTCCGCCGCTGCAGCGCCCGGACCGCGCCGTCGACACTGGCGACCAGGCCCACCGCGGGCTCGAGCGGCGTGACCCGCGGGGTCACGACGAGCTCGCGCGCGGTGCCGGCCACCCGGTCCATCCGGGTCAGGCCGAAGGGGTCGATGACCGAGACCCGCAGCGGCCCCACCTCGAACACCCCTCGGCGCGGCGTCCGGATTCGGTACTCCAGGCCGACCTCGTCGTCGCCCTCGCGCATCAGGACCTCGTTGCGACCGATGTCCGGAAGGATCGCCTCGGGCGGCGTGCGCAGCGGCGCCTCGGCGAGGTCGCGCCAGTGCGCGCCGTCGAACGGACGACGGCTGCGGTTGCGGACCCGGAGCCGCACGGTCGCCGAGTGGCCCGCGCCGATGACCGGGGGCTCGAACGTGCGGCGCACGACGAGGACCGGCGGCCGGACGGCGAGGTAGCCGAGCGCCACGAGCGGCATCGCGAGGCCCACCGCGGCCAGCAGCAGGATGTCGCGGAGCTCGAACCAGAGCGCGACGGCGAACAGGACGCCGCCCATCGCCAGGAGCGCGATGCCGCGCGTGGTCAGACGCGGACGCGCCGCACGGCGCGGTCGACGGCTCCGCGACATCCGGGTCACTCCCGCCTCGAGCTCCCGACCGGAACCGGGGTCTCGGCGACGATGCGCCGGACGATCTGGTCGATGAGGGGACCGCCGTCGTGGTCGTGGCCGCCGACGGCCCGGCTGGTCGGGACGAGCCGGTGCGCGAGCACCGGCACGGCGAGCGCGTCGACGTCGTCCGGGAGGACGAAGTCGCGTCCGTGCATCGCCGCGTGCGCCTTGGCCGCACGCGTGAGCTGCAGCGTCGCCCGAGGGCTCGCGCCGAGCCGCAGCTGGCGGTCCTCGCGGGTCGCCCGGGCCAGCTCGACGGCGTACTGCTTGACCGGTTCGGAGGTGTACACGTGCTGGACGGCGACGATCATCGCGCGGAGCTCGGCGAGCGACACGACGGGCTCGAGGGAGTCCATCGGGCTCGCCGTCTCGCGGTGGGCCAGCATCGCGAGCTCGTCCGCGGTCGCCGGGTAGCCCATCGAGATGCGTGCCATGAAGCGGTCGCGCTGGGCCTCGGGCAGCGGGTAGGTGCCCTCCATCTCGACCGGGTTCTGCGTCGCGACGACGGTGAAGGGCTGCTCGAGCCGGTAGGTCGTCCCGTCGGCGGTGACCTGGCGCTCCTCCATGCACTCCAGCAGCGCCGACTGGGTCTTGGGGCTCGCCCGGTTGATCTCGTCGCCGATCACGAGGTTGGCGAACACCGGACCGGGCTTGAACTCGAAACGGCGCGAGACCTGGTCGAACACCGACACCCCGGTGACGTCGCTCGGCAGGAGGTCGGGCGTGAACTGGATGCGGCTGACGGTGCCGTCGACCGACCGCGCCAGCGCCTTGGCCAGCATGGTCTTGCCGACGCCGGGGACGTCCTCGATGAGCAGGTGGCCCTCGGCGAGGAGCACGGTCAGCGACGCGGTCACGGCCTCGCGCTTCCCGCTGATGACGGCCTCGACGTTGCGGACGATGTCGGCGGCGCGCGCGCCGACCTCCTCGATCCCCATGGCCTCGGCCGTGGTCGTCGCGGCGTCGTCGCTCATGGCCGCATCGCCCCCTGCAGGTACTCGGCGACGGCCCTGGGCACGTACGGCGCCACGTCCCCGCCAAGGGCGGAGACCTGGCGCACGAGCGAGCTGGAGACGTGCGCGTTGGCCGGGTCGGGCAGCAGGAAGACCGTCTCGACGCCGGCGAGGTGGCGGTTCACGATCGCCATCGGCGTCTCGTAGCCGACGTCGACCTGCGAGCGGATGCCCTTGACGAGCACCGAGGCGCCGACGTCCGTGCAGTAGTCGACGAGCAGGCCCATGCTCCACGACGCGACGACGATGTCGCCGGAGATGCCCGCGTCGAGGATGGACTGCTCGATCAGCGCCACGCGCTGCGCGATGGGCAGCAGCGCGGACTTGTCGGGATTGTGGACCACGACCACGTGCAGCTGGTCGTAGAGCCCCGCCGCCCGCTCGATCACGTCGAGGTGGCCGCGCGTGACGGGGTCGAACGATCCGGGGACGACGGCGATCCGCTGCATACGGCCCAGCGTAATGCGCCGGGAGCGCTCCGGCGGGGCGCCTGGGGAGTCTCAGCCCCTGCTCAGGAACTCGCTCGCCTCGTCGTCCAGACGACGACGCACCTCCGCGGCGAGGGCGGGATGCCCTCCGAGGTCGGGATCCTCCGCCAGGAGCTCGGATGCCGTCTCGCGCGCCTCGGCGATCAGGTCGCCGTCGCGTGCGACCCGCAGCAGCTTCAACGAGGACCGACCGCCGGACTGCGACGCGCCCAGCACGTCGCCCTCGCGTCGCAGCTCGAGGTCGACCCTGGCCAGCTCGAACCCGTCGACGGTGGCGGCGACGGCCTCGAGCCGCTCCCGCGCCACGCTCCCGGCCTCGGCGTGCGTGACGAGCAGGCACAGGCCGGGCACGCTCCCCCGACCCACTCGGCCCCGCAGCTGGTGCAGCTGCGACACCCCGAATCGGTCGGCGTCGACCACGACCATCGTGCTCGCGTTCGGCACGTCGACGCCCACCTCGATGACAGTGGTCGCGACGAGGACGTCGAGGTCGCCAGCCGCGAAACGGCGCATCGCGTCGTCTTTCTCGTCCGACCCCATGCGCCCGTGCAGGGGCGCGATCCGGGCACCCGCCAGCGCCGAGAGCGCCCGGAGCTCGGCGAGCACCGACGCGACGGATGCCGTGGGCGGCGCGCCCGGCGGCGCGTCGCCGTCGACCGGATCGGCGTCCTCCTCCGCGGCCTTCGGATCGATCGCCGGGCAGACCACGAAGCCCTGCCGGCCCTGTGCGAGCTCCTCGGCGAGCCGCTCCCAGACGCGAGGCCGCCACCCCGGCCGCTCGGCGAGCGGCACGAGGTGGGTCTCGATGCCGGCGCGGCCGGCGGGGAGCGCTCGGATGGTGCTGACGTCGAGGTCGCCGAACACGGTCATCGCGACCGTCCTCGGGATCGGCGTCGCGGTGAGCACGAGGACGTGCGGGTGCCGGCCCTTGAGCCGCAGCGCCTCGCGCTGCTCCACGCCGAACCGGTGCTGCTCGTCGACGACCACGAGCCCGAGGTCGGCGAACATGGTGGCGTCGCCGAGGAGCGCGTGGGTGCCGACGACGATCCGCGACTGGCCGGCCGCCACGCGCAGCGCCGCCCTGCGGCGTTCCGCCGCGCCGAGCTGGCCGGTGACGAGGGTGGGCACGAGCTCCGCCGCGAGCTCGGGGCCGAGCATCCTGGCGATCGAGCGCAGGTGCTGGGCGGCGAGCACCTCGGTCGGCGCCAGCAGTGCCGCCTGGCCGCCGGACTCGGCGACGGCGAGCATCGCGCGCAGCGCGACCACGGTCTTGCCCGACCCGACCTCGCCCTGCACGAGCCGGTTCATGGGAACGGGTGCGGCGAGGTCGGCGAGGATCTCGCCGCCCACCTCGCGCTGGTCATCGGTGAGCGTGAACGGCAGGGACGCCTCGAAGCGCTCGAGCAGACCGCCGGGCTGCGGCTCGCGACGCACCGCCTCATGCGACCGGGCTGCCGCGCGGCGCTCCAGCAGCGCGGTCTGCAGCACGAGCGCCTCGGTGAACCGCAGCGTGCGGCGCGCGCCTCGCCAGTCCTCCTCGTGCTCGGGCCGATGCACGCGCTCGAGCGCGTCGCGGTGCGCGAGCAGTCCTCGGTCTCGCCGGAGCGGATCCGGCAGCGGGTCGTCGACCGGCCCGAGGCCGTCGAGCACGACGCCGATCGCGGTCTGCAACTGCCAGCTCGACAGGCTTCCCGTGGCCGGGTAGATGGGGATCGGCGCGGTCGCCCATCGAACCGCCTCCGCATCGGCGCCAGCGACCTGGGCGTCGTCGTCGAAGAGCTGGTAGTCGGGGTGCGCGAGCTGGCGGGCGCCGCGGTAGTCGGAGACCTTGCCCGCGAACATCCCGCGCGCCCCGGGCTTCAGCTCGCGCGAACGCCAGGCCTGGTTGAAGAAGGTCAGGGTCAGCACGCCCGTGCCGTCGGAGATCTTCGCCTCGAGGATGGACCCGCGGCGCGAGCGCATGCTGCGTTCGCGCACCTCGAGCACCTCGGCGACGATCGTGACGTTCTCCTCGAGGGGCAGCGAGGCCAGCGCGGTCAGCTCGCCCCGGGCCGCGTAGCGGCGCGGGTAGTGGGCGAGCAGGTCGCCGACCGTGGCGTAGCCGAACGCCCGCTGCAGCGCCTGCGCCGTCCGGCCCCCGAGCACGCCGGAGAGCCGGCTGTCGAGGGTCACCGCGCCCTCGACGGCGCGTTCGGCGGTCATCCCTCGATCGTAGGCTCCGCCTCCGTCGCCGGCGGTGCGAGCGCGTCGATCTCCGCGCGCACGTACGGGTCGTCCGGACGGGCGAGGGCGAGCTCGCGCTGGATCTCGAGGGCCTCGTCCGTGCGCCCCAGGGTCCGCAGGGCCCGTCCGACGGACCACCGCGCGACGTGCTGCTGGCCCGGCGTGCCGTACTGGTCGGCGGCGTCGACGGCCTTCCGGAAGTGGTGGAGCGCCGCCTGCGCGTCGCCGCCGTCGTGCTTGGTCCAGCCCAGGTTGTTGTGCAGCGCGACGCCCCAGCGTTTCAGTCGCGCGTCTCGCACGCCGTCGAGGATGTCGAAGCCCTCGGCCGCCCACTCCTCCTCGTGGCCCGTGTCGTTCAGCGCGAGCATGTGCAGCGCGTCGAGGACGAGGAAGGTCGAACCGGCGACCGCGGCCTCGCGGACCGCGCGCGTGAACTCGGGCACCGCCTCGTCGCGTCGCTCCGCCGCGGCGGCGATGCGCCCGCGCTCGAGCGCGATGCGCGCGCGCAGCTCGGCCGCCTCCTCCTCGGACTCCTCGCTCTCCTCGCGCGCCTCGCCCTCGAGATCGTCGAGCACCGCGACCGCGTCCTCCTCGCGGCCCTGCAGGCCGATCGCGCGGGCGAGCTGGGTGGCCATCACGGCCCGCCCGTGCACGCTCAGCGTCTCGTCGGCCGCGGCGGCGCGGAAGCGCTCCTCGCTCACGGCCGGGTCGGCGAAGTCCCACATACGGTCGATGGCCTGCTGCTCGTGCCCCCCGTGGCGGGACGGATCGGCGTGCAGGGCGTCGGTCGAGTCATCCACCCTCCCATCATGGCAGCGTGCGCGGGGTGGCCGTTATGCTCCCGAGACATGACGCGCATCATCGCCGGCTTCGCCGGCTCGCTCACGCTCGCCGTCCCGCGCTCCGGGACGCGCCCGACGAGCGACCGGGTGCGCGAGGCGATCTTCTCCTCGCTGGAAGCCCGCGACGCGGTCGACGGGGCTTCGGTGGTCGACCTCTACGCCGGCTCGGGCGCGCTCGGGCTCGAGGCCGCCAGCCGGGGGGCCGGCGAGGTCGTGCTCGTCGAGAAGGCGCGCCCCGCGGCCGAGGTGTGCCGGCGGAACGCCGCCGCGCTCGCGCGCGCGGCGCGCGGCGGGGCCGCTCCGCGGGTGCGCGTGGAGGCGCGGAGCGTCGCGTCCTACCTCGAGACGGCGTCGCCGGGCGTGGACCTCGCGTTCGTCGATCCCCCGTACGACCTGGGCGAGCCCGAGCTCGCCCGCGACCTCGCCGCGCTCGCGCCGCTCCTGGCTCCGGGAGCGATCGTCGTCGTCGAGCGCAGCAGCCGCTCACCGGAGCCGGGATGGCCCGACGGCATCGGGCCCGACCGTCGCCGCGACTACGGCGAGACCACGCTGTGGTGGGCGTCCGCCGACGAGCCGTCCGATCAGCCCGCCCCGCCGTCCCAGCCCGAGTAGGGGTCCCATCCGCTGGTGTCGACGGGCGCGCCGTCGAGCGTGAGCCGGCCCGCGGCACCGCCGACGGTGCCGATCACCTCGAACGGCGCGGGCGGGACCGTTCCCGGTGGGAAGGTCGCGAGCAGCCCGTGGTCCTCGGCGCCGGCCAGGGCCGTGATCGGGTCCGTGCCGAGCGCCGCGGCCGCGAAGTCGAGCCCGACCGCGCTCGCGTCGGCGAGCCGGCGCGCATCGCGCGCGAGCCCGTCGCTCACGTCGAGCATCGCCGTCGCGCCGGCGTCGGCCGCGAGGACGCCCGCCGACACCGGCGGCCGGGGTGCGAGCTGCGCGCCGACGAGGTCGGGATGCCGTGAACGCACGTGCTCCGCCAGCGCCGCATCGGGCGCGCCCTCCGCGTCG
Source organism: Agromyces litoreus (assembly GCF_040496015.1). NCBI lineage: Bacteria > Bacillati > Actinomycetota > Actinomycetes > Micrococcales > Microbacteriaceae > Agromyces > Agromyces litoreus. Next base: position 69,227 of record NZ_JBEPKA010000011.1, read on the forward strand.
CGCGCGCGTGCGAAGAGCAGGGCGAGGCCGCGGGCGGCGTCGCCCCTGGCGCCCGCGTGCGCGAGCACGTCGCCCGGGCGCGCACCCGAGCGCAGCACCGGCGTGCGTCCCTCGAGGTCGCCGAACGCGGTCACCGCGATCGTGAGCACGGGAGACGCCGAGAGGTCCCCGCCGACGACGCCGGCACCGGGTGCGAGTACCGAGAGCGCGTCACGCAGGCCGTCGGCGATGCCCTCCAGGAGGGAGACCGGGCTCGCGGGCGGCGCGGCGATCGACACGACGAGCGCGGTCGGCCGGGCCCCCATCGCCGCCACGTCGGTCAGGTTGGTCGCCGCGGCCTTCCAGCCGAGGTCGTGCGGTCGCGACCACGCGAGCCGGAAGTCGGGACCGTGCACCATGAGGTCGGTGGTCACGACGTATCGGCCGTCCGGCGCCGCGACCACCGCGGCGTCGTCGCCCGCACCGAGGAGCGCCGCCTCGCCCGGATCGAGCCTCGGCAGGATGCGCCCGAGCACCGCCGCCTCGCCGAGCTCGGAGATCGTCGGGGACCCGTCCCGGGCAGGCTGCTCCATGGCTCCCACGGTAGCCTGATCGGCGATGTCCGCTTCCCGCCCCGGTCGCGCGCCGGTCCCCCGCATCCGCCTCGCCGCCGCGACCCTCGCCGTCGCCGCCTCTTCGTCGCTGCTCACCGCCTGCAGCCAGGCCGTCCCGTTCGACCCGGCGCCCGACGCGGCCGATGCCGACTGCGCCTCCGTGGTGGTGCGGCTGCCCGACGAGGTCGCGGGGCTCGAGCGCCGCGAGACGACCGCTCAGGGGACCGGGGCCTGGGGCTCACCCGCCGCCGTGCTCCTGCGCTGCGGCGTCGAGCCGCCCGGGCCGACGACGTTGCGCTGCGTGAGCGTGGACGACGTCGACTGGATCATCGACGAGTCCGATGCGCCTCGCTACCGGTTCATCACGTACGGGCGCACCCCGGCGGTCGAGGTCCTCGTCGACAACGACGCCGTCGCGGGCAGCACGGCCGTCGCCGACCTCTCCGGCGCGGTCGCCGCGATCCCCGCCGACGGCGGGTGCACCGACCTGGAGGACCCGGGCGGGCTCACCGAGGACGGCTGAGCGTCGGCGCCGGCCCTGTCGCCGAGGGCCGGGCGCCGACGCACGCGCTCAGCGGGCGCCGCGCGCGACCCCGAGGTCGATCAGCTCCGAGATCAGGTCGGGGTAGCTGAGGCCGGAGTTCATCCAGCACGTGGGGAACATCGAGATCGGCGTGAAGCCGGGGAGGGTGTTCACCTCGTTGACGACGAATCCGCCGCCGTCGAAGAAGACGTCAACGCGGGCGAGGCCCTCGCCCCCGAGCGCCGCGAACGCGCGCTGGGCCACGCGCTCGAGCTCCGCGCTCTCGCCGTCGCCGAGCTCGGCGGGGCACACGAGCTCGACCCCGGGGGCATCGAGGTACTTGCCGTCGAAGTCGTAGAAGTCGCGGTCGTGCAGCACGATCTCGCCGGCGACACTCACGCGCGCCGGTCCGCCGTCGCGCGACTCGAGCACGCCGCACTCGATCTCGCGTCCGGCGACCGCCGACTCGACGAGCACCGTGCGGTCCTCGGCGAACGCGACCTCGAGGGCCTCGCCGAGCTCGCTCCAGTCGGCGACGCGGCTCACGCCCACCGACGAACCGCCGCGGGCCGGCTTGACGAAGGCCGGCAGTCCGAGGCTGCGAACCCGCCGATCCCACAGCTCGCGGTCACGATCCCACTCCGCCCGCGTGAGCGTCACCCACGGCGCGACGGCGATCCCGGCACCCTCGAGGACGGTCTTCGTGACGTGCTTGTCCATGCCCATGGCCGAGGCCAGCACGCCGTTGCCGACGTACGGCAGGCCGATGAGCTCGAAGAGCCCCTGGACGGTGCCGTCCTCGCCGAACCGGCCGTGCAGGATCGGGAAGACGACGTCGACGTCGCCCAGCGAGGACGTCTCGCCGCTCGCCGTGACCACCTTCAGCTCGCGCGACGCCGACGAGTCCGGCCACTGCACGCGGGTGCCGTTGTCGTGGACCTCGGGGAGGTGCTCCGGGTCGAGCGCGAAGCGCTGCGGGTCGTCGGCCTCGAGGACGAACGCGCCCTCCCGGGTGATCCCGACCGGGACCACGTCGAACCGGTCACGGTCGATCGCCCGCAGCACTCCCCCCGCTGTTGCGCAGCTGATCGAATGCTCGCTTGAACGCCCGCCGAAGAGCAGAACCACCCTGAGCTTGTCCATCCATCGTCCTTTCGCCCTGGGGCTCGTCATCGGTCGTGAGGTGTGGCGCGATGTCCTTCGGGGCGAGCGTGCCGGCCAGCACCTGGCGGACCTGCTCGACGATGGGCATGTCGACGCCCTTGGCGCGCGCGAGCTCGAGGATCGGCCCGACGGACGCGAGGCCCTCGGTGGTCTGCTGCATCTGGTCGACCACCTCGGGGAGCTTGTAGCCCTGGCCGAGCAGGCGCCCCGCGGTGTTGTTGCGCGAGAGCGGCGACTGGCACGTCGCGATGAGGTCGCCGAGCCCCGCGAGACCGGAGAGCGTGTCGCGGTGCGCCCCGTAGGCGACGGCGAAGTCCGTCATCTCGACGAGGCCGCGGGTGATGATCGACGCCTTGGTGTTCTCGCCGTAGCCCGCGCCGTCGACGATGCCGATCGCGACGGCGATGAGGTTCTTCAGCACGCCGCCGAACTCGGTGCCGATCACGTCGGTGTTGACGAACGAGTGGAAGTACCGGTTGCGCGAGACGGAGGCGACGGCCTGGGCCGTCTCGAGGCTCGTCGACGACACGACGGCCGCGGTCGGCTGCTCCCGGGCGATCTCGAGCGCGAGGTTCGGGCCCGAGATCACCGCGATGTTCGACTCGGCGACCGGCAGCACCTCGGCGATGACCTCGCTCATGCGGTGCCCGGTGGACTTCTCGACGCCCTTCATGAGCGACACGATCGTGGCCTGCGCGTGCAGGTGGGGCTCGGCGGCGATCAGGTTGTCGCGGAGCGTCTGGCTCGGCACGCACACGAACACCTGCTCGGCGCCCGCGAGGGCGAGGTCGAGGCGGCTCGTCGCGCGAAGGGCGAGCGGCAGGTTGACGCCCGGGAGGTAGTCGCTGTTGCGCTTGCCCTCCTGGATCTCCCTCGCGAGCTCCGGGCGACGCGCCCACAGCACCACGTCGGCCCCGCCATCCGCGAGGATCTTCGCGAACGTCGTGCCCCAGCTGCCGGCACCGAGCACGGCGACGCGCTTTCCAGGCGCGCGTCGTGCCGACGCCCTAGCCATCGAGGCGCCCCGTCTCCTTCTGGCCGTGCGCGGTCGGGTCCCACCGCTCGGCGGGAGGCTGCTCGCCCCGGAGCTCGCCGACCAGCCCGGCGATGGCGTTCATGAGGTCGTTCGTCGCGGCGCTCAGCGTCGCGGGGTCGAGCGGCCGACCGTGGTACGCGGACAGGTCGAGCGGCTCGCCGATGACGACGTCGACGGTCTTCCGCGGGAAGAAGCTGACCTTCTTGCCGTACCGCGGCATGATCGCCTGGGTGCCCCAATGCGCGGCGGGGATGAGCGGGATGTCGTGCTCGAGCGCGAGGCGCACGGCGCCGGTCTTGCCGCGCATGGGCCACAGGTCGGGGTCGCGGGTCAGCGAACCCTCGGGGTAGACGATCACCATCCGGCCCTTCTCGACCAGCTCCTCGGCCGCCCGCATCGCCGCGTGGCTGCGGCTGCCGGCACGTTCGACCGGGATCTGGCCGGACGTGCGCAGGAACCACCCGAGCACGGGGTTCTTGAACAGCGACGCCTTCGCCATGAACCGCGGGAGCCGGCCCAGGTGCCATGAGGCGACGCCCATGACCAGGGGGTCGATCTCGCTGTAGTGGTTCGGGGACATCACGAAGGCGCCGGCCTGCGGCATCCGCTCCGGGTGGTGGAAGCGGTACTTCACGCCCAGGCTCCACAGCGGGAGGATCAGGACGGCGAGCAGCCAGAAGAAGGACGGGCGGCGCTTCTCGGCACCGGGCTTCACGTCGGGCACGGTGGATGGGTCACGTCGGGGCACTGACCCATTATCCTTCGAGCGTGAAGTCCGCTCCGAGCAGCTCCAGCTTGGTGATGAAGTTCTCGTAGCCTCGCGCGATGATGCCGACGTTGGAGACGGTCGAGCGACCCTCCGCGGTCAGGGCCGCGATCAGGTGGCTGAACCCGCCGCGCAGGTCGGGCACCTCGATGTCGGCGCCGCGCAGCTGCGTGGGGCCGGAGATGACCGCGGAGTGCTTGAAGTTGCGCTGGCCGAATCGGCACGGGCGACCGCCGAGGCACTCCTTGTGCACCTCGATGGACGCGCCCATCTCGACCAGCGCGTCGACGAAGCCGAACCGCTGCTCGTACACGGTCTCGTGCACGATCGAGACGCCCTTGGCCTTGGTCAGCGCGACCACCAGCGGCTGCTGCCAGTCCGTCATGAAGCCCGGGTGCACGTCGGTCTCGATGATGACGGGCTTCAGGTCTCCACCCGGGTGGTAGAACCGGATGCCGTCGTCCTGGATCTCGAACGCGCCGCCGACCTTGCGGAAGACGTTGAGGAACGTGAGCATCTCGGGCTGCCGGGCTCCGCCGACGAAGATGTCGCCGTTCGTCGCCAGTGCGGCCGCAGCCCAGCTCGCGGCCTCGTTGCGGTCGAAGAGGGCCCGGTGCGAGTAGCCGTGGAGCTGGTCGACGCCCTCGATGCGGATCACGCGGTCGGTGTCGACCGAGATGATGGCACCCATCTTCTGCAGGATGTTGATGAGGTCCATGATCTCGGGCTCGATCGCCGCGCCCGAGAGCTCGGTGATCCCCTCGGCCAGCACGGCGGTGAGCAGCACCTGCTCGGTCGCGCCGACGCTCGGGTAGGGCAGCGAGACCTTCGCGCCCTTCAGGCCCGTCGGCGCCGACATCCGGATGCCGCTCGGGAGCTTCTCGATGATGGCGCCGAAGTTGCGCAGCACCTCGAGGTGGTAGTCGATCGGACGGTCGCCGATCCGGCATCCGCCGAGGTCGGGGATGAACGCCTCGCCCAAGCGGTGCAGCAGCGGCCCGCAGAACAGGATCGGGATGCGGCTGGAGCCCGCGTGGGCGTCGATGTCGGCCATATGGGCGGACTCGACCGCAGACGGGTCGAGCACCAGCTCGTCGGGCTGCTCGCCCGCGGTGACGCTGACGCCGTGTACCTCGAGCAGGCCGCGCACGATGCGCACGTCGCTGATGTTGGGCACGTCCTTCAGCACGCTGGGCGTGTCGCCGAGGATCGCCGCGACCATCGCCTTCGTGACGAGGTTCTTGGCGCCCTTGAGCTCGATGCGACCACGCAACGGCTTGCCGCCGTCGATCGTGATCCGGTCGACCTCGAGGCCGACCGCCGTGCCGTGCTGCTTCGCGTCATCCACGAGTGTGTTCACTCAGTTCCCTGTCTCTGCCTGCTCCCGGATCGGAAGCGTCGTCGGCCGCCATGCGGCCCGAGTCGTCTCGAACTCGGAGATGGCCTGCTCGTCCCGGAGGGTGAGGCCGATGTCGTCGAGCCCTTCGAGCAGCCTCCACCGAGTGTAGTCATCGATATCGAAGGCGACTGTGAGCGAGCCGACGCTCACCGTACGCTCAACCAGATCGACGCTCGCCGCTATTCCCGGCGTCGCCTCGATCGCCTCCCACAGCCGCTCGATGTCCTCGTAGGCGACGAGCGCGGTGAGAAGGCCCTGCTTGCCCGCGTTCCCGCGGAAGATGTCGCCGAACCGGCTCGAGATCACGACCTTGAACCCGTAGTCGCGCAGCGCCCACACGGCGTGCTCGCGGCTCGAGCCCGTGCCGAAGTCGGGACCGGCGATGAGCACCGACGCCCCCTCGTGCGCGGGGTGGTTGAGGACGAACTCCGGGTCCTGGCGCCAGGCGTGGAAGAGCGCGTCGTGGAAGCCGGTCTTGGTCACGCGCTTGAGGAAGACCGCGGGGATGATCTGGTCGGTGTCGACGTTGGAGCGTCGCAGCGGGACCGCGACGCCCTCGTGGGTGCTGAACTTCTCCATGCTCACTCGCCGCCCTTCGCGCCCGCGCCGACCGGTTCGGTCGCATCGTCCCGATCGAGGTCCCACGGGCTCGAGAGGGTCCCGCGCACCGCGGTCGCCGCCGCCACGAGCGGCGAGACGAGGTGCGTGCGTCCGCCCTTCCCCTGCCGGCCCTCGAAGTTGCGGTTCGAGGTCGACGCGCAGCGCTCCCCCGGAGCCAGCTGGTCGGGGTTCATGCCGAGGCACATCGAGCAGCCCGCGAAGCGCCACTCGGCACCGAACGCCTCGAACACCTTGTCGAGTCCCTCGGCCTCGGCCTCGAGGCGGACGCGGGCCGAGCCCGGGACGACCATGACGCGGACGTGGTCGGCCTTGGTGCGGCCCTCGATGATCGAGGCGAACGCCCGGAGGTCCTCGATGCGGCTGTTCGTGCACGAGCCCATGAAGACCGCGTCGACCGGGATCTCCTTCATCGGCGTTCCCGGCTCGAGGTCCATGTACTCGAGCGCCCGCTCGGCGGCGGCGCGCTCGTGCTGGTCCTCGATCGACGCCGGGTCGGGCACCGACTCGCTGAGCGAGACACCCTGGCCCGGGTTGGTCCCCCAGGTGACGAACGGCTCGAGCTCGTCGGCGTCGATGACGACCTCGGCGTCGAACGCGGCGCCCTCGTCGGTCGGGAGCGTCTTCCAGTACTCGACGGCCGCATCCCAGTCCTCGCCCACGGGTGCGTGCGCGCGACCCCGGAGGTAGGCGAACGTCGTCTCGTCGGGCGCGACCATGCCCGCACGGGCGCCCGCCTCGATCGACATGTTGCAGATCGTCATGCGGCCGTCCATGGAGAGCGAGCGGATGGCGCTGCCGCGGTACTCGAGCACGTAGCCCTGGCCGCCGCCCGTGCCGATCTTCGCGATCACGGCGAGGATGATGTCCTTGGCGGTGACGCCGGGGCGCAGTTCGCCCTCGACGGTGATCGCCATGGTCTTGAACGGCTTCAGCGGAAGCGTCTGCGTGGCCAGCACGTGCTCGACCTCGCTCGTGCCGATGCCGAAGGCCATCGCGCCGAAGGCGCCGTGCGTGGAGGTGTGGCTGTCGCCGCAGACCACGGTGATGCCGGGCTGGGTGAGCCCGAGCTGCGGGCCCACGACGTGGACGATGCCCTGTTCCTTGTCGCCCAGCGAGTGGATGCGGATGCCGAACTCCTCGGCGTTGCGACGCAGCGTCTCGATCTGGGTGCGACTGGTCGGGTCGGCGATCGGCTTGTCGATGTCGAGGGTCGGGGTGTTGTGGTCCTCGGTCGCGATCGTCAGGTCGGGACGCCGGACCGGGCGACCCGCCAACCGGAGGCCGTCGAAGGCCTGCGGGCTCGTGACCTCGTGCACGAGGTGCAGGTCGATGTAGATGAGGTCGGGGGTTCCCCCGTCACCCTGCTTGACCAGGTGCGCCTCCCAGACCTTCTCGGCCAGGGTGCGCGGGTGGGCGGGCGGGTTCGGGTGCTGCTCGGTCGCTTCCGCGGTCATTGATGCGTTTCTTCCTCGAGACGGGTATGGCGGCCGACGACGGACTCCGCGACGGGGAAGGCCGTCAGAACGAGGCCCCGTCGCGGCGGAGAAGAAGGCGCCGGCCGCTGAGCACGTGGCAAGGCTACCATCCCGCTCCGGACCCCCAGCGCGGATGACGCGTGCCCTCGGGCCCGCCTCAGGCCGGGTCGCCGAGGCGCTCGGCGAGGAATGCGACGTCGCCGAGGAGGACGACCGCGTCGGGCGGGACCTCGGTCGGCACGCCGGGCTCGAGGTCGAGCGGATCGGCCCCGTCGGGCCACACGCGGACGCCGTTCGTCGAATCGAGGTCGGTGGCGAGCAGGCGCCCCTCCGACGCGTCGAGCAGGGCGTGGGTCTTCGACATCGACCGCGACGGGTCGGCGACCGGGACGGGGACGACGTCGGGGAGCCAGGTCGGCGGCCTGGGGTCGCGGCCCGCGACGACGCGTCCGGCGACCGTGAAGGCGACCCCGTCGGCCGTGCGCAACCGCCACCCGGCCGCGGGCGAGTCGGAACCCGACGACGGGTTCCGCGAACGGTCGGCGTCGTCCGGGTCGGTCATGCCGACACCCTAGCGCGCGCCCAGCGCCGCACCGATCGGTGCGGCGCAGATCAGCGCACCTCCGTGGCGCACGCCGTGACCGGATCGGACGTGCGGCCGTCCCGATCGACGCGCACCTCGATGCAGACGCTCCGCCCGGCCGGGATGCGATCGACGAGGATGTCCGGCCCGTCGGCGAAGGTGCTGGGACCCGGATCGTCGACCAGGTGCCATCGGTAGCGGTCACCGACCCGGGCGTCGTCGTGGTCGACCTCGAACACGACCCGGCCGTTGGAGATCGTGCCGGGCTGCACCCGCGGGGCGGGCACGACCGAGACGATGTCACCCGAGCTCGCACCGGGCGAGGACCAGGCGAGCACCGGGGCGGCGAGGGCGCCGCTGTGGAGGATCGCCGCAGCCGCGGCCGCGACGATGAGCAGGACCGCCGCGCCGATCGAGAGCGCGGCGACCAGGCCCGCACGCGCCCGAGGAGGGCGCACCGGCACGACGCGCTCGACACCCTCGACGCCCGTCCGCCGGGGCACCGCCGGCCTGGCGTCGGCCGGCGGCACCGCGGCCGGCGGCCTCGTGCCGTCGTCCGGCGAGGCGGGTGGCGGAGCCGCGGTGTCGTGCGGCGCGTTCGTGGTGGGATCGGGGGTCTCGTCGTCCTCGGCGGCGGGTCCGGCGGGTTGCGCCGCCGCCACCGCTCCGGAGACGTCCGTCGCGTCCGGCCCCGCCGACACGGCGTTCCTCTCCGGCGCGGCCACGTCGAGCGTCGTGACCTCGAACCCGCACTCGGCCTGCACGCGCTGCAGGGCGCGCCCGAAGTCCTCCGCGCTCCGGTACCGGTCGTCCGGGCGGATCGCCATGGCCCTGGCGAGCACGTCCGGAAGGCCCGCAGGGAGGTCGTCGCGGTCGATGGGAGTGATCAGGCCCGCCCGGATGCGGCCGACCAGGTCACTCGGGCCGTTCGGTTCGCCGGGCACCTCGAACGGGCTCCGTCCGGCGAGCAGCGTGTGCAGCGTCGCCGCGAGCGAGAAGACGTCGCTGCGCGCATCCATGGCGCTCGGCTCCGACCGGAACGCCTCCGGGGGCGACCAGGGCACGCTCACGCCCACGTCGTCGTCGTCCCATCCGGTCGCGGCGTCCGGCTCGTCGTCGAGACGCCCGAACCGGAGGGTCCTGGGCGCGCCGCCGGCCGCCGCATCGGGACCGGTCGAGAGGCCGAAGTCGGTCAGCACGGGCCAGCCGTACACGTTCGTGAGCACGTTGGCCGGCTTGAGGTCGCGGTGCAGGATGCCGGCCGCGTGAGCGGTCGCGAGGGCGTCGGCGAGCCGGACGCCGGTGCGCAGCGCCTCCTCGATGCCGAACGGGCGATCCCGGCACCGCTCGGACAGGCTCGGACCCGGGCAGTGCTCCATGGCGAGGTACGGTCGGCCGTCGGCGGTCTCGCCGGCCTGCAGCACGGTCACCACGAACGGGTGCGCCGAGAGCCGTGCCATGTGGTTCGCCTCGGCGGCGAACCGGGCCCGCGCCGCCTGGTCGGCGCCGGCCGGGGCGTCGTCGCCGCGATCGGATCCGACGCCGCGGCGGAGCACCTTGACCGCGATCAGACGCGACGGCAGCTCCTGCTGGTACAGGTGCACGTCGGACGACCCACCGGAGCCGAGGAGGCCGAGGTGGGTGCTGCCTGGCAGGATCGGCGGCTCCGCGTCGCCCGGCTGCATCATCGCACCGCCCGTCGACGACGTCGCCGGCCCGGATCAGTCGACGGCACCCGCACCGCCGCTCCCCGCCGCACCGTTCGCGGACCCACCCGCATCGCCGTCGGCGCCGGGGAGCTCGGACTCGACGACGATGGCGGTGACGTTGTCGCGCGCCTCGCCGGCGAGGGCCGCGTCGACCAGGTCGCCCGCGAGCCCGGCGTCGTGCGCCGGATGCGCGGCGAGGATCCCGGCGATCTCGGCGTCGTCGAGTTCCTTCGACAGCCCGTCGGAGCAGACGAGGAAGACCTGCCGGCCGGAGGCCGGGATGAGCCAGACGTCGGGCTCGACGTGCGCATCGGCGCCCATCGCACGGGTGATCACGTTCCGATCCGGGTGCCGTTCGGCCTCGTCCGCACCGATGACGCCGGCGTCGACCAGTTCCTGCACGGCGGAATGGTCCGTCGTCACCTGATGGAGCCGGCTGCCGTCCCAGGCGTAGACCCGGGAGTCGCCGACGTTGAAGACCATCCAGTGCACCCCGCGACCGTCGCCCGCATCGACCAGCGCAAGTCCGGCGATCGTGGTGCCGGCCACGGCCGTGCCCTCGTCGCCCTCGTCGGACAGGCCGCGCACCGCATCGTTCGACGTGTGGATCGCGTCGAGGACGCGCTCGGGGGTGGACGGGACGTCCGGGTCGAGGTGCCGGCGGAACGTTTCGACGACGGCCCGACTCGCGGCATCGCCGCGCGCATGCCCGCCCATGCCGTCGGCCACGAGGTAGACCGGGGGCTGCGCGAGCAGCGAATCCTCGTTGACCGTGCGGACGTTTCCGACGTGGGTGCGCGCGCTGTGCTCGATCCGCGCCGAACCGGCCTCGGTGGGCACGACCTCGCTGCCGTCAGTCGTCACGGTCTTCGGGTCCTCTCTGGGCAGGGCAGGATCGCGCACCGGAGGGCGCGGAGATCCACGCTACCAAGCGCCGAGACCTCCGGGCCCCGCCATCGGGCATCTGTGGACGATCTCAGCCCCGGCTGCGCGACTCGTCGGCCTCGCGGTCGGCGTCCTCCGTGAAGTGCGGGATCTCCTCGCCCAGCGTGTGGCCGCGTCGGCGTGCGTCGACGTTGGCCTTGACCAGGCTCGCGACGGTCGCCACGACCATCGCCCCGACGATGACGGCGAGGGAGGTCCAGGTCGAGATGTCCGGCGCCCACTCGATGTGCTCGCCGCCGTTGACGAACGGCAGCTCGTTCTCGTGCATGGCGTGCAGGACGAGCTTCACGCCGATGAAGGCGAGGATGAACGCGATCCCGTACTTGAGGTACTCGAGCCGTTCCAGCAGGCCGCCGAGCAGGAAGTAGAGCTGCCGCAGGCCCATGAGTGCGAACACGTTCGCGGTGAACACGATGAACGGACTCTGCGTGATGCCGAAGATCGCGGGGATCGAGTCGAGCGCGAAGATGAGGTCGGTCGTGCCGATCGCGACGAAGACGATGAGCATCGGCGTGAAGAAGCGCCGCCCATCGATCATCGTGCGCAGCCGGATCCCGTCGTAGTCGTTCGTGATCGGGAGCCGCCGGCGGAGCCCCCGGATGAGCGCCGAGTCGCCGCCCTCCTCCTCGTGGTTCCCGAAGGCCTGCTGGGCGGCCGTGTAGAGAAGGAACGCGCCGAAGATGTAGAAGATCCAGCTGAAGTTCGCGATGAGCTGCGCGCCGAGCAGGATGAAGACGCCTCGGAGGATGAGGGCGAGGATGATGCCCACCATCAGCACCTCCTGCTGGTACTGCCGGGGCACTGCGAACCTGGCCATGATGATGACGAACACGAACAGGTTGTCGATCGAGAGGCTGTACTCGGTGAGCCAGCCCGCGAGGAACTGGGCGCCGTGCTCGGCATCGCCGATCACGAACATCAGCCCCGCGAACACGAGCGCGAGCGCGACGTAGAACACCACCCACAGCGTCGACTCCCGGAACGACGGGACGTGCGGCCGCTTGATGACCAGGAGCAGGTCCGCGACGAGGATGAGGGTGAGGACGACGAGTGAGCCGACCTCGAACCAGAGGGGCAGTGCGGTCACGCCAGGGCCTTTCGAGGGGGTGCGGTCAGGACCGAAAGTCTCTCCCGCGCATCGGATGCGCCGCCACGCCCGGAGCGGCATCGACGGCGCTCGTACTGACGATCGTGGCAACGGGACCGCTCGGCCCCGCCGGGATACTCCCCTTCGCTCGGACGAGTCTAGCGACTGGGTCGGGAAACGACGAACGCCCCCGCGTGATGCGGGGGCGTTCGCCTGTCATTGGTGACCCCAGCGGGATTTGAACCCGCGCTACCGCCGTGAGAGGGCGGCGTCCTAGGCCGCTAAACGATGGGGCCTCGCTGCGACGTGTTCGAGTATGGCATACGACTTCGGCGCTTTCCAAATCGAGGCCCCCGGCCCCGGTTCCCGGTCGCGTCACGCGAAGACGGAGACGGCCCCGGGCGTGATCTCGACGTCGATCGGGAGCGGGCCGACGCGCTCCCCGTCGGCGTACGCGACGATGCCGTCGGCCTCGAGCCGCACGCGCCGGGCGCGCACGAACTCGACCGCAGGGTGGTCGACGTGCTCGCCCGCGAACACTCGAGGGAACACGCCGAGGAGTCCCAGGCGCGAGAGCGGGTGCACGATGAACACGTCCAGGACGCCGTCGGCCAGGTCGGCATGCGGGACGATCCGCATGCCCCCACCGAGCGACGCGGTGTTCGCGACCGACACCAGCATCGCCGGCTGCTCGCGACGCACACCGTCGATCGTGATCGTGTACCGCCTCGGACGGAAGGTCGCCAGTTCCCGCAGCAGCGCGAGCGTGTAGCGACTCGGCCCGCGCGGTCGCGTCATCCGGTTCGCCCGCTCGTTGACGACCGCATCGAACCCTGCGGAGAGGACGCAGGCGAACCAGGTCCGGAGCCCTCCGTGGTGCACGAGCCCGAGGTCGATGACCTGGGGCGGACGCCGCAGCGCTTCGATCAGCGCCTCGACGCCGGCCTCGGGGTCGTCATGCGGGAGGCCGAGGGCACGGGCGAGGTCGTTGCCGGTGCCGGCAGCCACCAGGCCCATGGGGATCTCGGTCCCGGCCAGCAGGTTCACGCCGAGCGAGACCATGCCGTCCCCGCCGACGACGACGAGCCCATCCGTGCCGCGCTCGACGGCGTGCTGCACGTCCCGGCGCAGCAGTTCGTAGTTCTCGGCGCGGATCGCCGTGACCTCGTAGCCCTCGGCCTCGAGTCGCCGAGCGGCAGCGGCGCCGACGCCGGGATTGCGGCCGAAGGCCGCGTTGGGGTTCACCGCGAGCAGGAGGCGACGGGGAGGCGGCATGCAGCGATCATGGCAGGGCAAGCCCGTTGCGCGCACCGCGCCGGCCGTGTTGGCTCGGACCATGCGCATCACCAAGCTCGAGCACGCCGCCCTGGTCGTGGAGCACTCCGGGAACCGCCTGTTCATCGATCCCGGCAAGTTCACCACGCCCATCACCGAGGCTTCGGGCGCCGTCGGAGTCGTGATCACGCACCTCCACGACGACCACTGGACCCCCGAGCAGCTCGGACGCATCGCGGACCGCAGCCCCGGCGTCCGCGTCCTCGGGCCGGCCGGCGTCGTCGCCGCGGCCGCCGAGGCCGGCATCGAGGTCCAGGAGGTCGGAGCCGGCGACACCGAGGAGATCGGCCCGTTCCGCCTCCGCTTCTTCGGCGGCACGCACGCCGTCATCCACCCGTCGATCCCGGTCATCGACAACGTCGGCGTGCTCGTGAACGACGCGCTGTACTACGCGGGCGACTCGTTCGCGGTGCCCGAGGGCGTCGAGGTGGACGTCCTCGCGGCGCCGGCGGGTGCGCCGTGGATGAAGATCGCCGAGTCGATGGACTACCTCATGGCCGTCCGGCCACGACGCGCGTTCCCGACCCACGAGATGGTGCTCTCCCGCGCCGGGAAGGACCTCTCGAACGTCCGACTCGCCTGGGCGACGGAGCAGGTCGGCGGAACCTACCTGCCGCTCGAGCCGGGCGACTCACTCGACGTGTAGCCGCGCGCCGCGAGCGGTCGGCCGCTCGGCCGGGCGGACGGGGGTCAGTCGGTCGCGGCGTCGCCGCCGTTCCCGCCGCCGTTGCCGTTGCCGTTTCCGCCGCCGTTGCCGCTGTTGCCCGGACCACCGCCGTCACCGCCCGGCGTCGTATCGCCGCCGCCCGGGCCGGAGGAGTCCTTCTCGTCCTTCGGCGGGTCGGGCGGGCGCACGACGCGTCCGTCGGGGAACGAGCCCGGGCCGGCCACCGGGCCGAGGCCCGTGGTGGTGAACGGATCGCCGCCGAACTTCGCGGCCGCCACCGACATCACCACCGGCCACATCCGGTGCCGCGCCTCGGCCGCACGGCCGCTCTCGAAGTAGATGCCGCGCTGGTTCGCATCGCCGTTCACGCTCACCACGGCGGCCGCCGTGGCGACCTTCGAGCTCGCGCCCACCATCCACGTGTCCTTCGAGCCGTCCGTGGTTCCCGTCTTGCCGATGAGCGGCACCTTGGGGACCGTGTTGTTGTTGGACTGCTGGCCGGTTCCGCTCGACATGACCTGGCCCATGGCCGTGTGCATCGCCGCCGCGACGGGTTCGGGCACGGACTGCGTGCACGTCGACTCCGGAGGGTCGATCTCCGTGCCGTCGCGGTCGAGGATGCGGTCGATGGCGACCGGGGTGCAGGTCTTCCCGTTGTTGGCGATCCCCGCGAAGGCGACGGCCATCGACAGCGGCGCGACCTCGTTCGTGCCGATCACGGACGACGGGCCCTGCACGAGGGGGTTGCCGTCGGCGCGGTGCACGTCGAAGGCCTCGGCGGTCTTGCGGATCTCGCACAGGTCGAGTTCCTTGGCCATGCCGATGAAGCCCGTGTTGATCGACCCGATCGTCGACTCGAGCGCGCTGTAGTTCGCGCCCGACTCGTTCGCGTCGTTGCGCGGGTTCCAGTCCCCGGCGAAGTGCGGACCGAGGCAGCTGTCCTGGAACACGCCCCAGTTGCTCTTGGGCCGCGAGTCGACCCGGTCGCCGAGGCCGTGGCCCTCCTTCAGCCACTCGGCCAGCGTGAAGACCTTGTACGACGATCCCGGCTGGAATCCGCGCGAGCCGCCGTACTCGAAGTCGGTGTTGTAGTTGATGCTCGTGTACTGCGCGCCGCGCTTCAGGACCTCCGGATCCTGGCTGTACTGGCGGCTCTGCGCCATCGCGAGCACGCGCCCCGTGCCGACCTCGACCGAGCTGATCACGCCGCCGAGGTCCCATCCCGGGTAGGTCGCCGGCACCTGGCTCGTGACCGCCTGCTCGGCGGCCGCCTGGAGATCGGGATCGAGCGTCGTGTAGACCTCGTAGCCGCCGCGGCGGAAGTTCAGCAGGCGCGACTCCTCCTCCTCGCCGAAGGCGGGGTCGTTCTGCAGGATGTGCTTGACGTAGTCGCAGAACCAGGCGCTGCCGCCCGCGGTCTGGCAGCCGGTGCTCGGCTCGGTGATCTTGGGCTTGACCGGCTTGGTGATCGCCTCGACGTACTCGTCCCAGGTGATCTTGCCCTCGTCGCGCATGCTGCGCAGGATGTAGTCGCGCCGGGAGTGGTTGGCTGCATAGCCGTTGGCCTTGCCGTTCGACTCGCTCTCCGGCTGGTCGAGACGGAACTTGGCGGGGTTGTTCACGATCGCGATGAGCGACGCGGCCTGCGCGAGGGTCAGGTTCTTCGCGCTCGTGCCGTAGTAGTAGTTCGCCGCGGCCTCGATGCCGTAGACGGTGCCGCCGAAGCCGGCGATGTTGAGGTAGCCGAGCAGGATCTCGCTCTTGGAGTACCGCTTCTCGACGCCGATCGCGAGCCGCATCTCCTTGAGCTTCCGGTCGATCGTGGTCTCGGTGACCGCGTCGTAGCAGCCCTCGCGCTCGGTCTCGTCGACCGCCATCCGCTCGCATTCCTGCACGCGCACGTTCTTGACGTACTGCTGCGCGATCGACGAGCCGCCCTGCGTCTCGCGGCCGGTCGCGGTCGTCACGGCCGCGCGGACGGTGCCCTGCAGGTCGACGCCGTTATGGTCGTAGTACCGCGGGTCCTCCCCCGCGATCGCCGCGTCCTTCACGTACTGCCCCACGGAGTCCCAGCCGACCTCGACGCGGTTCTGGTCGTAGAACGAGGCCAGCAGGAACGGCTTGCCGTCCTTGCCCGTCGCGTAGATGTTGCTCTTCAGCGACAGCTCGCCGATCTTGAGGTAGCTGGGCAGGTTCTCGAAGAGGGAGATCGTCCCCGTCGCCGCCACCCCGGCCGTCGCGAGCGCCGGAGTCACGGCGGCCGCGACGAGGACCGCCGCCGCCGAGCTCACCGCCACGATGCCGAGGAGAGCTCCGAGTGCGCCGCCGAACGACCGCGGTCGGGTCACCGCGCGCTCGTGCGTATCGCCGTACCGCATCGAACACCCTTCCTGCGCCGCCCCCCGCACCGGATCGGGTCAGGGTACCGATCCGCGACGACGTCGCATTCCATCGAACCTCAGCCGACGCACGATGTAAAGCGGCCTCGCCCGGGGCGTGGCGACCTGTTGCAGAACCGTTGGATGCCGCGGCGGGTCGTCGTGCATGCGCCGAGCACGTGGCGGACTCCGCCCACGCCGACGGCGCACCCGAGCGCCGCCGCCGGTTTCATCGGGCGGTTCGCGCGCGCGGCTGCTCCCCGGCCGGAAGCCGCATGACCGCGCTCGTCCCCGAGGCCCGTCCGGTCTGGATGTACGCCGTGCCACCGTGCGCGACGGCGATCGCCCGGACGATCGGAAGTCTGCTGGGGTACCTGGACTCGAACCAAGATCAACTGAAGTCGATCTCGGCGCTTCGAGGCCAGCCCGCAAGGGGCGGAATTCCGCGGATTCCCGCGGATCTCATGGGCTCCAGTGTACGTGCTGCTACGGAGTCATACGGGCTGAATCTGGTCTCCGCACCGAGTTGCCGGCAGGTTTCTGGTCCCTGCGAGGGCGTTCCGCGAGGTCCGCGGGCGGTGAGCTTGGGCGCGTGGATCCCGGGGTCGGTGCGTACGGTACTCGGGTCGGTGCGGAAGTCCCGGTCGAGGAGTCCGCGGGTCGCGCCGGAGAGAGCAGGGCCCTCCCCAGCATCCATGGCTCGGATAGCGGGCGATACTCATCTCGCCGGCCGAGCTGTCCGTCACGGTGCGGTCGAATCCCGGACGACAAGTTCGGGCTCGAATCTCACACGGTCGGGACCGGACTCGTTCCCACCCAGACCGGCGTTCATGAGCAGATCCACCGCTGTGTAGCCCATGAGACGCGCCGGTTGCCTGACCGAGCTCAGCGGGACGACGGCGCTGCGGGCGAAGTCAATGTCGTCGTAGCCGATGACGGCGATGTCGTCGGGCACTCGCACTTGGCCCGTCATGACGAGCGCCTGCAATATCCCGAGAGCCAGCAGGTCATTCGCGCAGAATACTGCGTCGGGCCGGTGCCGCGGAGTCCTCTCACGGATGACCTCGCCGGCCGCACGACCCTCCAGCACGGTCGTGCCGTTCGTTTCGATCACCTCGAGTATCGCGTCTGGCGCCTCCGCGATCGCGCGACGCGCGCCGTCCAGTCGATCGACAACCTGCCGACGAGTCAAGGGTCCGCCGACGAACGCGATTCGACGCCGCCCGACCCCGAGCAGGTGGCGAACCGCCGCCTCCCCGCCCATGACATCGTCGACGGCGACTGAAGCAAGGCTCTGGTCGCGCGCCTCGCGGTCGACGAGCACAACGGGCATCCCTCGCACGCGGAGGCGCTGGAGCCAGCGCAGATCGTCGCCGCGCGGCGAGATGAGCACGCCGTGTACGCGCTGCTCAAGGAACAGATCGAGGTAAGCCCGTTCCCGGTCGGGGTTGTCGTCGCTGTTCCCGAGAAGCACCGTCATGCCGTCCTCGGCCGCTCGGTCCTCGGCACCGCGTGCGACTTCGGTGAAGAACGGGTTTCGGACATCGAGGAGGATGAGCCCGATCGACCGGCTGCGTCCCGCTCGAAGCTGACGGGCGGCGTCGTTGCGGACAAACCCGAGCTCGTCAATCGCAGCGAGCACGCGCGCCAGTGTATCCGGCGCGACCACGTCGGGACGGTTCAGTACGTTCGAGACCGTGCCGACCGACACGGACGCCGCGGAGGCAACCTCGCGCACACTGACTGCCATCGGACTCCTCTCCGCCTCGGAGTCTACGAGCCCCGCAGCCGGTCATGGATGCATGGCCGGGCCACTTGCACGAACGGAGCCGAAGTCCTATCGTTGAAACGATTCAGGAGGAGGGGAGCTCGACGATGAGCACTGGCACCACGCAGGGGGCCTGCTTCCAGCTGCAGGTCGACCCCGCTCGCCTCGACGGGTACCGAGAACGCCACGCCGCGGTCTGGCCCGACATGCTCCGGGTCATCGAGGCATCCGGCCGACGCAACTACTCGCTCGTCCTCCGCGAGGACGGCCTCCTCGTCGGCTACTACGAGGTCGATGACCACGACGCGGCCCAGGCGGCCCTCGCGGACGACCCGCGCACCGCGCCGTGGGAGGCCGAGATGGCCGAGTTCTTCGTCGCGCTCGACGGCGGCCGCCCCCACCAGGGCGCCCCCCGACTTCCCGAGGTGTTCCACCTCGAAGACCAGCTCGCCGCGCTCGACCGCGACGCGGCATCCGTCACCACCCGCACAGAAAGCAGCGAATCGTGAGCACCATTCCGCAGACCGTCCTCGACCAGCTGGAGCTCCAGGCGATCGAGCTGCCGAGCTGGGCATTCGGCAACTCGGGCACCCGCTTCAAGGTGTTCGGCACGCCGGGCACGCCCCGCGACCCCTACGAGAAGATCGCGGATGCCGCGCAGGTCAACGCGTACACGAAGCTCGCGCCGACCGTGGCCCTGCACATCCCGTGGGACAAGGTCGACGACTACGACGACCTCCGCGCGCACGCCGAGGGCCTCGGCGTCTCGCTCGGCACGATCAACTCGAACACCTTCCAGGACGACGACTACAAGTTCGGTGCCCTCACCCACGAGGACCCCGCCGTCCGGCGGAAGGCGATCGACCACCACTTCGAGTGCATCGACATCATGCACGCGACCGGCAGCCGCGACCTCAAGGTCTGGCTCGCCGAGGGCTCGAACTACCCGGGCCAGGCAGACCTGCGCGGCCGCCAGGACCGTCTGCACGAGTCGCTCGCGACCATCTACGAGCGGCTCGGCGACGAACACCGCCTCGTCCTCGAGTACAAGTTCTTCGAGCCCGCGTTCTACCACACGGATGTCCCGGACTGGGGCACCAGCTACGCCCAGGTCGCCGCGCTCGGCGACAAGGCCATGGTCTGCCTCGACACCGGCCACCACGCCCCCGGCACGAACATCGAGTTCATCGTCATGCAACTGCTGCGCCTCGGGAAGCTCGGATCGTTCGACTTCAACAGCCGCTTCTACGCCGACGACGACCTCATCGTCGGCGCGGCCGACCCGTTCCAGCTGTTCCGCATCGTCTACGAGGTCGCCCGCGGCGGCGGCCTCAACCACCCGGATGTGGCCTTCATGCTCGACCAGTGCCACAACGTCGAGGACAAGATCCCCGGCCAGATCCGCTCGGTGCTGAACGTCCAGGAGATGACCGCCCGCGCACTGCTCGTCGACACCGACGCGCTGCGCGCCGCGCAGGTCTCCGGCGACGTGCTCGAGGCGAACCGCATCTTCATGGACGCGTTCTACACCGACGTGCGGCCCGCCCTCGCGGAGTGGCGCGAGTCGCGCGGCCTGGCGGCCGACCCGATGGCCGCGTTCGCCGAGTCCGGCTACCTCGCGAAGATCGCCGAGGAGCGCGTCGGCGGCGTCCAGGCCGGCTGGGGCGCCTGACCCCGCCCCCGAGACGGTCGCGGATGCCGGGTGATGCCCCCGGCCCCCCCTGCATCCGCGAATTACCCCCGACCACCAGCGCACCCGAGAGGACGACGCGATCATGACCACGCCGTACGATTCCGCGGACGGACTCGTTCGCGTCTACCCCGCAGACGCCGCGGGCGCCGGCACGACGCCCGCCCTCGTCTGGGCGCACGGCGGTGGATTCGTCGCCGGCGACCTCGACATGCCCGAGGCCGACTGGGTCGCGCGCGCGTTCGCCGCACGCGGTGTCACGGTCGTCTCGATCGACTACCGGCTCGCGGGCGGCGGATGCCGCTACCCCGACCCGTCCGACGACGTGCTCGCCGCGTGGCGCTGGACCTCCGCCCACGCCGCGCACCTCGGCATCGACGCCGCGCGCATCGTGGCCGGCGGCGCGAGCGCCGGTGGCAACCTCACGGCGGGCGCCGTGCTCCGGGCGCTCGACGGCGCCGCACCGGTCCCGGCCGGCGTCTTCCTCGCCTACCCGACGCTCCTCGCCGTGCAGCCGGCACCGGATGCCGCGCTGCGGGCGATGCTCGACGAGAACCCCGCCGCCGACCGCTTCGGGCCCGCACGCGTGCGCGCCATGTACGAGGACTACCTCGGCGGGCCCGCCGACGACGCGCCGCTCCCCGCCGTGCCGGGGCGAGCCGCGCCGGACGACGTCGCGGGCTTCCCGCCCGTGCTGATGGTCAACGGCGAGGCGGACGAGCTCCGCGTCTCGGGCGAGGCCTTCGCGGCCACGCTCGTCGCGGCGGGCGTGCCCGTCATGCTCGTCACGGAGCCCGGCACCGAGCACGGGCACCTGAACCGGCCCGACGAGCCCGCGGCATCCGCCACCGTCGACCGTGCCGTGGGCTGGATCGACGACCTGGCCACGACGCGCGCGCGAACGGCGGCCGCGACCGTCGCCCCCGACCACCCCCGACCACCGCATCCCATCGAAGGAATCCCCTCATGACGAACCCGGCTGCTGCCGACCTCATCGCGCGGTCGAACCGCCTCGGCGCCGACCCCAAGAACACGAACTACGCCGGCGGCAACACGTCCGCCAAGGGCACCGAGACCGACCCGGTCACGGGCGAGCCCGTCGAGCTGCTCTGGGTGAAGGGCTCGGGCGGCGACCTCGGCACGCTGAAGGAGCGGGGGCTCGCGGTCCTGCGCCTGGACCGGATGCGTGCGCTCGTGGACACCTACCCGGGCGTCGACCGCGAGGACGAGATGGTCGCCGCGTTCGACTACTGCCTGCACGGCAAGGGCGGCGCCGCGCCGTCGATCGACACCGCCATGCACGGCCTCGTCGACGCCGCGCACGTCGACCACCTGCACCCCGACTCGGGCATCGCGATCGCGACCGCGGCCGACGGCGAGGCGCTCACGGCGAAGATCTTCGGCGACAAGGTCGTCTGGGTGCCGTGGCGTCGCCCCGGCTTCCAGCTGGGCCTCGACATCGCCGAGATCAAGGCGCAGAACCCGCAGGCGGTCGGCTGCATCCTCGGAGGCCACGGCATCACGGCGTGGGGCGACACGTCGGAGGAGTCCGAGCGGAACTCGCTGTGGATCATCGACACCGCCGCGGCCTACATCTCCGAGCACGGTGCGGAAGCGCCGTTCGGCGGCGTGCGGGCCGGATTCGAGGCGCTGCCCGAGGCCGAGCGGCACGCCCGCGCTGCGGCGCTCGCGCCCACCATCCGCGGCCTCGCCTCGACGGACAAGCCGATGGTCGGCCACTACACCGACTCCGACGTCGTGCTCGACTTCCTCGCCTCCGAGCGCGCGCCCGAGCTCGCGGCGCTCGGCACGAGCTGCCCCGACCACTTCCTGCGCACCAAGGTCAAGCCGATGATCCTCGACCTGCCCGCCACGGCGAGCGTCGACGAGCAGCTCGCCCGCCTGCGGGAGCTGCACGCTCAGTACCGCGACGACTACCGGGCGTACTACGACGCGCACGCGACCGAGGACTCCCCCGCCATCCGCGGCGCCGACCCGCTCATCGTGCTCGTTCCCGGCGTCGGCATGTTCAGCTACGGCGCGAACAAGCAGACCGCTCGGGTCGCCGGCGAGTTCTACGTCAACGCGATCAACGTCATGCGCGGCGCCGAGGCGCTCTCGACCTACACCCCGATCTCCGACGCCGAGAAGTTCCGCATCGAGTACTGGGCGCTGGAGGAGGCGAAGCTCCAGCGGATGCCGAAGCCCAAGACCCACCAGGGCCGCATCGCCTTCGTGACCGGCGCCGCCTCGGGCATCGGCAAGGCCATCGCGACCCGGCTCGCGGCAGAGGGCGCGTGCGTCGTCGTCGCCGACCTCGACCTCGAGAAGGCGCAGGCCGCCGCGGCCGAGCTCGGCGGCACCGACGTCGCGATCGGCGTCGCCGCGAACGTCGCCGACGCCGAGGGCGTGCAGGCCGCGATCGATGCGACCGTGCTCGCGTTCGGCGGCATCGACCTCGTCGTCAACAACGCGGGCCTGTCGCTCTCCAAGCCGCTGCTCGAGACCACCGAGCAGGACTGGGACCTGCAGCACGACGTCATGGCCAAGGGCTCCTTCCTCGTGTCGAAGGCCGCCGCGAAGGCGCTCGTCGAACAGCAGATGGGCGGCGACGTCATCTACATCTCCTCGAAGAACTCGGTGTTCGCCGGCCCGAACAACATCGCGTACTCGGCGACCAAGGCCGACCAGGCCCACCAGGTGCGACTGCTCGCGGTCGAGCTCGGCGAGCACGGCGTGCGCGTCAACGGCATCAACCCCGACGGCGTCGTGCGGGGCTCGGGGATCTTCGCCGCGGGCTGGGGCGCGAACCGCGCCGCGACCTACGGCGTGGAGGAGAAGGACCTCGGGAAGTTCTACGCGCAGCGCACGATCCTCAAGCGCGAGGTCGTCCCCGAGAACGTCGCGGACGCCGTCTACGTCCTGACCGGCCCGGAGCTCAGCCGCACCACGGGCCTGCACATCCCGGTCGACTCCGGCGTCGCCGCGGCCTTCCTCCGATGAGCGAGCGTGGGGGCGCGGTCGCCGCGGTCGACCTCGGCGCGACGAGCGGCAGGGTCATCGTCGGGCACGTCGACCAGTCCGCCGGGCGGCTCGAGCTCGACCATGTCGCCCGGTTCCCGAACGGCCCGGTGCGCATGGCGTCGGGCCTGCACTGGGACCTCACCGGCCTGTTCCGCGACCTCACGCTCGGCCTCGCAGACGCGTTCCGTCGCGAGCCCTCGGTCGCCTCGATCGGGGTCGACTCGTGGGCGGTCGACTACGGCCTGCTCCGCGGCGGGCGCCTGCTCGGCGAGCCGTTCCACTACCGCGACGCCCGGAACGACGCCGCGGTCGAGTCCGTGCACGCGACCGTGCCGTTCGCCGAGCTGTACCGGAGGAACGGCCTGCAGTTCCTGCCGTTCAACACCGTGTACCAGCTCGCCGCAGAACGGGCGGGCGGATGGCTCGACCTCGCCGACTCGCTCCTGCTCGTGCCCGACCTCATCGGGTTGCAGCTCACGGGCACCCGCGTCGCCGAGCGCACGAACGCCTCCACGACCGGGCTCGTGGAGGTCGCGACGGGTGAGTGGGACGACGAGCTCATCGCGCAGCTCGGGCTCCCGGCATCCGTCTTCGCACCCCTCGTCGACCCGGGGACCCCGCTCGGAGCGCTCCGCGCCGACGTCGCGGCGGACCTGGGTGCGCCTGCGGGCATCGAGGTGGTCGCCGTGGGATCGCACGACACCGCGTCGGCGGTCGTCGCGGTGCCGATGCGGGCCGAGTCGGCGGCCTACATCTCGTGCGGCACGTGGGGGCTCGTCGGCGTCGAGCTCGAGCACCCCGTGACGACGGATGCCGCGCGCGAGGCGAACTTCACGAACGAGGGCGGCGTCGACGGGCGCGTGCGGTTCCTGCACAACGTCATGGGACTCTGGCTGCTGTCGGAGTCGGTGCGATGGTGGGAGCGCGACGGCGAGCGCGTCGAGCTTCCTGGGCTGCTTGCGGCCGCGGCATCGGTCACCGGCGAGGTCGCGGTGTTCGACGCGAACGACCCGCGATTCCTCGCTCCCGGGGACCTGCCCGGACGCATCGCCGAGTGGTGCGTCGAGCACGACGTGCCCGTGCCGCGGAACCGCGCCGAGTTCGCCCGCTCCATCGTCGAGAGCCTCGCGGAGGCCTTCGCGGACGCCGTGCGGACCGCCTCCGTCCTGTCGGGCGTCGACGTCGCGACGATCCACGTCGTCGGGGGCGGCGCGCTCAATGAATTGCTCTGCCAGCGGACGGCCGACCGCGCCGGGATCCCGGTGCTGGCGGGTCCGGTCGAGGCGACCGCGATCGGCAACGTGCTCGTGCAGGCGCGCGCGCAGGGCTTCGCATCCGGCGACCTCGAGTCGCTACGCGCGCTCGTCGCCCGCGCGTTCCCGCCCGTCACACACCTCCCATCGTCCGGACCCCAGGCCCACCGTTAGGAGCACCACGGCCATCCGGCGCCAGTTCCGAACCCACGCGAGCTCGCAGAGCTGATGAAGTTCAAGCGGCCCAATGTCGTGGCGGACGTGGCGACCGAGCAGGAAAGGCGTCGCCGAGTGCGTCAGGCTGCGGACCCTGTATTCGCCACTCGCCCGGCGGCCGCCGCGGTCAGGCGCGCTGGTCGTGCGCCAGGCCGCTCAGCAGGTGGGTGAGGCCGAACTCGAACTCCTCGGCGAGCGGCTTCGGCAGGAGCGGTGCGAGCTCGACGAGGTGCGGGTACGCCATCGGGTCGACGGTGAACGATGGCCGCTGCGCACCGTCGTCCGCGACGGACTGCATCGCGAAGCCGAGGATGTAGCGGCCCAGGGTCGCGACCGCGGCGGCCGCGACCTCCGGGGGCAGGCCACCGCGCAGCAGGGCTCGCGCGATGCGCTCGCGCAGTGCGATGGCGTGCGGGCCGGTGGGGAACCGTTCGATCAGCAGGGTCGCGACGCTCCGGTGCTGCGCGATGGTGGTGAAGATCGCGGTCGCGGTGCGGTGGCAGACGACCTCCCACGGCTGCTCGTCGTCGTCCTCGACGGCGGGAAGTTCGACCTCCCCCAGCATGCGGTCGATCACGAGGCCGATCAGTTCGGACCGGCCGCTCACGTGCCGGTACAGCGTCGCGGTGCTCGACGAGATCCGCTCGGCGACGGCACGAAGGGTGAGCGCGTCGGCCCCCTGTTCGTCAACGATCTGCAGGGCGGCGTCGACGATGCGTTCCCGGGGGATCCGGGGCCGGCCGGGCTTGCGCTTCTCGGTGAGGGTCATGGGTGCCAGGGGTGTCTCGCGGGGTGGACGCTGTGGTCCCTACGCTACCGCCCGGCCCCCATGACCCGGGTGCGACCGGTCAGTGCCAGCCGATCCAGTCCGAGATCCCGGCGCCCATCACCCGCTCGAGGTCCGCGCCGGTGAGCCACGGGAGGTGGTCGGTGAACATCGAGACGCACTCCCCCCAGGTCGCGGTTTGGCGGGTGATGTCGGTCCCCCAGAACATGCGGTCGGGGCCGAAGGCGTCGAACGTGCGTCGAAGCACCTCGTGGGCGCTGGCGAACGGGTAGCCGTCGGTCGCGGCACCTGTGATGCCGCTCGCCTTCACGGCGACGTTCGGGTACGCGGCCAGGGCGACCAGCGCGTCGAGGTGGGACGCCGCCCCGGGCAGCGTGTCGAACGGGCCGATCGCGAGGTGATCGAGCAGGAGCCGCATTCTCGGGAAGCGGGGGGCGATGTCGCCGATGAGCGAGAGGTGGTCGGGCATGACCATCAACGCGACCGGGAGCTCGAGTTCGTCGGCTCGGGTCCAGAGCCAGTCCAGCGCGCCGGATCGGAGGATGCCTCCTGCCTCCGGTGCGTAGAGGACGAAGCGCAGGCCGAGCATTCCCGGCTTCGACATCCACTCGTCGACGCGGTGCGGGCCGGCGCTGGCGTCGAGGGGGAACCATCCCATGGTGGCGAACCGGTCTGGGTGGGCCTGCGCCGCCTCGACCGCGTAGTCGTTTGCGTCGGGGTCCCAGATCGCCGGGCAGTTCACGGCGCGGTCGATACCGGCCCCGTCCATCTCGCGCAGGGCGCGCTCGATCGTGTACGGCGCGCGGTGGTGGTACGGCGGCGCGCCTGCTCCGGTCCAGAGGTGGATCTGCGCGTCCGTGATCTGCATCGCGGTTCCCTTCACTCGGAGTCGGAATCGAAGTCGGAGTGCGAGTCCGCCGCGAGGCGGGCGTGCACCCAGTCCGCGATGAGGTCGTCGCGGTCCGTCCTGTGGTTGTAGATGCAGTGGATGCCGTCGGAGAAGAGCACCATCTGCTTCGACTTGGTGGGCGCGTGGGCGAAGACCGCCTGCGCCATCTCGGACGACACCATCGGGTCGGCGCCGCCCTGGATCACGAGGAGGTCGTAGTCGGCGTTGCCGCCCGGTGCCAGAGGGGTCACCGTCGACCAGACGGCGGTCGCCTGGTCCGGGTCGTCGACGTCGCAGAAGGCGGCCATCTTCGTGAAGAACGTGCCGATGCTCGGGGGCACCATCCAGGGTGCAGGGATGCCGCCGTTGTCGACGCACGCCCGGACACGTGGGTCCTCGTTGGCCACAGCCATCGCGAAGCTGCCGCCCATGCTGTTGCCGACGAGTCCGATCGGGAGGCCGGGCACCGAGGTCGCGAGGTGGTCGAGCGCCGCGGTGTACGCGTCGCGCCAGGTCGGGGTGAGGTAGACACCGTGCGTGAACCGGCTCTCGCCCTGTCCCGGCCCGTCGAGCAGGAGGGTCTCGATGCCGCGGGCGGCGAGGGCGTCGCCGATGCAGTCGAAGTCCATGGCATACCCCTCGACCCCGCCGATGACGATCGCGGCGCCGACGCGCGGGCCTGTCGCGGGCACCTGCCATCCGACGACGGCGCCTTCCGGCGTGTCGAGGGTGACCCGGATGCGATCGCGGGCGATTTCGGCGGCGCGGAGGTAGAGGTCGCCCGCACGGGCGTAGATCGCGGTCCGCGCCTGGCCGTCCTCGAGCATCATCACCTGGCTCATCCGCAGCAGCGCCGATGCCCGGCGGAGGGCGGTGATCCGGGTCTGCGTGCCGGCCTCGGCGTCGAGGGTGGCGAGGCAGCGCTCGGCGAGCCGGGTCGCCGCGTCCAGCCAGCCCTCCCCCGCCAGGACCCGCGCCGTCAGTTCGATCGCATCGCTGCGGTCCACGCCGTAGCCGATCAGGCGGTCTTCGGAGAACTGGCGCAGCGCCGCCTGGGACTCCGGCGTGAGCGTCTCGGTGCGGGGGTCGGCGCGGGCCGCGGGGGGTTCGAACGTCAGGATGCGAACGTCGTCGCGGGCTGCGGGCATGGATTCGACATCGACCATGGTGTGACACGCCTTCGTGTTGGGGGTGGTTCGGGCTCGGGATCGGTCAGGAGGACGGGAAGACCGGGAGAGCCGGCCAGTCGCGCACGTCGTCGAGCGAGTCGCGTGCGATGGCGGCGACGTAGCCGTCGGGCCGCACGAGCACCGCGCCGTCGCCGGGGATCCCGGTGATTCGGCGGAACGGCTCGTTGGACGAGCCGTCGAGGGCGATCATTCGCACGGGCGCACCGGCGGACGTCCAGGAGAGGTCGCGGCAGGCCTCCGCCGCGCGGTCCCCGATGGCGACCAGCGAGAACGACGGGCCGCGGAACTCGTCGAAGAGCGTCGTTCGAGCACCGTCATCGAGGACGACGGGCGAGTCGGGCGCCCGGTCGCCGGGCTGCAGGCCGGGAGCGTCGAGGTCGCCGGGGGCGAGCGGACCGCCGCGGTACGACAGGGAGAGCTGCCGCTCCTCGTCACCGCGCTTGGTCGCCGCCAGCGGGCGGTCCCCGAGGTGCGCGTACAGCCCTGACGCGAGGCCGAGCACTCGCGCTGCGACGGGCTGCCGCTCCGACTCGTACGTGTCGAGGAGCGCATCCGGGGCGCCCGCGAGCACCTGGCCGAGCTTCCAGCCGAGGTTGTAGGCATCCTGGACGCCGGTGTTGAGGCCCTGTGCACCGGTCGGCGGATGCACGTGTGCCGCGTCTCCGGCGAGGAACATGCGGCCGCGCCGATAGCGCTCGGCGAGCCGGATGTTCGGCCGCCAGACCGACGACCAGTGGATGTCGTGGACGCGGACCTTCGATCCGCCGACGACGTCGCGGACCATGCGATCGACGGCCGCGGTGTCGAGGTCGGCGGGGTCATTCGGTCGGAGCTTCAGCATCAGCTGGAAGGTGTCTCCGGGCAGCGGGCACAGCGCGACGAAGCGCCCCTTGGAGCGGGGCCAGATATGCCAGCGATCCCGACCGAGCCCCGACACGGTGACGTCGGCGACGATCATCCGGTCGCTCTCGTCGGTCGTCCCCTCGAACGCGATACCGAGTCCCCGCCGAACCGTGCTGCCACCGCCGTCCGCGCCGACGAGGTACCGCGCGCGGACCGTCTCGGTCCCCGCGCCGGACTCGAGGCTCGCGACGACCCCGTCGGCGTCCTGCTCGAACGCCCCCAGGCGGGTGGCGTACTCCACCGAGCCGCCGAGTTCCTCGAGGCGCTCGCGCAGGCTCTGGTCGGTCGCGTACTGGGGCGCGAGCAGCGTGTTCGCGTGGGGTACGTCCGGCGTCGCGTCGTGCAGCGCGATCATCGTCCGCTTGAGGGTCACCGGGCCGAGGTGGATGCCGAGCGGCGGGTAGAGCGTCGACCGCGACTCGAGGCGGGCGAGCACGCCGAGATCGTCGAAGACCTCGGCCGAGCGCGGCTGGACACCCTTCGCGCGCGACCCCTCGAACCCGTGCGGCGCCGCGTCGATCAGCCGATGGCTCACGCCTCGCCGCTGCAGGTCGCACGCCAGCGTCAGCCCGGTCGCGCCGGCACCGACGATCAGCACCTCGACCTCGTCGTCTCTCACCATGGAACACACCTCTGAAGTCACTCCGCCCCGATCACCGTTCGCGATGAGGCTTACGGCCACACTGTATCCGCAATGTGCTAGTAATGGCTACGGAATATCCGAATTCCCAGCGACAAAGGAGTTGCGATGCCATCCCAGGCCCCCCGCCCCCACGACCCGGCTCCGCCGTGCGCCCTCGATCCCCAGCGGGAGGTGTGACCGTGTCGACACCCGAGACCATGCCCGTGACGAGGCAGGTCGCCGCGTCCGGTTCCCTGCTGTTCTCGATCTGGAGCTCGCAGTTCGGCATCTCACTCGTCTACGGCGCCGTTCCCGGAGTGCTGCTGGCGCTGCAGATCGAGGACCTGGCCGGTGACGACAAGGTCGCCGTCCTCAGCATCTTCACGTTCCTCGGCGCCATCGCGGCGCTCCTCGCCCAACCGCTCGCGGGCATGCTCTCGGACCGCACGCGCACCCGCTGGGGCAGCCGGACCCCGTACGTGCTCGGAGGAACGATCGTGGTGGCCCCGATCCTGTTCTCGATGGGCTTCATCGAGTCGCTCGCAGTGCTCGGCGTGCTCTACGTCGCATCGGAGTTCGTGCTGAGCGCCTCGCAGGGCCCGCTCGCGGCGATCCTCCCCGACCGGGTTCCCGAGAACCGACGCGGCCGGTTCAGCGCGGGGCTCGGACTCGGGATCATGCTCGGCTCGGTCGGCGGAACCATCCTCGGCTCCGTCC
The DNA here is from genome assembly GCF_040496015.1 of Agromyces litoreus. Taxonomy (NCBI): domain Bacteria; kingdom Bacillati; phylum Actinomycetota; class Actinomycetes; order Micrococcales; family Microbacteriaceae; genus Agromyces; species Agromyces litoreus. The sequence continues at coordinate 98,567 of NZ_JBEPKA010000011.1, forward strand.
TCGCCGACGACCTCGTCGTCGCCTACATGGTGCTCAGCGTCCTGCCGTTGGCGTTCACCGCCACCCGGCTGTTCATCGCGAGGGATTCGGACAATCGCGAGTCCGCCCCGACGCCCGCCTCGGACTCCGCCCGTTGGTGGCGCACCTTCTTCGTGAACCCGCGGACGCACCCCGACTTCTGGTGGGCGGTCGGCAGCCGGACGCTCGTCTACACGGGCTTCTTCATCATCCAGGGCTACGCGCTCTACATCCTCAGCGACTACATCGGTGCCGGAGATGCCGCCGTCGACTACGTCGGCATCGCCGCCGCGATCGCAGCGGTGTGCATCAGCCTGACCGCCGTCCCCGCCGGACTGCTGTCCGACCGACTCGGCCGGCGCAAGGTGTTCGTGACGGTGGCGAGCATCGTCATGGCCCTGGGCCTGCTCATCCCGCTCGCAGCGCCCACGGTGGAGGGCTACCTGACCATGATGGTCGTCGTCGCGCTCGCCTTCGGCACGTTCGAGGCCGTCGACACGGCGCTCGTCACGCAGGTACTGCCGCGGTCGAACTCGTTCGCACAGGACCTCGGGGTCACGAACGTCGCTGCGATCGCGCCGCAGATCCTTGCACCGGCACTCGCCGGCGTGATCGTCATCGTGACCGGATCGTTCGCACCGCTCTTCCCCGTCGCGGCGGTCATCGTCGTCGTCGGCGGTCTGGTCGTCTTCCGGGTCCGCGGCGTGCGGTGACGGGCATCGCATGCGATCGGTAGAGGTGGCCGCGTTCGGGGCGTCCGATGTGCTTCGCGTCGTCGAGCGCCCCGAGCCCAGCGCCGGCCCGGGCGAGCTCGTCGTGGACGTCGTCGCGATCGGCGTGAACTACATGGACGTCTACCAGCGCCAGGGGGTGGGGGCGTTCCGCCCCCACCCCCCGTTCGTCGCCGGGAACGAGGGAGCCGGCATCGTACGGGCGGTCGGTCCCGATGTCGCCGAATTCACGACGGGAGATCGCGTCGCGTGGATGGGGGCCATCGGCGCCTACTCCGAGGTCGCCGTGGTCCCCGCGGAACGGACCCTCCACGTGCCACGGGCACTCGGTCTCGACATCGCCGCGGGCATCCTGCTGCAGGGCGTGACCGCCCACTACCTCGCAACGAGCGCTCTCGCGATCGCCCCGGGAGACGTGGCCGTCGTCCACGCCGCGGCCGGCGGCGTCGGCCGCCTGCTCACCCAGCTGGTCGTCCAGCGGGGCGGGACGGTCGTCGCCACGACCTCGACCAGCCAGAAGGCCCAGCTCGCACAGGAGGCGGGGGCGCACATGACGGCGGGGTACGGCGACTTCGGAAGCGCGGTGTTCGAGCTCACGGCGGGTCGCGGCGCTTCCGTGGTCTACGACGGGATCGGCGCGGCCACGTTCGAGGAGAGCCTGGCGGCCTTGGCGCCACGCGGAACACTCGTCGCGTACGGCTCGACCAGCGGCCCGGTCCCCCCACTCGACGTGCAACGGCTCGCCGCGAAGTCGCTGTACCTGACCCGGCCGACGCTCGCCCACTACGCCGGATCGCGCGCGGACCTCGTCGCGCGCGGCTCCGAGGTGATGGGATCAGCAGCCGACGGCTCGCTTCGGCTGCATGTCGGCGCACGCTACCGCCTAGAGGATGCCGCCCGAGCCCATGACGCACTCGAGTCCCGTTCGACGGTGGGCAAGATCCTCCTGCTGCCCTAGCGATCGTTGCCGGGCGGACGCGGCGTATCCGGCCCCAGCGTGGGCGGACTCTCGTTCGGGCAGCCGCCCGTTCGTACTGCGCGGCCAACGCGTATCCAGAGCCCGCGACGGCATACAACCGTCGGCATCCGGTCAAGCCTCGCGACGTGGCCCGGTCGACTCGCGGACGATCAGCTTCGTCGAAAGGAGGGCTGGGTCCGCGACAGGTTCCTCGCCCTCCATCCGTGCAAGCAGGCTCCGGACGGAACGCCTGCCAGCGGTCTCGAGTTCGGAGCGCACCGTGGTCAGAGAGGGCGTGATCAGCTCGCTCCCGAAGATGTCGTCGAAGCCGGCGACACTCAGTTCGTCGGGAATCCCCACGCCGCGTGCGGCCGCGCCCCGCATCAGGCCGATCGCGATCAGGTCGTTGAACGCGATCACGGCAGTCGGACGAGCCGCGAGCACACGTCGCAGCGCGTCCCTGCCGCCTTGGATCGTCGGCGGATTCGGGCCGATCTCGACGAGCGCGACTCCCAGCGACTCCGACGTCTCGAGCAGCTTCTCCCACCGACGTGCGCTCACCCAAGAGGTCTCGGGACCAGCGAGGTAGACGACGGATCGGTGACCGAGGCCGTAGAGATGGTCCATCAGGTCCTTCACCCCACGATCCACGTCGGGAAGGATGCTGTCGATACCCGCTACGGCCCGGTTGACCAGCACAACCGGGCGTCGCGCCGCGATCGACCGGATGGACTCGTCGCCGAGGCGCGTCGTCGCGAGAACGATGCCATCGACGGTGGGCATCAGCCGCTCCACGGTCTCGGCTTCCGTCTCACCAGACTCCTGCGATTCGGCGATCACCAATGTGTAGCCGGCCGCGGCCGCCTCCTGCTCGGCGCCACGCACGATGCCGAACACGACCGGGTTGGTGATATCTGCCACGACGAGCGCGAACGTGCGACTGCGGCCGGTGTACAAGGCACGCGCGATGGGATTGATGCGGAAGTTCAGTTGCGCCGCAGCGTCGCGAATACGAGCCTCGGTCTTCGCGCTGATGCGGCCGGGTTTGGACAGCGCGCGAGACACGGTAGATGGGTTGACCTTCGCGAGTTCTGCGATGTCGTAGATCGTGGCGTTTCCCCCGCGGCCGCGGATTCGGTCCGCGATCTCGATCGGAATCTCGTCGGACCCCGAGTTCGGTTCCTCGGCTCGTCCGTCAACCATTCGAAGTCACCCACTCAGCTGCTCGCTGGGCGATGACCGCAGGAGCGTCTGACACGTCCAGGGTCACTCCCCGTTCTTCTCCATCTAGCGGTTCGAGAGTAGCAAGCTGCGAATCCAACAATGATGCGGGCATGAAGTGCTCGACACGTGCCGAAGCGCGATGAGCGAGAAGCTCACGGGATCCGTGCAGGTGGACGAACACCGCGGTAGGGCAGGCCACTCGAAGTCGATCGCGATAGTTCCGCCGGAGCGCGGAACATGCCACGACGATCCCCTCCGCGGCTTCCCCCGCGGCGAGCTTCTCGCCGACCGTGTCCAGCCAAGGACGGCGGTCATCGTCGCCCAAGGGAACCCCGGACATCATCTTCTGTCGATTCGCCGAGGGGTGGAGATCGTCGGCATCGATCCATGGCACGTCCAATCGGCGTGAGATGGCTTCGGCGATCGTCGATTTGCCGGCTGCCGAGACACCCATCACGACAACGGCGGGAGCGGCCGCCGAAGCGCGGCCGTCGGGATGGATCATCGTGTCACCAATCGTGCACCGTTCCGTCGAGGAGACGGTTGTACGGCAGGTACGCCTGCTCATACGGGTACTTCCCGGCCTCGTCGAGGTTCAGCTCGACGCCGAGACCGGGCCGCTCGCCGGGGTGCAGGTAGCCATCGGTCCACGTGTAGGACTGCTCGAAGACCTGGTCGGTCCGCGCGCCGTGCTTCATGTACTCCTGGATGCCGAAGTTGTGGATCGACAGGCCCAGGTGCATCGCGGCAGCCATGCCGACCGGGCTGATGTCGGTCGGGCCGTGCATGCCCGACTTGATCTGGTACATCGCGGCGTACTCGAGGGTCTTCTTCAGCGGCGAGATGCCGCCCATGTGCGTGACGGCGCCGCGGACGTAGTCGATCTGCTGGTCGCGGATGAGGTCCTTGAAGTCCCACACCGTGTTGAAGATCTCGCCGATGGCGAGCGGCGTCGTTGTGTGCTGGCGCACGAGTCGCAACGCCTCCTGGTTCTCCGCAGGGGTGCAGTCCTCGAGCCAGAACAGGTCGTACGGCTCGAGGTCCTTGCCGAGCCGAGCCGCCTGGATCGGCGTCATCCGGTGGTGCCCGTCATGCAGGAGCGGGACGTCCGGACCGAACTCGTTCCGCACCGCTTCGAACACCCCAGGCAGGTGGTTCAGGTACGCCCGGGTGTCCCAATCCTCCTCCACGGGCTTCGCGCCGCGCCGCGCCGGCTCGTGGTCGTACCGCACCGACGCGTCGCCGACGTCGGCGCCCTGGGCCGCGATGCCGTAGATGGCCTTGAGCGTCGGCACGCCCGTCTGCACGCGGATCGCCTTGTACCCCTGTTCCTGGTGCGCGCGGATGGAGTCGAACAGCTCGGGCAGTTCCTTGCCCGACGCGTGCCCGTACGCCATGAGCCCGTTGCGTGACGCCCCGCCGAGGAGCTGGTAGACGGGCATCCCGGCCGCCTTGCCCTTGATGTCCCACAGGGCCATGTCGACCGCGGCGATCGAGGCCATCGTGACCGGCCCCCGGCGCCAATAGGCGCTCCGGTAGAGGAACTGCCAGGTGTCCTCGATCCGGCTCGCGTCGCTGCCGATGAGCAGGGGGACGACGTGGTCCTGAAGGTAGGAGACGACCGCGAGTTCACGGCCGTTCAGCGTCGCGTCGCCGAGGCCGGTCAGGCCGTCGTCGGTCGTGAGCTTGAGGGTGACGAAGTTCCGGTCGGGGCTGGTGACGATGACCTCTGCCTTGTCGATGATCATGATGTCCTCTCAGTCCTCGGCTCCGGGTTTGCTGTTCCCGATGCCTCGCCAGCGTTCACGCAGTGCGAATGCCGCGGCCTTGGGCCTGCGGTCGCGGGTGAATACGCCCTTCTTGTTGCCGCCGACGCGGTGGATGCCGAGCGACGTCTCGAAGTCGGCGAAGTTCCAGACCTGTTCGCCTACGAAGGAAGGGATCCGATCGAAGATGCGATGGTGCATCGCCAGGTAGTCCCGCTGGTACTCCTCGGTCCATGGGACGTCCCATACGGAGTGCTGCCCCGGCATCGTGTCGGCACCGTATTCGGTCATCAGGATCGGCTTGCCGTGTGTGTCCGCCCAGGCCCGAAGGTCCATCTCGAGGTACTGCGCGGCGGTCTCGAGGTCGCCGGTGGCGACGTACCAGCCGTAGTACCTGTTCAGACAGATCACGTCGAGGAGGTCTGCGACCTTGTCGTTCTCCGATGTCGCGAACATCACCTCGGCGATCGTCACGGGCCGGGTCGGATCGAGCTCTCGTGTCAGTTCGATGAGCGGTTCGAAGTACTCGCGGGCGCCATCCTCGTTGCTCGCAGGCTCATTCGCAATGCACCACATGACGACGCTCGGATGATTCTTGTCGCGGGCGATGAGCTCGCGCAGGTGCTGCGCGTGCGCATCCCGCGTCTGGTCGTTGCAGCCTTCGGGCGAGAAGGTCGGCGTCGCCGGTGCTCCGGTGAGACCGCCCATCACACCGAGGTTCAGTCCGACCGCGGCGGTCTCGTCGATCACGACGATGCCGTGACGGTCGGCGTACTCGAGCACCTCCTCCGCGTACGGGTAGTGCGACGTGCGGAACGAGTTCGCGCCGATCCAGTTCATCAGCTCGAAGTCGTGCACGAGGTACGCGTTGTCGTGGCCCTTGCCGCGCACGGCGGTGTCCTCGTGCTTGCCGAACCCGGTGAAGTAGAACGGCTCGCCGTTGATGAGGAACTCGGTGGCGGTGACCTCGACGGTGCGGATGCCGACCGGCAGCGTGTACGTGTCGGCGACGGCGCCGTCCTCGACGATCTGCACCTCGAGCTCGTACAGATACGCGGCCCCGGGCTGCCAGAGGGTGGCGTCCGGAACCACGAGCCGGCCGTTCGCGCCGTCGCCGGCGGTGACCTGTCCACCGTCTGCATCGCGGAGGATCACGCGCACGGTTCCGGATGCCTCCACCCGGTAGTCGACCGTGCCGTTCGCCCCCTCGCGACCCGTCGTCACGGTGACGTCCTCGATGAAGCGAGACGGGGTGCTGTAGAGCCACACCGACCGCGCAAGACCGGCGTAGTTGTAGAAGTCGTGGAGGTAGCTCTGCTTCTGCCGACCGTCGGGACCCGTGGTCACCGTTCCGGGCGGGATCGTGATGTTCGTAAGGCAGTTGTCGACGCCCACCGTGAGGCGGAACTCCCCGCCTGCCGTGACGACGTCTGTGACGTCCGCTTCGAAGGGGGTGTATCCGCCGACGTGCTCGGCGACGAGGGTGTCGTCGACGTAGACCGCGCCGGCGTGGGTGGCGGCGTCGAGCCGCAGAACGATCCGCTCGTCCTTCCAGCCGCGCGGGACCCGCACGTTCCGCTGGTACCAGACGAGGCCGACGTGGCCCCGGATGGCAGGATCGACGAACTGGTCGTTGAAGCTCGCAGGCACCGCGACCTCGAGCGATCCCGGCAGCGTCGCCGCCCACGGGGCATCGCCCACCATGGGGTCGGTGGCGAAGCGCCACACACCGTCGAGGTTCACGAACTCGCGGGTCGGGGTCGTCTGAGGCTTGAGCATGGAGTCTCCTGTTCGAACGCGTCGGCGCGATGCGGCTACGCGGTTTCGCTCTCCGTGAGGAGGGCCTTTGTCGTGAGGTCGGCAACGGCGGCATCGACGCGCGCGCAGAAGGCCGCGTCGCCCCCGAGAACGGGGTCGAGGTCGGCGACCTGTCGCGCGGTGCGGCTCTCCGCTGCGGCGCCGGGGGTCTCGACGGCATCGTGGCCGGCGAGTATCCACGCCGCCACGGCCGCCGCGCAGCCGGCCGCGGAGCGTCCCGCCGCTCGTTCGAGGCGCGCCACCGGGACGATGCGCACGCGCATCTTCGTGGTCGCATCGAGGGCGATCTGGGCCAGGCGATGCTCGATCCGTGGGTTGCGGAACCGTGCGAGGAGATCGGCCGCGTAGTCGTCGACCTCGACGCCTGTGAGGTGCCGCGCGTCCTCCTCCCAGAGGGCGGTGACCAGATCGCGGCAGACGGGATCGTCGATGGCCTCGCTGACAAGCGCATGCCCCCGCAGCGGGCCGGAGGCGGCGAGCAGAGTGTGAGCGCCGTTCAGCATCCACAGCTTCCGCGCCCCCCACGGCGCGATGTCGTCGACGAAGCGGGCGCCGGCGGTCTCCCATGCGGGCCGGCCGGAGGGGAAGTCTCCGGCGAGCACCCAGTCCGAGAACGGTTCGGTCACCACCGGTGCACGGTCCGCGACACCCGTCGCGTCGAGGACGAGTTGCGCGTCCTCCGGCGTCCCGCGCGGCGTGATGCGATCGACCGACGTCGACACCACCGAGATGCCGGAGTCGAGCCACGCAGCCAGCGTGCTGCTGGTGGCGGTCGCCAGCGCGCCGAGCGCCTCGCGGACGACGTGCCCGTTGTCGGGGATGTTGTCGCACGGCACGATCGCGAGCGCCGGGGTGCTTATGCGACGGCGCTGTTCGAGCGCAAGCAGCACCCGCCCGAAGGCGGTGCGCGGATACTCGACGCCGGGCAGAGCTGCCTGTGCATCGAAGAGGCGGCGAAGCAGCGCGACGTCGGCTGCGACATCCGGATCCGTGAGGTCGAGTCGACCATCGGCACCGAGTCGGTAGCCGCCCTCGGTGATCGTGAGGGTCAGGATGGCGACGGGCTCGGATGCCGCCAGCTCGACGAACGCGGCGACGTCGGTGCCGGGGATCGCGCGGACTACGCTGTCGACGACCTCGAACGAGTCGCCTTCGGGTCCTCGGACCACGAGGGTGTACTGCCCGTCCTGGTCGGTGAGCTGCGCGGCGATCTCCGTGCTCCGTCCGGTGAAGGCGGCGATGCCCCACTCCGCGGCATCCGTGGCGTGCGCGGTATACCAGGCCTGGTGCGAGCGGTGGAACGCGCCGAGGCCGAGGTGGACGATGCGGACGGGCGGTACCGCGGCTCCGGGCTCACGGTGCAGAGGTACGGGAGAGTAGGGGTTCGTCACAGCTTGAACACCTCCCGCGGGATCGCGTCGACGAGGTCGTCGGCGATGCGTTCGGCAGTCGCCAGCGCGATGCGTCCTTCGGTGACCAGACGCGCGAGATAGGCGGCATCCGCACGCCGGGCCGCATCATGGCGCGCGGGAATCGAGAGAAACGCGCGCGTATCGTCGATGAAGCCGGACGTGCGGTAGAAGCCCGCCGTCTCGGTGACGGCCGAGCGGAAGCGCCCGATCGCGTCGGGGGCGTCGAGGAACCACCAGGGCGCGCCGACGTAGACACTCGGGTAGAACCCCGCGAGCGGTGCGAGCTCACGGGAGAACGTGGTCTCGTCCACGGTGAACAGCACGAGGTGGAAGTCCTTCGCGAGACCGAACCGCTCCAGCAGCGGCCTCATCCCCCGCGTGAAGGTGGTCGGCAGCGGAATGTCGTGCCCGGTATCGGCCCCGAAGCGCTCGTATGTGGCGCTGCTGTGGTTGCGGTGGACACCGGCGTGCACGGTCATCACGAGACCGTCGTCGACGCTCATGCGCGCCATCTGCAGCAGCATGTGGCCGCGGAAGGCGCGCCGCTGCCCGGCGTCCGCCGTCCCAGCGAGGACCTTCTGGAACAGAGCCCCCGCCTCGTGGGGCGCGAGCTCGATCGCGAACGGCTCCTCCACTCCGTGGTCGGCAGACACGGCGCCGTGGCGGATGAAGTGCTCGCGCCTCGCCTCGAGGCCCGAGAGATAGCCGGCGAACGTCGCGGGCTCGCTGGTGGCGGCGAGGAGCGCGGACACGGAGTCGCCGAATCCGACCGCGTCGGGGTCGAGGTATGCGTCGGGGCGGAACGTGGGCAGCACGCGGCCGCCGAGGTCCAGACGAGCCAGCGCATCGTGATCCCCGAGGTCGTCGAGCGGATCGTCCGTCGTCGCCAGGACACGAATATCGAAACGGCGGAACAGAGCCTGCGGCAGGAACGCCGGATCGGCGAGGCGCTCGCCCACGAGGTCGTAGATCTCATGCGCCGTCCCGGCGTTGATGGGCAACCGGATGCCGAGCACGTCGGCGAGTTCGGTCTCGAGCCAGTAGCCCGACGCGGTTCCGGCGAACCGATGCCAGTTCGCCGCGAGCAGTCCCCACGTGCGGCGGGGGTCGGCGCCCGAGAGCTCCGCGAGGTCGACGCCCGCGGCATGCAGCATCCGGGTGACGTAGTGGTTCTTCGTCACGAACAGCTCGGCCGCGTTCTCGAAGGGCGCATCGTCGAGCAGCATCCGTGCGGGAACATGACCGTGGGGCGAGATGATCGGGGCATCCGCGACGCGCGCGTACAACTCCTTCGCCACGTCCCGCGTCGCCGCGTCCGCAGGCAGCAGTCGTTCGGAATCGCGTCCTTGCGTCGCTTGCATACTCCTCATCCAACCTTCTCGGGCAACATTTGTCAATCGGTTGCCAGATTCACCCACGGAACCTCACCATGGTGGCCGTGACGATGCCTCCGAGTACCGCAAGGGCACCGGAAGCGAGGTACAGGACGGTGTACCGGGCCCCTGCGACCGGAGCCAGGCTCATCACGAGCGGGGCGGCCAGGGGCGCTACGGCGCTCGGGATCCTCTGCGAGAACCCGATGATCGCCGAGAAGCGTCCCGCCTGCGTCTCTCGATGCGGCATCACATCGAGGGCCAGCGCCTGGCCGACGGACCCGAACGCGGCGATGCCGACGTTGGAGATCATTGCGCCGGCGATCAGCCCGGGGAGCGTCCACGAGAGGGCCGAGACGATGCATCCGACCGCGAACAGGGCTGCGGCGGTCGCGGTCCACATGCGGCGCGACCCCCATCGGTCGGAGATCCATCCCGCCCCCAGCGCGCCGACGGACGCTGCGGCGATGCCCACCGCCGAGATCGCGGCCATGACGGTGGCGACGTCCTCGACCGGGACGCCGAGCCGCTGGGAGTAGAAGTACGTGCCGTAGGCGATCGTGAGCGACAGTCCGAAGAAGAACAGGAACCTCCCCACCCAAGCCCATGCGAAGGCGGGGTGCCGGCGGGGGTCGAAGGCGAGGCTCCGCACGAACCTCGCGACGGTCAGCGCATCCGCGAAGCGCAGGTGCCGCGAGTCGCCCTCGTGGACGAACAGCGCGAAGGCGAGCACCATCAGCGCACCGAGCAGTGCGGGGACGAGGAACAGCAGCAGTGAGCTTCCGGTCACGAGACCCGCGAGCAGGATGCCGAGCACCGGTGCCACCTGGCCCGCCAGATTCACCAGGCCCGAGACCTGGCCCCGCTGGCGCTCGGGGAGTGTGTCGGCGAGCAGGTTGCCGATCGATCCGCCCGCGGTGCCCCACCCGATGGAGGTGAGCAGCCAGCCTGCCGTGAGGACGGGGATGTTCGGGGCGAACGCGAGCACCGGCACGGCGGCCAGCCCGATTGCGACCCCGAGCACGGTGAACGGTCGCCGCCGTCCCCATCGGGATCGGGTGCGATCGCTGATGATACCGGTCAGAGGAGCGGCGACCAGTGAGCAGACCGCGCCGATGCCGAGGATGTAGCCGAGAACGCTCTCCTGTCCGGGCGCCAGGTCCGCCAGTCGCAGCGCCATCGAGTACGCCATCGGAACCACGAGCGCGAGACCGGCGCCGAACGCGCCGACGAAGATCAGCGCCACGGTGCGTCGCGGCACCCGTCGCTCGGCGGGGTCCGTCTGCGGAGACCCGGGGGCTGACGGCGACAGTGCGTCCACGGCGACGGTCTCGGCGAGGATCACGTCGGTCCGCTCGGGCGATGCTCCCCCCATCCCCCGCACGGCGTCACGATCCTGCGTCATGACGTGCGAGGTGTGAGAGTGAGCTCCCAGCTCCAGGCGTAGTGATCGCCCGCGAGACGATGCACCCGCTGGGTGTCGGGCCCGAGCAGCGCCGTCCCCACACCGCGATGGGCGATGTCGAGATGGACGATCGTGCGCGAGCTGTCAGGGAGCTGCCACCAGTGGGTCGCGTCCTCGAGTTCGTCGAGGGTGTGTCGCGAAGCGCTGACGTGCAGCGGCTGCGCCGACGTCACCGTGACGACGCCCGCCGGTCCCGAGATCTCGAGATGGTCGACGCCGCCGCGCGTGCCGTTCTCCTGAGGGATCAGGTAGGGCGTCGCGAGGTCGTCGATGGAGCTCGCCCATCGCCCCAGCAGGGCGGAGCTGTGGCGGTCGGGGTAGTTCTCCCACGGGCCGAGTCCGACCCACTCGGCGTCGTCGAAGCGTCCCTCGAGTTCGAAGCGGACCCCAACCCGGAGCCCGTCGCGCGTGCCCTCGGGAAGGGAGACCTCTTCATCGATGCGGTAGCCGCCGGCGACCTCCGAGATGCGGCGCCGATGCACGACCTGGTCGTCCCATGCGGTGGCGTACCGGATGGTGACGAGTGTGGCGTCGTCGGTCTTCTCGACCACGACGGACGACGGGGTCAGGGAGAAGAAGCCGGATCGGACGAAGCGCTTGTCGAGTGCGAACGAGTTGTCGTTGTCGACCATGGCGCGCCACAGGCACAGTTCGGGCGGTGCCGCGAGCAACGGATGGGCGATCGCGCCGTCGTCGGTGACGTCGGCAGGCTGGCCTGCCTCGCGCAGCGGTCGCGGAGTCCGGGGCAGCACGACCTGTTCCACGCTCAGCTCGGTCCCCGCGGGCGCCCAGATCGCGTCGCGCGCGGTCCGCACGCTCAGCGAGAGCGCGAGCGCGTCGTCCCCTGCGAGGCTCGAGGCGACCTCTTCGGGGAGGGTCAGCGCGGTTGCCTCACCGGGTTCCAGGTTCAGCGAGATCGGCGTGCTGCTGACCGCGCCGTCTCGCGTTTCGACACGGAGCTCGAACGCGAGATCACTGAGATCGGCGAAGTGACGCCGGCTGCAGACGCGGATCGTCCCGGCGAGCGCGTCGGCGGCATCCGACGTGATCCGCACGGGGCTGAAGATGCCGCGCATCTCGAACATGGCGGGCTTGGGGGTGGCATCCGAGAACGCGATGCCGTTGAGCATCGTGGCGCCGTCGTGGGCGGTGTCGTCGAAGTCGCCGCCGTAGCGGAAGGTCCCGTCGCCCTCGATGTCGAGGGCGTGGTCGGTGAACTCCCAGATGAAACCGCCCTGCAGAGCGGGGAGGGTTTCGAAGAGGCGCCAGTACTCGGCGAGTCCGCCGGTGGAGTTCCCCTGCGAGTAGGCGTACTCGCACAGGATCAGCGGGCGATCCGTTCGCTCGTCGTTCGCGTAGCCCTCGAGCGCGGCGAACGACGGGTACATCGGCGCCACGATGTCGGTCGCGCTGCGTCCGCCGTGCCAGTCGGTGGCGATGGCGCCTTCGTAGTGGACGGGACGGGACGGGTCGGTGCTGCGCACCCAGGCCGCTGCGGCGTCCTGGGCGGCGCCGTGTCCGGACTCGTTGCCGAGCGACCAGGCGATCACGCACGGGTGGTTGCGGTCGCGCAGCACCATGCGCTGGACGCGCTCGACGATGGGGAGGAGGTAGTCGGGATCGTCCGGGATCCGGGAGGCGAAGGCGTGCGCTTCGACGTCAGCCTCGTCCACGACGAGGAAGCCGACCTCGTCGCACAGGTCGAGGAACACCGGGTCGTTGGGATAGTGCGCGGTGCGGATCGCGTTCACGTTGAAGCGCTTGAGGAGGCTCAGCTCCTTCAGCATCCGGTCGCGGCTGATCACCCGTCCGGTGCGCTCGTCGATGTCGTGCCGGTTCACCCCCCGGATGAGGACGCGTGCGCCGTTCACGAGAAGGTCGCTGCCGACGATGCGGACGGTGCGGAATCCGACCCGCAGCGAGACGGCGTCGATGTCGGCGCCGTCGGGGTCGACCAGCGTGACGCGCACGTCGTACAGGGCGGGGCGCTCGGGAGACCACGGCTGCACATCGATGTCGACCAGTTCGGCCTTCGCGGTCCCGGCGATGCCGAAGGTCGGCATCGCCATGGATCCGAGATTGGGGATAGCACGGAACTCGGTCGGGATCGGCGCGCTGGCCGCCTTGATGCTGAGAAGGTCCATCACGTCGTCGGGGAGCATCGGCGCGGGGCGGCTGTCGCGCTCCTTGGCCGGCTTGGGGAGTGTCGGCGCGGCGACGCGTGCGGCGATGTCGGCCTCGGCGGTGTGCTCGGCTGCCTCGACTCGCACCTTGTAGCCGCCGTCCCGGCGCTGCGCGAGGCCCGCGGTCTCCACGTCGAGCCGGAGCGATCCGATCGCGCGTTCGTGATCCCAATCGGCGTGTACGACGACATCCGCGATCCGGATCTCGGGAACGATCGAGATCCACACCGACCGCGAGATGCCGGACTGCCACCACTGGTCCTGGTCTTCGAGATAGCTCTCCTCGGACCACTTGGCGACGGCGAGCTCGATGCTGTTGTCGCCGTCCACGGCGACGTCGGTGATGTCGAAATCCGCCTCGAGATGGGAGTCCGTACTCGGCGCGTAGGCGTGGCCGTTGACGGTGACGGTCAGCTGCCCCTCGGCCGCGCCGACATGGAGGATGATCCGCGTCCCCGGCTCGGGGCGGAGAGCGACGAGGCGTCGGTAGACACCGGTGGGGTTGTCGGCCGGGACGGTCGGGGGCATCTCGTCGAACGGCATCGGCACGTTCGTGTAGAACGGCCGGTCCTGCGGCGAGGACATCGTCCACAGCGACGGAACCTCGGCGGTCTCCCATGCGTCCGAGTGCTGGGCGTCGGGTGTCGGGAGCAGCTGGAAGTCCCAGGTTCCGTCGAGGGGGATGTCTGCCGGGCGCCGAACGGCGCGCATGGTCTCGCGCTTCATCGGGCGCCTCCGTTCAGGCTCGCGCCGCCGGTGCGGGCGACGTCGCCGAGCCACGTGAAGCTCGGCTTGGGGGTGCGGGCGAAGGTCTCACGGTCCACGGCGATGAGCCCGAAGGTCGGGTCCCAGTGCCCCCACTCGTAGTTGTCGAGCAGGCTCCAGTGCAGGTAGCCGCGGATGTCGACGCCGTCGGCGACCGCGCTCGAGACGGCCTCGAGCGCGCCGCGCGTGTAGGAGATGCGCTGTTCATCGTCCTTGGTGGCGATGCCGTTCTCGGTGATGAGGATCGGCACGCCGCCGGTGACCTCCCACGCGTGGCGGGCGGCGATCCCGACCGCGTCGGGCCGGTAGGGCGTGCCGACGAGGGTGTCGTCCGGCTGTGGCGTGTGCGGGACCGGACCGTCCGGGCCGACGGGGATCGTCGAGTACGACTGCACGCCGATGAAGTCGTCACCGCGTGCGGCTTCCAGGTAGAGGTCCTCCCACACCCAGCTCAGTTCGCGGGCCGCCTGCTCACCGCCGGGGAGGACCTCGTAGGCGCGGTTGGCGACCGTCCATCCGACCTTGGCGTCGGTGCGCTCGTGCAGGATCTCGCGCGCGGCGTGGTGGGCCCGGATGAAGCGCCGGCCGATCTCGGGATCGGGCGGCGGCAGCTGCGGGCGCGGGCGCTCGGTGTCGCCCTCGATCGTGGGGCTCGTCCATTCCTTGGCCGCCTCGGGGTCGGCGGCGAGGCGTGCCATTCCGGTCATCATGGCGAGCATGTTGGGCTCGTTGATCGTGGCGATCCAGTCGACGCCCTCGAGGATGCCGGTCACGGCCTCGACGTACGAGCGGTATCGGTCGACGGCGGAATCGGCGAGCCATCCGCCCTCCTGCGCGAGCCACTGCGGATTCGTGAAGTGATGAAGCGTCACGACCGGGGTGAGACCGGCCTGCTGCACGGTCTCGATCATGCGGCGGTAGTGGGCGAGCTGTGCCTTCGAGATCATTCCCGGTCGCGGTTCGATCCGCGCCCACTCGATCCCGAAGCGGTACGCGGTGTATCCCGCGTCCGCGAGGAGGCGGACATCCTCGCCGTACCGGTGGTAGCTGTCGCAGGCGTCCCCGCTGAATTCCATCCCCGGCATGCGACCTTCGCTCGCCCAGAAGTCGCTGGCCGTGTTGTTACCCTCGGTCTGGTGCGGGGCGGTGGACGCTCCCCAGAGGAAGCCGTCGGGGAATGTGGTCATCATCGATCCGTCCTTATGGTGAACGAGCACGAGCGTAACATCAATTTCGCAATCAGTTGCAGTTTTCGAAGGAGCACTCCATGAAGCGAGGTGCCGAACGCGGTCCCTACGCCAAGACCGCGGACGTCCGGCGAAAGATCGTCGAGGCGTGCATGGAGGCCTTCGCCGCGACCGGCTTCCAGGCCACGACCATGGCCGAGGTCGCCCGCCGGGCAGGCATCAGCCACAACGGACTCCTCCACCACTTCCCCACGAAGGAGGACCTGCTCCTTGCCGTGATCGAACGTCGCGACTCACAGATCGCCGCCACACTGGCGGGCGCCGGCACCCCGGACGCCGAAGCCGATCCCCGCGAGATCCTGGCGAGCTCGATCCGCGCCACCGCGCCGGAGAAGTGGTCGGTGGCGGACCTCGAACTCGACGCCGTGCTGTCCGGCGAGGCCGCAGTCGCTGAACATCCCGCACACGCAGCGATCGCGGAGCGCTACGAAGGCATCCGCCACTTCTACGCGCGCCTTCTCGGTCAGCTGAGCGATCAGGACCGGCTTCGGACTGACGGCGGCGACCCGGACGCTCTGGCGACGATGTTCCTCGCGCTGGCCGAGGGCCTCCGGCAGCAATGGCTGTTCGACAAGGACGGCGTCGATGTGGCCGCGTCGATGGACCTGTTCTTCGATCTCATCGTCACGGGCGAGCAACCCTGAGCCGCGCCTGAATTTTGCAACGGGTTGCGAAATTCGGTTGAGGGTGCTTCACTGTTGCCTGAAGTCGCGCGGCTTCGAACCGCGCGCAGTGCTTGAACCACAATGGCGCGGATGGAGACCCGACGATGAGGCACCCCGATCCCCTTCTGCCGACGGCGGCGCGATTCATCGGCGCTCCCGAGGCTCTCGGCGACGCCGCTCCGTATCTGCGATTCGCATTCACTCTCGAGGAGCAGCCGGTCGCCGCCACCCTGCGCGCGACGGCCCTGGGCATCGTCGAGCCGTGGCTCAATGGAGCCCGCGTCGGCGACGAGGTGCTCGCACCGGGGTGGACCTCCTACCGTCACCGCGTGATCGTGTCCGACCACGACGTCAGCGAGGCCGTCCACGCGGGAGAGAACGTCGTCGGCGCGATCGTCGGCCGCGGCTGGGCAGCGGGCCGGCTCGGCTGGGACGGTGCAGCCCAGTACTACACCGATCGACCCGCCGCCTGGATCGAACTCCGACTCGAGTTCGCCGACGGCTCGCAGCGCACGATCGACAGCTCGGACCGGTTCCGCGTCGCCACGGGCGCCGTGCTCGCGGACGATCTGTACGACGGCGAGACGTACGACGCGCGACTCGAGCCCACGGGCTGGTGCGCTCCGGGTTTCGATGACTCGGCCTGGGTTCCTGCCGAGGAGCGCGAGTGGGATCTGGCCACTCTCGAGCCGCGCACCGCGGAGCCGATTCGCGCGACCGAGGTGCTGCATCCGGTCGAGATCACGACCAGCGCGAGCGGTGCCCGAATCATCGACTTCGGACAGAACATCTCGGGCTGGGTGCGGCTGCGCGTCGCCGGCCCCGCCGGGACCGAGCTCACGCTCCGACACGGTGAGCTGCTGACCCCCGACGGCGAGCTCGAGACCGTGAACCTCCGCAGCGCCCAGGCCGTCGACCGGTATGTCCTCGCCGGATCCGTCGTCGAACAGTGGGAGCCGCGCTTCACGTTCCACGGCTTCCGCTACGCGGAGATCACCGGCTGGCCGGGGGCGCTCGCGCCCGAGGACGTCGACGCCGTCGCCATCCACACCGACATGACCCGCACGGGCTGGCTCGAGACCTCCGACGAGCTGCTGAACAAGCTGCACGCCAACACGGTCTGGGGCATGCGCGGCAACTTCGTGGGCCTTCCCACCGACTGCCCGCAGCGCGATGAGCGACTGGGCTGGACGGGCGACGTCAACGCCTTCGGCCCGACCGCCGCGTTCCTGTACGACGTCCGCGGGGTTCTCTCCTCGTGGCTCGCGGACGTCGCCGCCGAGCAGACCGAGCTCGGGTACGTCCCGTGGTACGTTCCGCAGATCACCGGTCGCACGCAGGCGCCGACGGCCCTGTGGGGCGACGTGGTCGTCAGCCTGCCCTGGGCGATGTACCAGGAGTACGGCGACCTCGGCCTGCTCGACCAGAGCTACCCGTCCGCCGTCGCGTTCGTGGACCAGGTCGAAGAGCTCCTCGACGACAAGGGACTCTGGTCCAACGGCTACCAGTTCGGCGACTGGCTCGACCCCGATGCGCCCGGCGAGCGGCCCGACCTGGCGAAGGCCGACCGGTTCCTGGTCGCGACGGCGTACTTCGCGCGCGTCTCGCGTGAGATCGCCGACATCGCCTCGGCACTGGGGCGCGCCGCCGACGCCGAGCGGTATCGCACGCTCGCCGCGCGGGTGCGAGACGCCTTCCTCCACGAATACGTCGCGCCCTCGGGCCGCATCGTCGACGAGTCCCCCACCGCCTACGCCCTGGCCATCCGCTTCGGCCTGCTGGAGGGCGACCGCAAGGCCCGCGCAGGAGAGCGCCTCGCCGCCAAGATCGCCGAGAGCGGATTCCGCATCTCGACCGGCTTCGCCGGCACGCCCCATGTCCTCGACGCCCTCGTCGAGACGGGGCACGCCGACGTCGCCTACCGGCTCCTCATGCAGCAGGAGAGCCCGTCGTTCCTGTATCCGGTCACCATGGGCGCCACCACGATCTGGGAGCGCTGGGACGCGGTGCGCCCCGACGGCACCCTTCACCCGTCCGCCATGACATCGCTCAACCACTACGCCCTCGGCGCGGTCGCCGACTGGATGCGCCGCCGCATCGGCGGGCTCACGGCTCTGGAGCCCGGCTACCGGCGCGTCGAGATCGCTCCCCTCCCGGGCGGCGGGCTCACCTCGGCATCCGTCTCGCACGACACGCGCTTCGGGCGCATCGAGGCGGCGTGGCGCATCGACGGGACGGCCGCGACCCTCACGGCGACCATCCCCGACGGCGTCACCGCCGTGGTCTCGCCGCCGCTGCACCCCGATGCGCTCACCCAGGAGGTGACGGCCGGCAGCCACACGTGGACCTACGAGCTCACCGTGGCCGAGATGCCGGAGTTCGACCTGGATACCCCCATCAGCGAGATCGTCGCGTTCCCCGACGCTTGGGACGCGGCATTCGACGCGATCCTGCAGCACCACCCGTTCCTGAAGGACTACATGCCCGAGCCGCCGCCCGCGGGGACGCCGGAGGGACAGATGTCGTTGCGATTCATGCTGAGCCAGATCCCCGGATCGGGCCCGACCGTCGAGGCGGACGTGTACCGTGCCCTCCAGGACGCCCGGGCCCGCTCGCTGCCCGGCGCCCTGGTCTGATCAGAGAACGAAGAATGGTCGACCTCGCACCGCACGTCAGCTCGGCTCACGGGCGCAATCCCGTTCTCCCGCTGGACGTCCACATCCCGGACGCCGAGGCGCGTGCCATGCCGGACGGACGGCTGTACCTGTACGGCAGCCTCGACGAGCGCGAGGACCGCTACTGCAGCGGTCGGTACCGCGTGGCCTCGACCGCCGATCTGCGCGAGTGGACGATGCATCCCACGTCGTTCACCACCGACGACGTGCCGTGGGCGGGTGTCGTCCCGCCGTCCGGCCGGTCGTTCCTCGACGGCGTGACGTCGTACGACGAGCTTCCCGA
The DNA here is from genome assembly GCF_040496015.1 of Agromyces litoreus. Lineage (NCBI taxonomy): Bacteria > Bacillati > Actinomycetota > Actinomycetes > Micrococcales > Microbacteriaceae > Agromyces > Agromyces litoreus. Next base: position 117,150 of record NZ_JBEPKA010000011.1, read on the forward strand.
GTACGCGCGCGCGATGCTCCCACCCGGAGCGATGGACGTTCCGTTCGAGGAGTTCGCCGCGGGTGTGCGCGCGGCGACGGCCCAGCGCCAGCCGACCGAGCCCCTGCTCTACGCGCCCGACGCGATCGAGCGCGATGGCCGGTACTACCTGTACTTCTGCATGTCGGACGACAGCGAGGGCGTCGCGGTCGCCGATGACCCCGCTGGGCCGTTCGCCGATGCCACGCGCCTGCCGATCTCGCAGATCGACCCGGCGGTATTCGTCGATGACGACGGCCAGGCCTATCTGTACTGGGGGCAGTTCTCGGCGAACGTTGCGCACCTGAACCGCGACATGATGTCGATCGATGAGTCCTCGATCGTCAACGGTCTGATCACCGAAGCCGAACACCACTTCCACGAGGGCTGCTCGATGCGCAAGCGCGACGGCGTCTACTACCTCGTGTTCGCCGACACCTCCCGCGGCAAACCCACCTGTCTCGGCTACGCCACCAGCACGAGCCCGCTCGGCCCGTTCGAGTACCGCGGCGTCATCATCGACAACGCCGACTGCGATCCGGAGAGCTGGAACAACCACGGCTCGATCGAGTGCGTCGACGGCCAGTGGTACGTCTTCTACCACCGCTCCTCGCGCGGGTCCTCGAGCATGCGACGCGTGTGCATCGAGCCCATCCGGTTCCTCCCCGATGGGAGCATCCCGGAGGTCCCGATGACCTCGCAGGGCGCCGGCGCCCCCTATGGACCCGGCGAGACGATCCCCGGCTCGTCGGCGTGCTCGGTCACGGGAACCGCCCGGATCGCCCCCGTCGCGGAGGGCGAAGCCGTCGTCGGGTTCGCCGACGGCGACACGGCGATCTTTCGCTACATCGAGAGCGAGGTCGCCATGCGCACCGTCCACGTCGACCTGCGCGGTACGGGCCGGATGCTCGTCCTCGCAGACGGGACGCCGCTCACCGAGGTCGACGCGGGCGCGGCCCCGACTCCGATCGACCTCGCGCCGGGCCGCCATGAGATCACCGTCCAGGCCCGCGACCCCCGGGATCTCGAGTTGATCGGGCTCCGTTTCGATCGGTGACCAGCGCGCTCTCAGACGCCCGCGGGTAGCGTTGCCTGGCCCCCAACCCACGCATCACGTTGGTCACACGAATGACCGCGGCGCTCGTGGTCAAGATCCCGTTCCACCGCTGGCAGCCGGTGCACATGGTCACCATGGTGGTGTTCTCGCTGCTGACCGTGCACGCGTTCTCGCCTCGAAGGGATTGGGGGCGACACCGGCGTTCGCGATCTCGGCAGGGATCTTCGCCGTCGTCGGAACCCTGAGCATGGCGGTCAGACTCGTCGACAAGGCGCGCGGCGGCGCCGAGTACGAGGTCATCGCGACCACACGGACGGCGCGCGAGGTGGAGATCTCCCTCTCTCCCGCGGGACCCCGGACCATCCTGCCGCCGAGGGCCGGCCAGTTCGCGTTCCTCACGGCCAGCCCTGGCGGAACGCGCGAGACGCACCCCTTCGCGCTCAGCAGCGCGGCCGTGGACCACGCTCACGTCGAGAGCGGGCACGACTGACGCGGAGCAGTCGCGGCAGGAAGTAGCCCACCGAGAGGTTGATGACGCAGAACACGATCGCGATGAGCGCGATGCTGCCGAGGTACGGAACGATGTCGCCGCTCTGGACGATGAGCGCGCCGACGAAGACGGCCAGGAGGATGACGATCGAGGCGACGCGCATCGGACGGTCGAGCCGTGCGGAGAACTGCGGCGCGCGGGAGCGGACCAGCATGCCGAAGGCGATCGGCACCAGCGCGATCACGAAGACCTGCAGCGTGTCCAGCGGCTGCAGGCCGATGGAGGTGTCGTCCTCCAGGAAGTACGCGAACGAGAGATTCGCGATGAGGGGGAAGGTGCACACCGAGATCACGGAGTTGATCGCGAGCACGGTGACGTTGAACGCCACGTCTCCGCGGAACAGGTGGCTGAACAACGACGCGGACGCGCCCCCCGGGCAGGCGGCGATGAGCATCATCCCCGCGGCGAGATACGGACCGGCCTCGCCGGCGTTCTGCAGGCCGGTCGCGAGCACCATCGCGAAGCAGAGGGCGGGGAGCAGGACCAGCTGGCACCCGAGTGCGATCAGCACTTCGCGCGGCGAGCGGGAGGAGGAGGGTGAGCATCGTGACGTCGGCGCCGGTCAGGCCGGGCGTCCATCCGCCGACGAGGGCTCCGGCAGGTCGATCATCACTTTGATCGCTCCGCCGCGTCGTTCGACGTAGGTCGCGAAGGCCTCATCGATTCCCTCCAGCGGGAAGCGATGGGTGATCAGTGCACCGAGAGGCAGGCGACCGCGCGTCGCGAGGGCGACGGCCCGAGCCACCGACCCGCTCCCTTCCCCACGGACCGTGCGCAGTGTGATCCCCGAGGTGACCGCGCGGTTGAGATCGGCCGTGACCGGCGTGCCGAAGAAGCCGACCAGGACGACGTCGCCGCCGCGCTTGCACATGAGCAACGCCGGGTCCACCGCCGCCGCGGCTCCGGAGCATTCGAGGACGATGTCGGCGCCGATGCCGCCGAAGGCCGCTCGCACCCGCTCCACCGCATCCGGGAGGCGACCGTCGACGACCATGTCGGCGCCCAACTCCGTCCCGATCTGCAGACGTTCCGCCCGGGTTCCGACGAGAACGACCTTCGCCGCCCCGAGTTCCCGGGCGATCTTCACGGCGATCAGTCCGATCGGCCCCGGCCCGACCACCGCGACGGTCGCCCCGACGAGCATGCGCGGCAGCACATCGAAGGCGTGCATCACCGTGCCGGCCGTCGTGAGCAGCACCGCCTCGTCGAAGCTCACCGCGTCGGGCAGCCGGGTCAGCGTGGAGACGTGGTTGAGGGCGTACTGCGCGAATCCCCCGTTCACCGTCATCCCCTGGGCCCGATGGCCCTTGGACCGGTCGCCGTAGTTGAGGCAGTCGGTGTACGCGCCGCGCAGGCAGTTGGCGCAACGCATGCAGCCCCGATGCGCTTCGGTGACCACTCGATCTCCGGGCGCGAACTCGTCGACGGAGCTCCCGACCTCGGCGACGACCCCGGCGTACTCGTGCCCGGGGATGAAGTCGGCGCTCGGAGGTGGCCCGCCGTCGAAGAAGGCATGGCTGCGGATCTTCACATCGGTGCCGCAGAGGGACGCCCGCCGCACCTCGACGAGGACTTCGTCGGGACCCGGCACCGGCCTCGGAACCGTGCGCACCTCGATCTCACCGGGGTCTCCCAGCACCGCTGCCGTCATCGTCGTCGAAGCCAAGGCATCCTCCGTCTGCGCATCTTTGCGAACCCGTTCACAGAACCACGAGCACGATGGCGGCGTCCAAGATGCAGATCGCGCGCCGGTCATAGTCATCGTCTATGGGCTCGTCGTCACGCCCTCAGGACCAGCACGTAGGCCCTCTCGATCGGCTTTCCGCCCCGGTCGCCTAGGCTGTGCCGATGAGGTTGCGTCAGCTCGAGTACTTCGCGGCGATCTGCGACCAGGGATCGTTCACCGGTGCGGCGCAGGCACTGTTCGTCGCCCAGCCGTCTCTGTCCCAGCAGATCCGTGAACTCGAGCGCGAGCTCGGCACTGCGCTGCTCGAGCGAAGCCACCACGGCGTCTCGCTCACGCCTGCGGGCCGTGCGTTCCTGCCGCACGCTCGCGCCGCCGTAGAAGCCGCCGAGGCGGGGCGGCGAGAAGTCTCGCGCGTCATCGACGGTGTGGCCGGCGAGATCAAGGTGCTCACGGTCGGCTCGGTCGCTGCGAACGTCCTTCCGTCGGGCCTCGCGCGCTGGCGCGAACAGTCGCCTTCAACCGTGCTGAGTCTGCACGACTTCACACACCGGCGCGATCTGGAAGCGGCCATGCGCGCGGGCCGCGGCGATGTGGCCGTGGGCCCACGACCCGCGGACTGGGACGGCGACGTCGTCTCACTGGGATTCGAGGAGCTCGTCGTCGTCGGCAAGGGTCCCTTCGACCGCGACGCCGTCGATGGGCGCACGCTCGAGGCGGCTGACTGGATCCACTTCGAAGGCGAGCAGGGCATGGGCGATGTCGTCGACTGGGCGACATGGTCGCTCGGCATCACTCCCCGTGTGGTCGTGCGTGTGGGCCAGGTGGCAGCGGCCCTGGGGCTGGCCGTCGAAGGTGTGGGGCTGACGATCGTTCCGGCCAACGCCGTTCCCCTCGGCTGGAGCGGGAACGTGCGCTCCCCCCAGCCGCGCCTGTACCGGGAGCTGGTGGCATACACCAGGGGCGCGGCCTCCGCTTCCGCCCGCGGCTTCATCGAGACGCTGACATCGGTGGACCTGCCCATCGCGGCACCCGCCGAGCTGCCGCTCGGTTCGCTCACGCTGTAGCGGGCTCCCCCCACCGACCGGAATCGCGTGGCTACGGGTTCGGCACGCGGGCACGCGTATCGCGCCTGGCGAGGCGCCCGAGAAGGAAGTCGACCTCGTCGCGTTCCCGCTTCGACAGCTCACGTCCGGGCCGTCGCTGCGCCGCGGAGTCGAGAATGCCGCGACGCTGCATGACGTACTTGCGCACGGCCAGCCCGGTACCGGGCTGCTGCTCGTACCTGATCAGCGGCAGGTGCGCGTCGAACAGGTCATGCGCCTCGTCCCGTCTGCCCGAAGAGGTCAGGCGCACCATGTCGAGGAGCAGCTCGGGGAAGCAGTAGCCGGTCATGGCGCCGTCCGCGCCCCGTTCCAGTTCGAAGTCCAGGAACAGGCCGCCGTTCCCGCACAGGATCGAGAGACGCCGCTGCCCCGCCGCCTCGCGTTCCCGGATGGCTGTGATCTTCTCCAGACCGGGCCAGTCCTCATGCTTCAGCATCACGATCGACGGGACCGTCTCCACGATCTGGGAGATGACACGGGGAGAGATCTGCACCGAGAACGACAGCGGATAGTCCTGCAGGCAGATCGGCACATCCGGCCCGAGCGCCTCCGCAGCCTGGGTGTAGTGCGCGATGATCTGGTCATCGGTGCGCAGGGTGTTGGGCGGTGCGACCATGACCCCGGCCGCGCCCATGGTCATCACCTCGTGCGCCAGCGTGCGCATCGTGCCGAACCCGGGAGCGGTCACCCCGACCACCACCGGAAGGGCGGTACGCTCCAGCACCGTGCGGACGATCGCAAGCGATTCCTCCGCTGCGAGTTTGGGGGCTTCCCCCATCTGGCCGAGCACGGTCAGGCCGGTGACGCCCGCCGAGGCGTAGAAGTCGATGAGCCGGCGCAGCGAGGCGGAGTCGACCGCTCCATCCGGGTGGAACGGTGTCGGAGCGATGGCGAAGACACCCCGCGAGTCCGCGTCGATCGCCATGTCAGATGCTCCCGATCATTCCGCCGTCGACCCGGAGGACCGAGCCGGTGATGAACGAGGCACGCTCGCTGGCCAGGAACGCCGCGGCGGCACCGAACTCGTCGGGCCGGCCGTATCTCCCCACGGGGATCGTCGCCGCGCTCTCGCGCTCGACGTCGCCGATCGGCATGCCCTCCCGCGCGGCCCGCGCTCCGTCGATCGCGCGGGTGCGCGCGGTGGCGATCCGGCCGGGCACGAGCACGTTGCACGTGACGCCCGACGCGGCCACCTCCCGCGCGAGCGTCTTCGACCACCCGACCAGCGCGGAGCGCAGCGAGTTGGACACGGCGAGGTTCGGAATCGGCGCGATCACGCCGGAACTGGTGCACGTGACCACACGCCCCCATCCGCGGCTCTGCATTCCCGGGACGACGCGGTCGGCTGTCGCGAACACCGACAGGATCATGGAATCGAACCACCCGCGCCACTCGTCGGAGCTCACACCCAGCGCGCGGCCCGGTCGCGGCCCGCCGGTGTTGTTGACGATGATGTCGACAGGGCCGAGCTCGTCCTCGATGCGGCTCACGTGGGAATCGACCGCGGCGACGTCGGCCAGGTCCCATGCGACGGGGATCGCGGTCCCCCCGTCACGACGGATCCGCGCTGTCGTCGCCTCGAGGTTGTCGAGAGATCTCCCCGCGGCCGCGACACGAACGCCCTCGGCCGCAAGGGCCTCGGCGATCGCGCCGCCCAGCCCTCCGCCGGCTCCCATCACCACTGCGACCCTGCCGTCGATGCCCAGTTCCACGTCTTCACCCTTCTCGCGCGGCCGCGCTCGTCATGCGCGTCCGCCGACCTCGGCCGCCGGCCAGCGGATGACCTCGTCGTCCCGATGGAAGACGTCGAGGTGCTCGTGAAGAACGTCGAGTCCGAAGTCCGCGACGGGGTCTCGCCAGGCCGCGTGGCAATGGTTCCCCTCACGCTGTGTGTTGTCGTACTCGATGAGTATCCGCGGACCCTGGATGCGGTAATAGTGCGGCCGCCCACGGTCGGCGCTTCCCGCCCAGGCGAAGTGCACGGCATCCAGATTCGCGCCGACGGAGTAGAACGCCGACTCCTCGGCCGCGATCTCGTCGGGAGCGCGGCCCGTGTACGCGGTGATCGTCTGCAGCAGCAGGGCACGCTGACCGGGGCTCAGCGCGGAGCCCGGTATCCCTTTGGGGTCGCGCGTCAGGCTCAGCACGGCGTAGGCCGCATCGTCGAAACCCGATCGCTCCTCCTCCCGATCGTGGATCGAGGAGATGTAGTCGGCAAGGCGCGGCTCGCGGAACCTGCCCCGCCAGACGTCATCCATCCGCGGCATCCGAGCGTCGTCGCCGATCAGCGTCCTGTTGCCTCCGACGATGTCCGCCGGAGCGCGGTCGAGGAGGGTCGCCAGATCGCGCTGGCCGGGGCCGAGTGCGTGGAGCAGGGCACGGGCATGGTCCTCTCCCGCTCCGAGCGGCCGCACGTGACCGCCGCCGACGAACCCGGCCTCGGCCGGGTCGCTGCCGAAGAAGCTCGGCGTCGCCGAGACGAGGCGACCGTCGACCACGAGGTTGTTCATGGAGATGTGGTGCCCTCCGAAGCGCCAGGCCCATGTTCCGCTGCCCGGCGTGCCGAACACGCGCAGGTAATAGCGCTGCGGATCGCGTCCCCGTTCCATGCCCCAGTCGATCCGCCACGACTCGAGACGATCGAGGATGTTCTCGGTGCCCATGATCACGCAGGCGGTGACATAGCCCTCCATGGAGAGACCCGACGACACGAGCTGCATGGCGAGGGACTGCTGCTGCGGGGACTGCTCATGCAGCGTTACTCCCCCGTGATCGGTGGGCGTGAAGAACCATGTGAGGCGATCGTCCTCCGAGGGTGAACCTGCACCGGGGCCATCGGCGACGGCGAGCGCGCGCTGCCCGGCGTCGAGCGACGCCAGCCATTCCGCCGCCGCGGAGGCCATGCGCTGGGCGACTGCTTCGCGGCCTCGGGTTGCGACTGTCTCACTCACGTCCGGAACATCCCTCCTGCTCCTGTGTCACCGCGTCCGTGCTCGGGCGCGGATCGACAGGAGCCGGTGACGCCTTGTCGAGTCCTGCGTCAGCGGCGACCAGGGCTTGCTTCGCGCTCATACAACCGCACCGGGCGCAGCCCGCGCCAAGACGAATCGACTGTCGGGCCCATATGCAACGCCTATGGGCCCGACCGCGCGGCCGGATGCCGAGGGCGCGGCCGCTCAGCTCACAGAGGTGAGCAGCTCCTTCATCTGGCCGGCAGGATCAGCGTGGCGCGACGCGGCGCCAGTCGCGAGAGGCGGTCGAGCATGGTGACGTCCTTGCCGGGCGGCCGCGAGGTGATGCGCTTCGATCTGCAGCTCTCTCGCGCCCATCGGGATGCTGCTTTCCACGCCAGGCAACCTCCCTCCACCGCGGGCACGTGCTCAAAGAACCTGAGCCCCCGCTCAGGAGAAGTAGCGCCTCGCCACTTGACTGCATCCATGAATATCGGCAACACTGTATCTGTAATCAACCTCCGTCCGATCAGGATCGCATTGTTCGCTCGGGATGGACGCTCACCTCGGCGGGCAGTAACGGGAATTCCGCTACTGGAAGGGAATCCGATTGCGCAGAAAGTAGGAATTGATCGTGAGTCGCACAATGTTGTGCGGAGCGCACGTCGTCTCAATGTCGCCTGAACGCCCCGACTCCGAACGCGTGGACATCCTCATCGATGGCGACCGTATCGTCGACATCGGGGGGGACCTGGATGCTCCGGACGCAACGGTCATCCCCCTTGACGGGCGCATCGTGATCCCCGGGCTGGTCAACGCACATCTCCACACCTGGCAGACGGCCCTCAGATACATCGGGGCCGACTGGTCACTCCCGGAGTACCTGGCGAAGGCTCACGGCGAGATCGCTCACCGCTACCACCCCGAAGACATCTACGCCGGCACGCTCGCCGGGGCCCTTGATCAGATCGATTCCGGTGTCACCACGATCGGGGACTGGTCGCACAACTGTGTCACACCGGAACACGCAGATGATTCGGCCTGGGTATCGTTCCGTCCTCTAATTCAGGATGGATGACGATGCCGAAGAAGTTTGACCCCGAGATGCGCGAGCGAGCGCTGCGGATGCTCGCTGAGGCGATGCCCTCGCATGTGAACAAGACCGCCGCGGTGCGCCATGTCGCCGATCTGCTCGGGATGAGCCCCGAAACGCTGCGGACCTGGGCGCGCCGGGTCGAGGTGGACGAGGGCCGCGCCGCGGGCACGCCGACGGACGTGCTCGAGGAGAATCGTCGCCTGAAGCGCGAGGTCGCTGAGCTGCGCAAGGCGAACGAGGTGCTCAAGGCGGCGAGCGTGTTTTTCGCGAAGGAGCTCGACCGACCCTCGACGAGATGATCGGGTTCATCGACGAGTACCGGGATCGTTTCGGGGTCGAGCTCATCTGCCGGGTGCTGCGCCCGGCCGTGCGAGGGTTCGTCACCGCCCGCGGGTACCGGGCGGCGAAGACCCGTGTGCCCTCGGCCAGGGCGTTGCGCGATGAGTTGCTCGTACCGGAAGTCGCTCGACTGCATGCGGAGAACTACGGCGTGTACGGGCGCCGCAAGATGCACGCCCTGCTGCGCCGGCAGGGCTGGGACGTCGGCCGGGACCAGACCGAGCGGCTGATGCGGCTGGCCGGGGTGCGTGGAGTGCGACGGTCCAAGAAGGTGTTCACGACGAAGCCCGATCCGGCGCAAGCCAGGCCGAAGGATCTCGTACAGCGACGGTTCACCGCACCCGGTCCGCGGCGGCTGTGGGTGGCCGACGTCACCTACGTCGCCACATGGTCCGGGTTCGCGTACGTCGCCTTCGTCACCGACGTGTACTCCCGCCGCATCG
>NZ_JBEPKA010000012.1:0-120266 GCF_040496015.1 Agromyces litoreus
GACCTCGAGCGTCGCGGGGCCGAGCGTGGGCGGCGGCGGGTAGGCGGCGAGGGTCTCGTCGCGCACCTCGCGCCGTCGCCACGAGCGGAGCATGAGCCACGCGGCCGTGCCGACGAGCACGACGGCGACGACGACGCCGATCCAGCGGCTATCCACGCGCCGCCTCCTCGGCGATGCCGGCGGACGCGGCAGCGACCTCGTCGGCCGGGCGCACGGCGCCGTCGAGCACCGTGGGCACGCCGCGATGGAACGTCGCGACGACCCGACCCGGCAGGGTTCGGCCGAGGTAGGGCGAGTTGACGCTCCGGCCCGCGAGCCGCTCGGTGCCGAACTCCGAGGACCCGCTGGGATCGACGAGCGTCAGCTCCGCGGCGGAGCCGGCCGCCACCGGCTCGCCGTGCCCGGCGATGCGCCCGATGCGCGCCGGCGTCGCGGAGAGCACCCGGGCGACGTCGGCCCACCCCATGCGGCCCGGCTCGACCATCGTCTGCTGCACCACCGAGAGTGCGGACTCGAGGCCGACCATCCCGTTGGCGGCCGAGTCCCACTGCCCCTCCTTGGCCTCGACGGGGTGCGGGGCGTGGTCGGTCGCCACGATGTCGATCGTCCCGTCGGCCAGGGCCGCGCGCAGCGCGTCGACGTCCTCCTGGCGTCGCAGCGGCGGGTTGACCTTGAACCGCGGGTCGTAGCCCGCCACGAGCTCCTCGGTGAGCAGCAGGTGGTGCGGGGTGACCTCGGCCGTGACGTCGATGCCGCGGGCCTTGGCCCACCGGATCACCTCGACCGACCCGGCCGTGGAGACGTGGCAGACGTGCAGTCGCGAGCCGACGTGCTCGGCCAGGAGCACGTCGCGGGCGATGATCGACTCCTCGGCGACGGCCGGCCACCCGGCGAGCCCGAGCTCGCCCGAGAGCGCGCCCTCGTTCATCTGGGCGCCCTGCGTGAGCCGGGGCTCCTGGGCGTGCTGCGCGATGACGCCGTCGAACGCCTTGACGTACTCGAGCGCGCGGCGCATGAGCAGCGGGTCGAACACGCAGAACCCGTCGTCGCTGAAGACGCGCACGCGTGCCCGGGAGGCGGCCATCGCGCCGAGCTCGGCGAGCTGCTCGCCCCGCAGCCCCACCGTCACGGCGCCGATCGGCTGCACGGTCGCGTAGCCGGCGGCCTCGCCGAGCGTGAGCTCCTGCTCGACGACGCCCGCCGTGTCGGCCACCGGGAAGGTGTTGGCCATGGCGAACACGGCCGTGAAGCCCCCCGCGGCGGCGGCGCGCGTGCCGGTCAGCACCGTCTCGCTCTGCTCGTAGCCGGGTTCGCGCAGGTGCGTGTGCAGGTCCACCAGGCCCGGGAGGGCGACGAGACCCTCGGCGTCGACCTCGGTCGCACCGGCGGCGTCGGTGACGCGGCCGACCTCGGCGATCCGGCCGTCCTCGAGCAGGAGGTCGGCGCGCTCGCCGGTGGGGAGCGCGGCGCCGCGGATCAGGAAGCGCTCGCTCATCGGGCCTCACCCCGTTCGCCGGACAGCAGCAGATACAGGGCGGCCATTCTCACTGATACTCCGTTCGCAACCTGCTCGCGCACCGTCGACTGCGGGGAGTCGGCGGCGCGGGCGGCGATCTCGAGCCCGCGGTTCATGGGGCCCGGATGCATCACCATCGTAGTCTCGGGAAGCTGGGCGAACCGGTGGTCGTCCAGCCCCCAGGTCCGCGCGTATTCGCGGCTGTTCGGGAAGAATGCGCCCTGCATGCGCTCCGCCTGGATGCGGAGCATCATGACGACGTCGGGCGCCGCGGCGAGGGCGCGGTCGAGGTCGTACTCGACCGTCGCCGGCCAGCCGGTCACGTCGACCGGCACGAGGGTGGGCGGGGCGACGAGGGTGACCTCGGCGCCGAGCGTCTCGAGCAGCCACACGTTCGATCGCGCGACCCTGGAGTGCAGGATGTCGCCGACGATGACCACCCGCACGCCGTCGAGGTCCCGTCCACGCGATGCGGCCCCGTGCAGGCGGCGACGCATCGTGAACGCGTCGAGCAGTGCCTGGGTGGGGTGCTCGTGGGTGCCGTCGCCGGCGTTGACGACGCCCGCGTCGATCCACCCGCTCGTGGCGAGCGTGAACGGCGCTCCCGACGCGTGGTGGCGGATGACCACGCCGTCGGCGCCCATGGCCTGCAGGGTCTGCGCGGTGTCCTTCAGGCTCTCGCCCTTCGAGACGCTGGAGCCCTTCGCGCTGAAGTTGATGACGTCCGCCGAGAGCCGCTTGGCGGCCGCCTCGAACGAGATGCGCGTGCGCGTGGAGTCCTCGAAGAACAGGTTCACGACCGTGCGGCCGCGCAGCGTCGGGAGCTTCTTGACCTCGCGGTCCTGCACGGCGGCCATGTCCTCGGCGACGTCGAGCAGCGCGATGGCCTCGTCGCGCGCGAGGTCGCGCGTGCTGAGCAGGTGCCTCATGCGTCGCCTCCCTCGATCGTGACGGAGTCCTCCCCGTCGACCTCGACGAGGTGGACGTTGATGCGCTCACGCGCCGAGCTCGGCAGGTTCTTGCCCACGTAGTCGGCGCGGATCGGGAACTCGCGGTGCCCGCGGTCGACGAGGACCGCCAGTCGGACGGCGCGCGCCCGGCCGAGGTCGGCCAGCGCGTCGAGCGCGGCGCGGATGGTCCGGCCCGAGTAGAGCACGTCGTCGACGAGCACCACGACGCGGCCGTCGATGCCGTCGCCGGGCACCTGGGTGGGATGCGTCTCGCGGATCGGGTTGCGGCCCAGGTCGTCGCGGTACATCGTCACGTCGAGGGCGCCCGCGGGCACGTCGGCGCCGGCGATCCGGGACACGATCCGGGCGAGTCGCTCGGCCAGCGCCACGCCGCGCGTGGGAATGCCGAGGAGGACGAGATCGTCGGCGCCGCGATTGGCTTCGAGGATCTCATGGGCGATGCGGGTCAACGCCCGCTCGAGGTCGGCCTGCTGGAGCACGGTGCGCACAGCGATGCAGACTCCCTTCTCCGCCTCACGGGACGGACTTCAAGGTTGTCGGTCGATCGATCCTACCAGCGCGCGTCGCCTGGTGACGGCACCGCGACGGGACGGCGACGGCCCCGCTCGCGCGAACGCGGGCGGGGCCGAGCAGTGCGGGCGTCAGCCCTTCGCGTGCGAGACCGCCGCGAGCAGTCCGTTGACGAAACCGGCGGAATCGTCGGTCGAGAGCACGGTCGCCGCTTCGACGGCCTCGGCGATCGCGACCGGGTCGGGAACCTCGTCGTTGTAGACGATCTCCCACACGCCGATGCGCAGCAGCGCGCGGTCGACGGCGGGCATGCGCTCGAGGGTCCACCCGCGCGCGTGCGTCGTGATGAGCTCGTCGATCTCATCGCGGTTGTCGACGATCCCGTCGACGATCTCGCGGGCGTAGAGCCACGACGCCTGGCGCTCGGGTTCGTTCACGGCGCGCTCGGCCTCGGCCACGAGCAGCTGCTCGACCGGGACCTGCCGCATGTCCGCGGCGTAGAGCAGGTCGAGGGCGCGCTTGCGCGCCTTCGTGCGGGCGCTCACTAGTCGTTCACGCGGCCGAGGTAGTCGCCCGAGCGGGTGTCGACCTTGACCTTGGTGCCGGTCTCGAGGAACAGCGGAACCTGGATCTCGTAGCCGGTCTCGACGGTCGCCGGCTTGGTGCCGCCCGAGGAGCGGTCGCCCTGCAGGCCCGGCTCGGTGTAGGTGATCTCGAGCACGACCGACGCGGGCAGGTCCACGTAGAGCGGGTTGCCGTTGTTCAGCGCGATCGTGACCGACTGGTTCTCGAGCATGAAGTTCTTGGCGTCGCCGACGACCTCGGCCGGGACCGTCACCTGGTCGTAGTCGGTCGTGTCCATGAAGACGAAGCCGTCGCCGTCGCTGTACAGGTACGTGAAGTCGCGGCGGTCGACGTTCTCGATGTCGACCTTCGCGCCGGCGTTGTACGTCTTGTCGACGACCTTGCCGGACACGACGTTCTTCAGCTTCGTGCGCACGAACGCACCGCCCTTGCCGGGCTTGACGTGCTGGAACTCGACGACGCTCCAGAGCTGGCCGTCGATGTTCAGGACGACGCCGTTCTTGATGTCAGCGGTGGATGCCATGGAAGTGCTTTCCGTTCGATGGGAGGGGAAGTGCGCGGGCACGCCGAACGGGCGTGCGACTGGTCGAGTGTAGTCGACTCAGCTGTGCGATCGCAGGAGCCAGTCCACTGCGAGCCGGTAGGACTCCGCCCCGAACCCCGCGATGACGCCGGAGGCGACGCCGGAGATCACGCTCGTGTGCCGGAACGCCTCCCGCGCGTGCGGGTTCGACAGGTGGACCTCGACGAGCGGCACGCCCACCGTCGCCAGCTGGGCGGCGGCATCCCGCAGGGCGTAGCTGTAATGCGTGAACGCCGCGGGGTTCAGCACGACGGGCACGCGACGGTCGACCGCCTCGTGGATCCAGCCGATGAGCTCGGCCTCGTCGTCGGTCTGCCGGAGGTCGATCTCGACCCCGTCGGGAACGGACGCCGCGAGGCCCGCACCGATGTCCGCGAGCGTCTCCGACCCGTACACCTCGGGCTCGCGCGTGCCGAGCCGTCCGAGGTTCGGTCCGTTCAGGACGAGGATCGTGGTCATGCCCGAAGCCTAGCGGCGCCGCATCCGGCGCATCGGGCGCCCGTGGCCGAGGCGGCCCGGATCGAACGAGCGCTCAGGACGCGATCTCCTGGTACGCCGCGAACAGCAGCGACTGGTCGGGCGCGAGCATCACGGTCGGCTTGCCAAGGTCGTCGAGCACGATGAACCGGAGCTGGCCCGCGCGCGCCTTCTTGTCGCGCTGCATGGTCGCGAGCAGCGTGTTCCAGCGCCCGGCAGGGTACGACGTCGGCAGGCTGAGGAGGTCGAGGATCCGGCGGTGCCGGTCGGCCACCTCGTCCGAGAGCCGGCCGGAGAGCCGGCCGAGCTCCGCGGCGAAGGCCATGCCCACGGCGACCGCCGCGCCGTGTCGCCACTGGTAGCGCTCGGCGTGCTCGACCGCGTGACCGAGCGTGTGACCGTAGTTGAGGATCTCCCGCAGCCCGGCCTCGCGGAAGTCCTCGGTGACGACCTCCGCCTTCATCCGGATCGCGAGCTCGACCACGCGCCGGAACTCCGGCGTCGCCGGGTCGGTCGCGACCTCCGGATCCGACTCGATGACGTCGAGGATCTCGGGGTACCGGATGAAGCCCGCCTTCACGACCTCGGCGAAGCCGGCCAGGACCTCGTTGCGCGGCAGGGTGTCGAGCAGGGCGAGGTCGCACAGCACCGCGGCCGGTGCGTGGAACACGCCGACGAGGTTCTTGCCCTCGTTCGTGTTGATGCCGGTCTTGCCGCCGATCGCCGCGTCGACCATGCCGAGCACGGTGGTCGGCACCTGCACGATCGGCACGCCCCGCAACCAGGTCGCGGCGACGAAGCCCGCGAGGTCGGTGATCGCTCCCCCGCCGAACCCCACGACGGCATCGGTGCGCGTGAAGTCCGCCTGGCCGAGGATCTGCCAGCAGAACGCGGCGACCTCGACGCGCTTGGCCTGCTCGGCGTCCGGCACCTCGGCGAGGAGCACCTCGAACCGGCCGCCGAGCGACTCGCGCAACTCGGCCGCGCGGGCGCCGAGCGTGGACGGGTGCACGACGAGCACCTTGCGCGCCGCCGGGCCGATCGCGTCGGCGAGGCCGTCGAGCACGCCGCGCCCCAGGCGCACGTCGTACCCGTCCTCTCCGCCGACCCGGATCACGGTCGCCTCCTGCTCGCTCATGCGCGTCCTCCAGCCCACTCGGTGATCTGCGCGACGATCCGCGCGACCGAGCGGCGCGAGGTGTCGATGGTGAGGTCGGCGACCTCGTCGTACAGGGGGCGGCGTTCCTCGCGGATGCGGGTCCACCGCTCGATCCCGCCGTCGGCGAGCAGGGGTCGCCCGCCGCCGGTCAGCCGCGGCGCGACCGCCTCCGGCGTGACGTCGAGGCGCACGACGGGGAGGTCGGCGAGGTCGGCGCGCGTCGCGTCGTCGAGGACCGCGCCGCCTCCGAGCGAGACGACCGCCGGTTCGCGCAGCGCCTCGGCGACGACCTCGCGCTCCACGATGCGGAAGTACGGCTCGCCCTCGCGGCCGAAGATCTCGGGGATGGGTCCGTACCGCTCCGCGATCCTCCGGTCCGTGTCGATGTACGGCACGTCGAGGGAGGCCGCGAGGCGCGCGCCGACGCGTGACTTGCCGGAGCCCATCGGCCCGACGAGCACGATCGGCAGCGGCACCTCCCGGCTCCGGGACGCGGCGGGTCGGGCCGCCGCGTCAGGCACGGACCGCGCCGTCGGCGACCTCGCTCGCCAGGGCGTCGGGGATCGCCGCGAGGTAGGACTCGAGGTTCCGACGCGTCTCGGCGACGGAGTCGCCGCCGAACTTCTCGAGCACCGCGTTCGCGAGCGTGAGCGCCACCATCGCCTCGGCGACGACGCCGGCCGCCGGCACCGCGCAGACGTCGGAGCGCTGGTGGTGCGCGGGCGCCGGCTCGCCGGTCGCGACGTCGATCGTCGGCAGCGCGCGCGGCACGGTCGCGATGGGCTTCATGCCCGCGCGGACCCGCAGCACGGTGCCGGTCGACATCCCGCCCTCGGTGCCGCCGGCGCGGTCGCTCGCGCGGATGATGCGTCCGTCGGCGAGGTGCAGCTCGTCGTGCGCGTCCGAGCCGCGACGCGTGGTCGTGAGGAACCCGTCGCCGACCTCCACGCCCTTGATGGCCTGGATGCCCATGAGCGCCGCGGCGAGCTGTGCGTCGAGGCGGCGATCCCAGTGGACGTGCGAGCCGAGCCCCGTCGGCAGCCCGTAGGCGAGCACCTCGACGACGCCGCCGAGCGTGTCGCCCTCCTTGTGCGCGGCATCGACCTCGGCGACCATGCGCTCGCTCGTCACCGCGTCGAAGCAGCGGAGCGGGTCGGCGTCGAGCGCGTCGACGTCCGATGGCATGGGCAGCACCGCCCCCTCGGGCACGTGCACCGGGCCGATCGCGACCGTGTGCGACACCAGGCGGATGCCGAGCTCGCCGAGGAACGACCGGGCGACGGCGCCGAGGGCGACCCGTGCCGCCGTCTCGCGGGCGCTGGCGCGCTCGAGCACGGGACGGGCCTCGTCGAAGCCGTACTTCTGCATGCCCACGAGGTCGGCGTGCCCCGGGCGCGGGCGCGTCAGAGGGGCGCCGCGTCCGCGACCGAGCGTCTCGGGGTCGACCGGCTCCGAGCTCATGACCTGCTCCCACTTCGGCCACTCGGTGTTCCCGATCCGCAGGGCGACCGGGCTCCCGAGCGTGAGGCCGTGCCGGACGCCGCCCGAGACCGCGAGCTCGTCCTGCTCGAACTTCATGCGCGCGCCGCGGCCGTAGCCGAGCTTGCGTCGCGCGAGGTCGGCGCGGATGTCGTCGAGGGTGACGGGGATGCCTGCGGGGAGGCCTTCGAGGATCGCGACGAGTTCGGGGCCGTGCGATTCCCCGGCGGTGAGCCAACGGAGCATGCCCACCATCCTCCCACAGGGTCCTCAGGCGCTCCGGCGCATGACGTCGAGCACGGACTCCTCGTCGGGCAGCGGCTCGAGCGGATCGCCCGACGTGAAGACCCGGACCTGGAGCAGGGCCTGGTGCACGAGCATGCCGAGCCCGTGCACGAGCCGTCCGCCGCGATCGAGCCAGTCCGACGCCAGCGGGGTGGGCCACGGGTCGTAGGCGACGTCGAGCAGCACGGCGGCCTCGACCAGGGCGGCGGAGGGCGCGACGCCGAGGTCGGTCCCGCCGGGCACCGTGCTCACGAGCAGGTCCGCCGGCGGCGCATCGGAGAGCTCGGCGACCGACCCGACCCGCACGACGAGTCCCACGCGGCGCCCGAGCTCGACGACGCCGAGCGCGCGGGAGGGATCGCGCACGAGCACGTCCACCTCGGCCGCGCCGAGCTCGGCCATCGCGATGAGCGCGGACGCGGCCGTGGCGCCGCCGCCGAGGAGGACCGCCCGGTGGACCCGGTCGACGCCGCCGTGCCCGAGCGCGCCGACGATCCCGCCGATGTCGGTGTTGAAGCCCTGCAGCGTGCCGTCGTCGGCGAACCGCAGCGTGTTGGCTGCGCCGGCGAGGTCGACGAGCCGGTCCGCGCCGTCCAGGTGGTCGAGCACCTCCCGCTTGAGCGGCATCGTCAGGGACAGGCCGCGCCACGCGGCATCCGGGTCCGAGCGCACGCGGGCGATGAGGTCGCCCAGCGTTCCGGCCGGGGTGTCGATGGCGTCGTAGCTCCAGTCGAGTCCGAGCGCGGCGTACGCGGCCCGGTGCAGTGCGGGGCTCTTCGAGTGCGCGATGGGCGAGCCCAGCACGGCGAGCCGGACCCGTCGCCGCGCGGTGCGCGCCGGGTCGCCCGAACGGCGTCCGCCGGTCACCGTCATCCGTTCTCGTCGAGGTACTGCAGGAAGCGCTGGACCGCCGCCTCGTGCTCCTCGAGCGTGGCCGAGAACACGGTCTCGCCCGTCTCGAGGTTCACGGTCACGAAGTACAGCCACGGACCGTCGGCGGGGTTCCTGGCGGCGTCGATCGCGACATCGCCCGGGTTGCCGATCGGCCCGGGCGGCAGGCCCGGATGCACGTACGTGTTGTACGGGTTCGACTCGTCGGCGCGCTCCGCGTCGGTCGTCGTCACGAGCGAGTCGTCGCCCGTGCCGTAGTGCACCGTCGAGTCGAACTGCAGCAGCTGCGAGGGGAACTGGTCCGGGTCGAGTCGGTTCCGGATGACGCGGGAGACCTTGTAGGCGTCCGCCTCCGAACCGGCCTCGCGTTCGATGAGCGACGCGATGACGACGGTCTGCCAGCGGTCCTCGGGGGCGACGCCGGCGTCGTCGAGCGACTGGAACGACCGGTCGACGAGGGTCTGCACGACCTCCTCGGCCGACACGTCCGGCGGGAACGTGTACGTCGCCGGGAACAGGAAGCCCTCGACGCTCGTCGCCTGCTCGGGCAGGCCGAGCGCCTGCGGGTCGGCCGCCGCCGCCTGCAGGTCCTCGATGGGGATGCCGGTGGCGGTCGATGCCGCAGCGAGGGCATCACGAGCCCAGAGGCCCTCCTGGATCACGAACGTGTTCTCGAGCTTGTTCTCGGGATCGAGCAGCGCGTCGAGGGCCGCCTCCGCGCTCATCTGGTTCGCCATCGCGTACGCGCCCGGGTAGAACGTCGGCTCGGGGCTGCGGTCGGTCACCGCCGCGATGAACGCGTCGCCCGAGGCGACGATGTCCTGGCCTTCGAGGTTGGCCGCGATCGCCTCGCCGCCGTCGCCCTCGTTGATCATGAACACGACTTCGCCCGTGCCGGACCCGGTGTAGTCCTCCGGCGGCTGGAAGCGCTCGACCAGCGAGGTGATCGGCCCCTGGAGGACGAACGCCGCACCGGCGACGAGCGCGCCGAGGACCAGGAGCGCGATGAGGCAGCCCCATGCGCCGCGACGACGACGGTTCGGTTCGCGTTCCTGCTCCTCGAGCTCCCACGACGACACCGCGCGACGGTCGGAGCGCGAGGGCCGGGTGCCGTCGTCGATCAGGTCGGCGAACGGGTCCTCCCCGTGCGGGTCGGCGCTGGAGATCATGCCCGGACTGGTCGCAGGGCGGATCGACTCCTCGCCCGGCGCCGTGGCGTCGTCGCGCGCGTAGGCGTCGTACCGCGGATCGCCGGACACCGCGGGAGTCGCACCGATACCGGTGAAGTGGTCCTCCCGCCCGGTGCGCCCCGGACTGCCGACGGCCTGGTCGGCGACCCGACGGTCGTCGCGAGCGGTCCGGTCGTACTCGGCGTCGTATCCGTGCTCGTCGTACCGCTGCTGGTCGTACCCGCGCTGATCGCGCGCGGCCCCGTATCGCCGGTCGTCGTACTCGCGACGGTCGTAGCCGCCCCGCTCGTAGCCGCGCTGGTCGTAGCCGCCGTGTTCGTCGTACGCCGCCTGATCGTGTCCCTGCTGGTCGTACCCCTGCCGGTCGTAGCCGGCCCCGTCGTACCCCCGCTGGTCGTAGCCGGCCCGGTCGTAGCCGCCCTGGTCGTAGCCGGCCCGGTCGTAGCCGCCCTGGTCGTAGCCGGCCCGGTCGTAGCCGCGCTGGCCGTAGCCACCCTGGTCGAACCCGGCCTGGTCGTTTCCCCGCTGGTCGTATCCCCGCTGGTCGAACCCGGCCTGGTCGTATCCCCGCTGGTCGTATCCGGCCCGGTCGTACGTGCGCTCGTCGTACCCGCGCGGGTCGACTCCGCCCGTGGGCTCGCCCTGGGCCGCGGCATCCTGCCCCGCGTCCTGCCGCGCCTGCTCCTCCGCGGCGGCACGCTGCTGAGCACGGAGCTCACGTCGCGTCAGCGGGGCGTTCGGCGTCGACCCGGTCGTGGTCGGCGGGTCGGCGGGCCGACGGCGTTCTGGGGGAAGCTGGGTCACGAGGTCAGGGGCCTTCCTCGACGGAGATCGTGCGTCCGGGGGCGGTGCCCGATGCACGTTCGGCATCGATGGCGTGTTGCAAGATGATAACGGCTGCGGCTTGGTCGATGATGGGCCGCTGCTTGCGCGACGACTTCCCGGCCGACCGCAGCGCCTGCTGCGCGCTCACCGTCGACATGCGCTCGTCGACCAGGCGAACCGTTGCGGCGCCGCCGGCCGCCAGCCGCTCGGCGAAGCCGACCGCGTCGTCCGTCGACGCGGTCGGACGGCCCGACAGCGACAGCGGATGACCCACGACGAGCTCGATCACCTCGTGCTCGCCCGCCAGCTCGAGCACCCGTCGGATGTCGGCGTCCTCCCCCTCGGGGCTGCGCGCCACCGTCTCCACGGGGACCGCGAGGATGGCGGACGCGTCGCAGCGGGCGACGCCGACGCGGACCCGGCCGACGTCGATGCCGAGTCGTGCGCCGGGACGCATCATCAGCTTCCCGCGGCGGACCGCGCGGCGCGCAGCGCGGCGGGGATCGCCGTCAGGTCGGAGCCGCCGCCCTGGGCCAGGTCGGGCTTGCCGCCGCCGCCGCCGCCGAGTGCCGCGGCCATGGCCTTCGCGATCGTCCCGGCGTTCGCCCCGGCTTCCCGAGCCGCCGGCGAGGTCGCGGCGATCGCGAGGGGCTTGCCGCCGACCTCGCCGACGAGCGCCACCACGGATGCCGCGTCGCCGAGCTTCGCCCGGACCGCGTTCGCGAGCGAGCGCAGTTCGTCGCCGGAGCCGAGCCGGCCCGTCGCCTCGGCGACGACGAGCAGGTCGCCCACCCGCTCCGCCTTCGACGCCAGGTCGGGCACCCGATCGTTCAGCGCCTTCGCCTCGAAGGCCTGGATCTTCTTCTCCGCCGCCTTCAGGCTCGCGACGAGCTCACCGACGCGGTCCACGAGCAGGTCCGGGCGCGTCTTGAGGGTGCCGGTCAGCTCCTGGACGAGCGCACGCTCCGCCGCGAACCGCTTGAAGGCGTCCTGTCCGACGAGGGACTCGACGCGGCGGTTCGAGGCGCCCACGGACGACTCGCCGACGATGTTGATCATGCCGATCTCGGCGCTTCGCGCGACGTGCGTGCCCGCGCAGAGCTCGCGCGACCAGGGGCCGCCGATGTCGACGACGCGGACGACGTCCCCGTACTTCTCGCCGAACAGCGCCATGGCGCCGAGCGCCTTCGCCTCGTCGATCGGCATCTCGCGGGTCACCACCTCGAGGTTCTCGCGAACCGCGACGTTCGCGACCTCCTCGATCTCGCTGCGCGTCTCGGATGACAGCGCCTGGTTCCAGCCGTAGTCCAGGCGGAGGTAGCCGGCCTTGTTGAACGAGCCGGACTGGTGCGCGGTCGGGCCCAGCACCTGCCGGAGCGCGGCGTGCACGAGGTGCGTACCGGAGTGCGCCTGGGTCGCGCCGCGCCGGTAGTCCTCGTCGACGACGCTCGTCGCGGGTACGCCCACGCCGACCTCGCCCGCGGTCACCTTCACCGTGTGGCTGATGAGGCCCTTCACTGGCTTCTGCACGTCGAGCACCTCGAGTTCGAAGCCGTCGCCGACGATCCGGCCACGATCCGGCGCCTGTCCGCCGGACTCGGCGTACAGCGAGGTCTCCGCGAGGATGACCTCGGCGGTCTGACCGGTCGTCGCCGAGGCCGACGGACGGCCGTCGACGAGGATGCCGAGCACCGTCGAGTCGGTCACGAGGTCGCTGTATCCCGTGAAGACCGTCTCACCACGCGCCCGGAAGTCGCTGTAGACCGAGAGGTCCGCCAGCACCTTCTTCTTCGACTTGGCGTCGGCCTTCGCGCGCGAGCGCTGGTCGGCCATCAGGGCGTCGAACGCCGTGCGGTCGACGGCGAGGCCGGCCTCATCGGCCATCTCGAGCGTGAGCTCGATCGGGAAGCCGTAGGTGTCGTGCAGCAGGAACGCGGTGTCGCCGGCAAGGCGGTCGACTCCGTCGGCCCTCGTCTTCGCGACCGCGGTGTCGAGGATCGCGGTGCCGGCGGTGAGCGTGCGGAGGAATGCCGCCTCCTCGCCGAGCGCGAGCTGCTCGATCTGCGTGTAGTTCGTCGCGACCTCGGGGTAGGCCGCCTTCATCGCGTCGCGAGACGCGGCGAAGAGCTCCCGGAATGTCGGGCCCTCGACGCCGAGCAGGCGCATCGCGCGGATGCTCCGGCGGAGCAGGCGGCGCAGGATGTAGCCGCGGCCCTCGTTGGACGGCGTCACCCCATCGCTCATCAGCATCAGCGACGAGCGGATGTGGTCGGCGATGACGCGCATGCGCACGTCGTCCTCGTGGTCGGCGCCGTAGGTGCGACCCGACAGCTTCGCCGCGGCGTCCAGGACCGGACGCACCTGGTCGATCTCGTACATGTTGTCGACGCCCTGCTTGATGAACGCGACGCGCTCGAGCCCCATGCCGGTGTCGATGTTCTTCTTGGGCAGTTCCTTGACGATCGTGAAGTCGGTCTTCGACTTCACGTCGGCGATGAGGTACTGCATGAACACGAGGTTCCAGATCTCGACGTATCGGTCGTCGTCCGTGGCGGGGCCGCCGTCGATGCCGTACGCGGGCCCTCGGTCGAAGAAGATCTCGGAGCACGGTCCGGCCGGCCCGGGCTGACCGGTGTGCCAGTAGTTCGTGTCCTTGCCGAGGCCCTGGATACGCTCATCGGGCAGGCCCGCGACGCGGCGCCAGATCTCGCGAGCCTCGTCGTCCTCCTCGTAGACGGTGACCCAGAGGTCCTTCGGGTCGAAGCCGTACCCGCCGTCCGCCTCGGGACTGGTGAGGAGCTCCCACGCGAACGTGATCGCCCCCTCCTTGAAGTAGTCGCCGAACGAGAAGTTGCCGTTCATCTGGAAGAACGTGCCGTGGCGAGGGGTCTTGCCGACCTCCTCGATGTCGTTCGTGCGGATGCATTTCTGCACGCTCGTCGCCCTGGCGTAGGGTGCGGGGACGACGCCCGTGAGGTACGGCACGAACGGCACCATGCCGGCGACCGTGAAGAGCAGCGAGGGGTCGTCCGAGACGAGCGAGGCCGACGGCACGACCGTGTGGCCGCGCTCGGCGAAGAAGTCCAGCCAGCGCTGGCGGATCTCTGCAGTCTGCATGGTTCCGTTCTGGTTCGTGGGAATGGTGGAGCGTTCCCGCGGCGTCCGCGGGAACAGGTTCGGCCCGCGGCGCCTAGCGGTCCTCGGCGGCCCGGAGCTCCGCTTCGCGCGCGTGGTAGCCCTCGGCGACGGCGCGGCCGAACGCGCGCGCCTTGGCGTCGAGACCCGCGAAGAACTCACGACCCTGGGCCGTGCGGTTGACCTGGTGGGCGGCCGCGAACCCGGCTGCCACGCCGACGGTGAACCACAGGATGCTCTTCACGTCTCACTCCTCGCTGGGTCGTGCCGCACGGTGCGCACGCGTCCCACCAGTCTAGGGCGTCGCATCGACCTCGCGAGGAGACGACGAACGGGGCCGCGGCGAACCGCGACCCCGTTCGGGAGCACCGACCGACTAGCGGGCGGCGTAGTACTCGACGACGAGCTGCACGTCACACGTGACGGGGACCTCGGCGCGCTTCGGGCGACGCACGAGCTTGGCCTGCAGCTTGTCGAGCTCGACCTCGAGGTAGCCCGGCACCTTGGGCAGGACGTCGACGTGGCCGCCGGCGGCCGCGACCTGGAAGGGCTCGGTGCCCTCGGAGCGCTGCTTGACGCCGATGACCTGGCCCGGCTTCACGCGGAACGAGGGGCGGTCGACGAGCTGGCCGTCGACGGTGATGTGGCGGTGCACGACGAACTGGCGGGCCTGCGAGATGGTGCGGGCGAAGCCGGCGCGGAGCACGAGCGCGTCGAGGCGCATCTCGAGCAGCTCGACCAGGTTCTCACCGGTCAGGCCGTCGGTGCGGCGCGCCTCGTTGAAGGCGATGCGGAGCTGCTTCTCGCGGATGCCGTACTGGGCGCGCAGGCGCTGCTTCTCGCGGAGGCGGACGGCGTAGTCGGAGTCCTGCTTGCGCTTGGTGCGGCCGTGCTCGCCGGGCGCGTACGGGCGCTTCTCCATGTACTTCGCGGCCTTCGGGGTCAGGGCGACGCCGAGTGCGCGGGAGAGGCGGGTCTTGCTTCGGGACTGGTTGGTCACGATGTCCTTTCGGAGGATTCTCAAACGATGTGTTCCGGGCGCGTTCGACGCCGGAAAGACGATGTTCAGAGGGGTTCGCCGCGGGGCGACCGGCTACAGGTCGCATCCCTTCGCCGTGGAGACCGCGCAGCCGCACGCGAGAATCCAGCTTCAGGCCAGCGACGATCCTATCACGGACGGCGGGTCAGGGTTCGCCGCGCACGATGCGCCGGAGCTTGGCCAGCCGCGCAGACACCTCGCGCTCGTTGCCGTGCTCGGTCGGCGAGTAGTACACCGCGCCCCGGAGCGGGTCCGGCAGGTACTGCTGCGCCACGACTCCGATCGCGTCGTCGTGCGGATACGAGTACCCGACCCCGTGGCCGAGCCGCTTGGCGCCCGGGTAGTGGGCATCGCGGAGGTGCTTCGGAACGCGGCCGAGACGCCCGGCGCGCACGTCGGCGAGGGCGGCGTCGATGCCGAGATAGGCCGCGTTCGACTTGGGCGCGGTCGCGAGGTGCACGACCGCCTGTGCCAGCGGGATGCGGCCCTCGGGCATGCCGATGTACTGCACGGCGTCGGCGGCTGCGACCGCGACGCCGAGCGCGGTGGGGTCGGCCATGCCGATGTCCTCCGATGCGAGCACGATGATGCGGCGCGCGATGAAGCGCGGATCCTCCCCCGCCTCGATCATCCGGGCGAGGTAGTGCAGCGCCGCGTCGACGTCGCTGCCCCGCACCGACTTGATGAACGCGCTGATCACGTCGTAGTGCTCGTCGCCGTCGCGGTCGTAGCGCAGCAGCGCCCGGTCCACCGCCCGCGCGACGATGTCCGGCGTGATCACGGGGCGCCCCGCTCGCGCGCGATCGTCGGCGGCGTCCTCGGCGGCGTCCTCGTCCTCGTCGTCACTCCCGACCTCCCCCGGGTCGGCGGCGGCGGCCGCCGATGCCGCGCGCTCGCCGTCGGCCCGCGCGGCCTCCCCCATCGCGGAGGTCGACGCCGCTTCCAGGGCGGTGAGTGCACGCCGGGCGTCGCCGGAGGCGAGCCGCACGATCGCCGCGCGCGCCTCGGGGGCGAGGTCGACGCGTCCGTCGAGCCCGCGAGGGTCGGCGACCGCCCGGTCGACGAGCAGTGCCACGTCGTCGTCGCCGAGTGGTTCGAGCGTCAGCAGCAGCGAACGCGACAGCAGCGGCGAGATCACGGAGAACGACGGGTTCTCGGTCGTCGCGGCGACCAGGATGACCCAGCCGTTCTCGACCCCCGGCAGCAGCGCGTCCTGCTGCGCCTTCGTGAACCGGTGGATCTCATCGAGGAAGAGCACGGTGGACAGGCCGTAGAGGTCGCGGTCCGCCCGCGCCGCCTCCATGACCTGTCGCACGTCCCTCACCCCGGCCGTCACGGCCGAGAGCTCGACGAACTTGCGACCGGAGGATCGCGCGATCGCCTGCGCGATCGTCGTCTTGCCGGTGCCGGGCGGCCCCCACAGGATGACCGAGACGGCGCCCGACTGCCCGCTCCGATCGGCCGCGAGGGCGACGAGCGGCGAGCCCGGCGTGAGCAGGTGCCGCTGGCCCGCGACCTCGTCGAGGCTGCGCGGTCGCATGCGGACGGCGAGCGGGGTCGCGCCGGCGCGCAGTCCGGCCGCCGTGTCCACCATGCGCACCAGCGTAATCGCGGCCGCCGACACCTCGGCGCCGGCGGAGGAGACGGATTCGCCCCGGCGGACCGCGGTTGCGTAGGCTCTCTCCGCAGGATTCCCCCGAAGGAGCAGCGTGGCAACGAACGACCGTCAGGCGCGCGAGGAACGCTCGCGCCTGCGCACCTACCAGGCCCGTCAGGAAGTGCACCGTCGCTCCGTGCGGCGACGCACCCGGGACAACGTCCTCGCCGGCATCGGGCTGGTGGTCGTGCTGACGCTCGCGGTGGTGGCCCAGCTGTTCTACTTCTCGGCCGGTCCGGGCGCGCCCGAGGCCACGCCGACGCCCACGCCGACCCCGGAGGCCGAGGCCCCGTCGCCCGACCTCGCCGAGGATCGCACCTGGGTCGGCGCACTGAGCCTCAACGACGTGCCGCTGTCGATCGAGCTCGACGGGCAGGCGGCCCCGCAGGCCGTCGCGAGCACGGTGAGCCTCGCCGACTCCGGCTTCTACGACGGCCTCGCCTGCCACCGGCTGACCACGCAGGGCATCTTCGTGCTGCAGTGCGGCGACCCGAACGGCGACGGCACCGGCGGCCCCGGCTACTCCTACGGCCCGATCGAGAACGCGCCCGCCGACGACGTCTACCCGGCAGGCACCATCGCGATGGCGCGGGCGGGCGGGGCCGCCGAGAGCCAGGGCAGCCAGTTCTTCATCGTGTACGAGGACTCGACGATCCCGTCCGACGCGGCCGGCGGCTACACCGTGATCGGTCGGGTCACCGACGGACTCGATGCGCTGCGCAGCGACATCACCGACCTCGGCGTCGCGGACGGCGCCCCCGACGGCGCGCCCGCCGACGCGGTGACCATCACGGCCTTCGAGGTCGAGTGAACGCGGCCCCGGAGCCCCGAGGGCACGTCCGGCGGCCCGCTCCGGGGGTGCAATAGGCTTGAAGCCGTCTTCCCGCCGCGCATGCGGCATCCGACCGACGACAGGGTGACTTTCGTGACCGATTCAGCACAGCAACCGTGGGGCCGCGTCGACGAGACGGGCACCGTCTTCGTGCGGACCAGCGAGGGCGAGCGCGAGGTCGGGCAGTACCCCGACGCGACGCCGGAGGAGGCGCTGGCCTACTTCGAGCGCAAGTACGCGGACCTCGCCGGCGCCGTGGCACTGCTCGAGCAGCGCGTGCGCCGCGGCGCGCCTGCGGCCGATGTCGCGAAGGCCGTCGCCACGCTCCAGTCCAGCGTCGCCGACGCCCACGCGGTCGGCGACCTCGAGGCGCTCGCGCGCCGCCTGGATGCGCTGTCGGGGACGACCCAGGAACTCACCGTGCAGCAGCAGGCCGAGGCGAAGGCCGCACTGGCCGACGCCATCGTCGAGCGCACGCGCATCGTCGAGGAGGCCGAGTCCCTCGCGGCCCAGGACCCGGCGAAGACCCAGTGGAAGCAGACGTCGGCGGCACTCGACGACCTCTTCGCCCGGTGGCAGCAGCACCAGCAGGACGGACCGCGCCTGCCCAAGGGCGAGGCGAACGAGCTCTGGAAGCGCTTCCGCGCGGCCCGCTCCACGATCGAGCAGCACCGCAAGGCGTTCTTCGCCGAGCTCGACGCCCAGCACCGCGAGGTCCGGCAGCGCAAGCAGCACCTGATCGAACGCGCCGAGGCGCTCGCCCCGCGCGGGGCGGACGGGGTGCCGGAGTACCGCGCCCTGCTCGACGAGTGGAAGCAGGCCGGTCGCGCGGGCAAGAAGGTCGACGACGCGCTCTGGGCGAAGTTCAAGGCCGCGGGCGACGTGCTCTTCCAGGCCAAGGCCGAGATCGACGCGAAGGACGACGAGGAGTATCGCGCCAACCTCGAGCAGAAGCGCGCGCTCCTCGACGAGGCCGACACGCTCCTCTCCGCGACTGATTCGCGGTCCGCGCGCTCCACGCTGAACGGCATCCAGCGCCGCTGGGACGAGATCGGCCGGGTGCCCCGTGACCAGGTCCGCTCGGTGGAGGACCGCCTGCGCAAGGTCGAGAACCACGTGCGGGCCCTCGAGGACGAGCGCTGGGAGCGCGAGGACCCGGAGAAGAAGGCTCGCTCCGAGGGCATGCTCGGGCAGCTGCACGACGCGATCGAGAAGCTCGAGTCCGAGCTCGCCGACGCCGAGGCGTCCGGCGATGCCGAGGCCGCCGCCGCGGCGCGCGAGGCCCTCGACGCGCGGCGCGCCTGGCTCAAGGCCGTCGGCGGCTGACGCGTCCGGCGCGCGGCGGGTCCGTTCGTCGGGGCCGTCGGCCCTCCTCAGGGGAGCCGACCGCCCCCTCGTCCACAGGTTCCGACCTGGTCCCCGACGCGGCGGCCGGATGGCCGAGCATGGACGCATGGCCAGACTCCCCGCCGTCCTCGACTCCCGCGACCTCCCGCTCGCCGAGCTGTGCGCGGCGCGCATCGACGGCGAGCTCATGCGGCTCGGCGAGCGGTGGTGCCCGATCGACGAACCCGACCTGCCCGCGCTTCGCGCGGCCGCGATCGCGCCTGCGACGCCGACGTCCACGATCCTGGAACGGCGATCGGCGGCATGGGTGCACGGTGCGCTCGCCGTGCCTCCTCGCACCATCGAATGCTGCGTGCCGCACACCGAGCGGGTGTCCGTCCGCTCGATCCCGTCCGGAGTCCGGCTGCGCGAGGTCGCGATCACGCCCGATGAGGTGGCGAGCATCGGCGGCATCCGGTGCACCCGGCTCGATCGGACCATCTACGACCTGGTGCGCGATCCGCACGCCGCTCCCGAGGTGGTCGGCATCGTCGCGGGCCTCCTCGCGATCGGACCCGGCGCGGGGCAGCGCGCCCGCGAACGCATCGAGCGGGCGCACCGGATGCCGCACAAGTCGGTCGCCCTCGAACGTCTGGCCGAGGCCGCAGCCCGCCCCGAGGCCGCGGCCTAGCCGTCGCTGACGCGGTACACGTCGTAGACCGCGTCGATCCGGCGCACCGCGTTCAGCACGCGGTCGAGGTGGGTCGTGTCGCCCATCTCGAAGACGAACCGGCTGATCGCAAGTCGGTCGGTCGAGGTCGAGACGTTGGCAGACAGGATGTTCACGTGGTGCTCGCTCAGCACACGGGTCACGTCCGACAGCAGCCCGGCACGGTCGAGGGCCTCGATCTGGATCTGCACCAGGAAGACGCTCTTCGAACTGGGCGCCCACTCGACATCGATCATCCGGTCGGGCTCGCGCAGCAGCGACTGCACGTTGTGGCACGACGCCTGGTGCACCGAGACCCCCGAGCCGCGGGTGATGAAGCCGACGATGTCGTCGCCGGGGACGGGCGTGCAGCACCGTGCGATCTTGACCAGGATGTCGGGTGCCCCGCGAACGAGCACGCCCGAATCGCTGGTCCGCGGCAGCGGCCGCGAGCGCACCGGGATCGGCGGCAGCTCGGGCTCGTCGACGTCGTCGTCGTCGCGGACCAGCGCGACGACCTTCTCGATGACGGACTGCGTGGACACGTGCCCTTCGCCGACGGCGGCGTACAGCGCCGAGACGTCGTCGTACCGCAGTTGCGCCGCGACCTCGGCGAACGACTCCTGGCTCATGAGCTTCTGCAGCGGCAGGTTCTGCTTGCGCATGGCCCGCGCGATGGCATCGCGGCCCTGCTCGATGGCCTCGTCGCGACGCTCCTTCGTGAACCACTGCCGGATCTTGCTCCGGGCACGCGGGCTCTTGACGAAGGTCAGCCAGTCCTTGCTCGGGCCCGAGTCGGGGTTCTTCGACGTGAACACCTCGACGACGTCGCCACTCGTGAGCTCGCTCTCGAGCGGCACCAGCCGGCCGTTCACCTTCGCACCCATCGTCCGGTGACCGACCTCGGTGTGCACCGCGTACGCGAAGTCGACCGGCGTCGCGCCTGATGGGAGCCCGATCACGCGCCCCTTCGGGGTGAAGACGTAGACCTCCTTCGCACCGATCTCGAAGCGCAGCGAATCGAGGAACTCACCCGGATCGGTCGTCTCCGCCTGCCAGTCGGAGATGTGCGCCAGCCACGCCATGTCGGCGTCCCCGCTCGTCCCCGAGTCGGCACGGCCCGTGGCCATCCGCTCCTTGTACTTCCAGTGCGCCGCGACACCGTACTCGGCGCGCTGGTGCATGTCATGGGTGCGGATCTGGATCTCGACCGGGCGTCCCTTGGGGCCGATGACCGTCGTGTGCAACGACTGGTAGAGGTTGAACTTCGGCGTCGCGATGTAGTCCTTGAACCGCCCGGGCACCGGGGTCCAGCGGGCGTGGATGGAACCGAGGATCGCGTAGCAGTCGCGCACCGAGTTCACCAGCACGCGGATCCCGACCAGGTCGTAGATGTCGTCGAAGTCGCGGCCGCGCACGATCATCTTCTGGTAGATCGAGTAGTACTGCTTCGGTCGCCCCACGACCTTGCCGCGGATCCGCGCGGCCTTGAGGTCCTCTCCGACCAGGTCGATGACCGACTGCACGTACTCCTCGCGCTGCGGCGTGCGCTGCTTGACCAGGCTCTCGATCTCGGCGTACAGCTTCGGGTACAGGACCGCGAACGAGAGGTCCTCGAGCTCCCACTTGATGGCCTGGATGCCCAGCCGATGCGCCAGCGGCGCGTAGATCTCGAGCGTCTCGGTCGCCTTGCGCGAGGCGGACGCCGCGGGCACGAAGCCCCACGTCCGCGCGTTGTGGAGGCGGTCGGCGAGCTTGATGATGAGCACGCGGATGTCCTTGGACATCGCGACGATCATCTTGCGGACCGTCTCGGCCTGCGTCGAATCGCCGTACTTGACCTTGTCCAGCTTGGTGACGCCGTCGACGAGCATCGCGATCTCGTCGCCGAAGTCGGCACGGAGCTGGTCGAGCGTGTACGAGGTGTCCTCGACGGTGTCGTGCAGGAGCGCCGCCGCCACGGCCTTCGAGCCGATGCCGAGGTCGGCGAGGATCTGCGCGACCGCGATCGGGTGCGTGATGTACGGCTCGCCGCTCCGGCGCTTCTGGCCGGCATGGGCCTGATCGGCGACGGTGTACGCGCGCTCGACGACCGAGACGTCGGCCTTCGGATGGTGCATCTTGACCGTCCGGATGACGCCGTCGATCGCTCCGGTCGGCAGTGCCTTGGAGAAGATGCGCGGCACGAGACGGCGCAATGACGCCGTCGAGTTGACACCGGTCTCGGTCATGGGCCCCACACCTCCAGACCTCAATTATCACCGCTTCCGGGGCGCCCGGGGACCACCGGTCCCCGGGCCCCGGTCAAGCGACGGTGACGGCCTCGGCCGAGCTGCCGCCCGCGCGCTCGCGCTCCTTGAGGACCTTCTGGTCGTGACGCTTGATCGCCGGCTCGCCCTCTCGCAGCTGCGAGTAGAGCGGTGCCGCGATGAACACCGTCGACCAGGTGCCCACGATGATGCCGATGAGCAGGGCCAGCGAGATGTCGCGAAGGGTGTCCGCCCCGAGCACGCCCGCGCCGATGAAGAGGATCGCCGCGACCGGGAGCGCCGCCACGACGCTCGTGTTGATGGAGCGCACGAGCGTCTGGTTGACGGCGAGGTTGACCGATTCCGCGAAGGTGCGACGCGACTCCATGCCGTCGTCCGTCGTGTTCTCGCGGATCTTGTCGAACACGACGACCGTGTCGTAGAGCGAGTAGCTGAGGATCGTCAGGATGCCGATCATCGCGGCCGGCGTGACCTCGAAGCCGACCGCGGCGTAGACCCCCGCGGTGACGATGAGGTCGCCGAGCAGCGAGAGCATCGCGGCGAGCGACATCTTCCAGGTGCGGAAGTACAGCGCCATGATGATCGCCGCGAGCAGCAGGAAGGCGAGGAGGCCGACGAGCGCCTGCCGTGTCACGTCGGCGCCCCAGCTCGCCCCGATGAACGAGGACGTCACCTCGGACTCGGGCACGCCGTACGCATCGGCGAGGGCAGCCGTCAGCTGGCGGGACTCGGCCTGCTCGAGCTGGTCGGTCTGCACCCGGACGCCCTCGTCGCCGACGATCGTGACGCGCGCGACCGCGTCAGGGGCGACCTCGGCGACCGCGTCGACGGCGGGCTGCGCCGTCGCCGATGAGACGCCGGAGATCTGGAACTGGGATCCGCCCCGGAACTCGATGCCGAAGTTGAAGCCGCGCGCGAACGGCATCAGCAGCGAGAGGATGATCAGCACTGCCGCGATCGCATACCACTTGCGGCGGCCGCCGACGAAGTTGAACGAGCGCTTGCCCGTGTAGAGGTCGTTGCCGAACGTCGTGAGTCGGTTGGCCATCAGGACTCCTTGCCTTCGCCGGCGCCGACCTTGGCGTCGGCCTGTGCCGCCTTGCGCTCGGCGATGGTCTGGCGCTTCTGCGCCTCGCGCGAGCTGGAGGCCGCCTTCTTCGCGGGCACTGCCACGGGCTTGCGGAACTCCGCACGACCGCGGTACACGGCGCCGAGCGCCTGCGGGTCGAGCCCGGACCATGGATGGCCGCTGGAGAAGAACCGCGTCTGCGCGAGCAGCTGCAGCATCGGGTGGGTGAACAGGATCACGACGACGACGTCGATGATGGTCGTGAGACCGAGGGTGAACGCGAAGCCGCGCACGCTGCCGACCGCGAGGATGAACAGCACGACCGCAGCCAGCAGGTTCACGCCCTTCGAGGCGAGCACGGTGCGCAGGGCGCGCTTCCAGCCGGCCTCGACCGCGCCGACGAGCGGACGCCCGTCGCGCAGCTCGTCGCGAACGCGCTCGAAGTACACGATGAACGAGTCGGCCGTGAAGCCGATCGCGACGATCAGGCCGGCGATGCCCGCGAGCGAGAGCCGGTATCCCTCGCGCCACGACAGGATCGTGATCGTGAGGTAGGTGATGATGCCGGCGATGATGAGCGAGGCGATCGTGACGCTTCCGAGCGCCCGGTACTGGAACAGCGTGTAGATCACCACGAGCACGAGGCCGATGAGGCCGGCGATGAGGCCGGACTGCAGCTGCGAGGTTCCGAGCGTCGCGGAGATGGTGTCCGAGGACTGCACCTCGAACGAGATCGGCAGGGCGCCGAACTTCAGCTGGTCGGCCAGGGCCTTGGAGGTCTCCTGGGTGAAGTTGCCCGTGATCTGCGGGCGGCCGTCGGTGATGACGGCGTTCATCTGCGGCGCCGACAGGACGGCGCCGTCGAGGACGAACGCGAACTGGTCGCGCGGCGTCTGGCCGTTCAGCGCGAACAGTCGCTGGCTGACGTCGGCGAACGACTCGGCTCCGCGGTCGTTGAAGACGATGTTGACCGCCCACTGCCCGGTGCTGGCGCCGGTCTGGGTCGACACCGTGCCGTTCGTCGCGTCGACGATGTCCTCGCCGCCGACCTCGACCGGGCCGAGCAGGTACTTGATGGTGCGGGTGTCATCGCAGGTGACGAGCGGCTGGTCGGACGGTGCGACGTTGGCGGTGCCCTCGTCGAGCGCGGCGCAGTCGAACGTGTCGAACTCGTCCTGCAGCGCGGGCGTGATCCAGTTCGGGTCGCTCGCGTCGGTGGGCTCCACCTCGGGCGTGTCCGACAGTTCCCCGTCGGCGCCGTCGGTGGCCTCGGGGGTGTCGGTGGGCGTGATCACCTGGTTGGCGGCGGCGTCCGCGAGGAGCACCGGGCGGAGCTCGAGCTTCGCCGACGACTCGATCCGGTTCCGGGTCTGCTCGTCGAGCTCGCCGGGGATCGCGACGACCACGTTCTCGCCGCCCTGGGTGTTGATCTCCGCCTCGGCGACGCCCGACGCGTCGACGCGCTGGCGGATGATCGCCACCGCCTGGTCGAGCTGCTCCTGGGTGACCGTCTCACCGTCCGCGAGCTGCGGGGCGAGGATGATCTGCGTGCCGCCCTCGAGGTCGAGCGCCAGCTTCGGGGTCCAGGACCCGTCGCCGAAGATCACCCCCGCGGCGTTGATGCCGAACAGGGCGACGATCAGGACGCCCAGCCAGGTCAGGGATCGCACGGCCTTGCGGACGGGCGTGGGTCGCGAGGACCGCTTCGATGGTGCAGCCACGGTTGTGCCTTCTCTGCAGGGAGCCCGCGCAGCATCGCGCGAGCAGAGCGGTGGGGTGGGCTCAGTCGTCCGACTTCTTGGCGTCGGGCGCCTCGTCGTTCGGCGTCTCGTCGACGCGCTCGCCGAACTCGGGCTCGCCCTCGACCGGGGTCGACGCCACGGCGGGCTCCTCGACGGGGTCGACGACGCGCGAGATCGTCTGGCGGTGCACGGTGAGCACCGTGCCCGGCGACGACTCCAGCTCGACCTGGTTCTCGTCCTCGTCGATCGACAGGATCGTGCCGAAGACCCCGAAGTTCGTCATGACCTTCGCCCCGGGCACGACCTTGGCCTGCAGGTCGCGCATCTCCGCCTGACGACGCCGCGAGTTGCGGAACATGAAGAAGATGAGCACCGCCAGGACGGCGAGCATGATGAGGGTCAGCGGATCCATGGAGTGGGAAACCTTCCGGTGTGCGCTCGGCGCACGATCAGGGGTGGGGTGGCCGAAGCCTCCAAGGATTATAGGTCATCGATGGGCAGCGTCGTCCCGGCGTCGGCGGTCTCACGCACGAGGCCGAAGTGCCGCCAGGCGTCCGACGTGGCCATGCGACCGCGCGGCGTGCGAGTGATCAGGCCGATGCGGACGAGGAACGGCTCGACGACCGCCTCGATCGTCTCAGCCTCCTCTCCGACCGACACCGCGAGCGTGTTCAGGCCCACCGGTCCCCCGCCGAACCGGTTCAGGATGGTGAGCATGACGGCGCGGTCGAGCCGGTCGAGGCCGAGCGCGTCGACGTCGTAGAGCTCGAGCGCCGCGCGGACGGCCTCGACGTCGGCGCTCCCGCCGTGCACGAGCGCGTAGTCGCGGACCCGGCGCAGCAGCCGGTTCGCGATGCGCGGGGTGCCCCGGCAGCGACCAGCGATCTCCGCGATCGCATCGCGGTCGATGTCGAGGCCGAGCATGACCGCCGCGCGCGCCAGCACCTGCTCGAGCTCCGCCTCGTCGTAGAACTCGAGGTGTGCCGTGAACCCGAACCGGTCGCGCAGGGGGTTCGGAAGCAGCCCGGCCCGGGTCGTCGCGCCGACGAGCGTGAACGGGGCGAGGTCGAGCGGGACGGAGGTCGCGCCGGCGCCCTTGCCGACCATGATGTCGATGCGGAAGTCCTCCATCGCCAGGTAGAGCATCTCCTCGGCGGAGCGCGCCATGCGGTGGATCTCGTCGATGAAGAGCACTTCGCCCGGCACGAGCGAGGAGAGGATCGCGGCGAGGTCGCCGGCGTGCTGGATGGCCGGCCCGCTCGACATGCGGAGCGGACGCCCGCCCTCGTGCGCCACGATCATCGCGAGCGTGGTCTTGCCGAGCCCGGGCGGGCCCGCGAGGAGGATGTGGTCGGGTGTGCGCTGCTGCATCGCCGCGGCCGAGAGCAGCAGCTGCAGCTGGCCGCGCACGCGGGTCTGGCCGACGAACTCCTCGAGGCTCCTGGGTCGGAGCGCCCCCTCGAACGCGAGTTCCGCCTCGGAGGCGAGTTCCGGATCGGTCAGGTCCTCGGTGCTCATCGGGCGCGCGCTCCCTGCTGGGCCGGTCCGAGCCTCGCGAGCGTCAGCCGGAGCAGGACGGGCACCGAGGCCGCAGCCGCCTCGTCGGCGGTCTCAAGGGTCTCGGCGAGCGCCTCGCCGGCGAGCCGCTCGGACCAGCCGAGACCGGTCAGCGCAGCGAGCACGTCGTCGGCGATGCCGCCGGTGGCGACCGGGGCACCGGATGCCGCCGCGGCGGGCGCGACCACCTTGCCCGCGAGCGAGACGGTGATCAGCTTGGCCGTCTTGGGGCCGATCCCGCTCACGCGGCGGAACGCGGCGTCGTCCTCGGACTCGACCGCGCGGGCCACGTCGGCGGGCGACATCGTCGACAGCACGCCGAGCGCCGACTTCGGGCCGACGCCGGTGACGCCGATCAGCAGCGCGAACACCTCGAGTTCGTCGGTCGTCGCGAAGCCGAAGAGCGTGAGCGAGTCCTCCCGGACCACGAGCGACGTGTGCACGAGCACCTCGTCGCCCTCGCGACAGGCGAGGACGAACGCGGGAGTGGCGTTCACGAAGTAGCCCACGCCCGAGACCTCGACCACGAGGGAACTGCCGGAGGCCTGGAGCACGCGACCGCGGAGGGAGGAGATCACTCCTTCACCCTACGGGCCGCCCCCGACACGCTCGCGGCACGCTCTGCGGCGAGCCACGCACGCTGCGCCGGCGTCATCGGCGTGCCGGTCGCATCGCCGCCGGAACGCCGCCCGGCCGGACCGCCGCGCGCCGACGCATCCGCGATCGCGGCTCCCGCGGCACCTCCGGTCCGCCACGCGTGGCAGATCGCGAGCGCGAGCGCGTCCGCGGCATCCGCGGGCTTGGGCACCGCCTCGAGGCCCAGGATGCGCGCGACCATGGTGCCGACCTGCTTCTTGTCGGCGCGACCGTACCCGGTGATCGCCGCCTTCACCTCGCTCGGCGTGTGCAGCGCCACCGGCAGCACGCGGCGCGAGGCGATGAGCATCGCCACGCCCGAGATCTGCGCCGTGCCCATGATCGTCGAGACGTCGCTGCGCGCGAACACCCGTTCGAGTGCGACGGCGTTCGGGCGGTGCTCCTCGATGATCGCCTCGAGTCCGTCCGCGATGCGCTCGAGTCGCGCCGGCGTCGGCAGGTCGGCGGGCGAGCGCAGCACGACGACGTCGACGAGCCTGGCCGTCCGGTCCGGGGCGACGTCGACGACGCCCACGCCGCAGCGGGTCAGCCCGGGATCGATGCCGAGGACCCGCACGGGCACTACTCCGAGTCCGCCTCGAGTTCGGCCTGCACCTCGGCGGTGAGGTCGAAGTTGCTGTAGACGTTCTGCACGTCGTCGCTGTCCTCGAGCGCGTCGATGATGCGGAAGACCTTCTTCGCCGTCTCGGCATCGATCTCGACCTTGAGGTTCGGCACGAACTCCACGTCGGCGGACTCGTAGTCCAGCCCGGCGTCCTGCAGGGCGGTCCGCACGGGGACCAGGTCGGTCGCCTCGGTGACCACCTCGAAGCCCTGCGCGTGCGGCTCGACCTCCTCGGCGCCCGCCTCGAGCGCCGCCATCATCACGTCGTCCTCGGTGGTGCCGTCGCCCGACACGACGATGACCCCCTTGCGCGAGAAGTTGTAGGCGACCGAGCCCGGGTCGGCGAGCGTGCCGCCGTTGCGCGAGAGCGCGGTGCGCACCTCGGCCGCGGCGCGGTTCTTGTTGTCGGTGAGGCACTCCACCATGAGCGCGACGCCGCTGGGGCCGTAGGCCTCGTACATGATGTTCATGTACTCGACGCTCTCGCCGGAGATCCCCGCGCCGCGCTTGATGGCGCGATCGATGTTGTCGTTCGGGACCGAGGTCTTCTTGGCCTTCTGGACCGCGTCGTAGAGCGTCGGGTTGCCCGCCAGATCGGCGCCGCCGAGCTTCGCGGCGACTTCGATGTTCTTGATGAGCTTGGCGAACGACTTCGCACGGCGCGCGTCGATGACGGCCTTCTTGTGCTTGGTCGTCGCCCACTTGGAATGCCCGGACATGCCTCTCCCGACTCGGTGATCAGTACCCGGACATTCTAGGCCAGCGCTCCCCCACCGACCGGCGACGGGCGCGCCGGAGGGCCCGACGAGGCGCCGCGGGACGCACCGGGATCAGGCGACCTCCGGCATCCCCGCCGGGAAGAGCTCGCGATGCCAGGCCGTGTAGCGGCGCTTCAGCATGATCGCCCACAGCAGCCTGACGGGCGCGGGCATGTGCGCCCGGAACCACTCGGAGCGCTCGTCCTCGGGCACGGCATCGAGCATCAGGCCGAGCTGCACGGGCAGCCCGTCCTTCGGGATGCGCTCCTGCCCGTGCTCGCCGAGCGCACTCCATTCCCGTTGGCTCAGCTCCTCGGCGGCGACCGGGATGATGTCGTCCTCCTCGTCCCGGAGGTGCACGCCGAGCAGCGCACCGACGTCGTCGAGCGCGATCGCGAGGGCTTCGGCCGTTTCCGCGTCCGGCTGGTCCCGCCAGCGGGGCGAGGCCGACTCGACGCGACCGAGGAGTTCGGCGACCCGGCGATGCTGCTCGCGCATCAGCTCGACGGTCGCCTCGCACGCGGGCCGTCGTGCCTCGACCTTGCCGAACAGCAGTTCGTCCTCGGCCTCGTGGTGCAGGTGGAGTGCGAGGGCGACGAGGTCGACGGAATCGGCGACGACGCCGGCGCGGGCCCGATCGCCGGGCGGCGCCGTTCGCACGAGCTTCGGCATCTCACGGAACCCCCAGCGGAAGATCCGGTGGACGATCAGGATGTCCGACGTGTCGCAGCCGACCGTCTCCCCCTCGGGGAGTTCATCGGAGGTGCTCGGGAGGCGCTCTGCCATGGGGGTATCAAACCCCGTCGACCGACGATCCGCCAGAGGTCCCGTGCGGGCTCCGACGCCGAATCGGCGATCGACCGGGACGGCATGCCCCCGGCGAACGCCCGGCGCGCTACGCCGCGGCGCCCACCGCCGCCCGGACCTTGTCGAGGAAGTAGGCGTGGAACCGATGATCGCCGAGGATCTCGGGATGGAAGCTCGTGCCGACCAGGCCGCCCTGCTCGACCGCCACGACGCGACCGTCGGGCAGCGCCGCGAGCGGCGTCGCGCGCTCCCCGACGGACTCGACGACCGGCCCGCGGATGAAGACCGCGCGCACCGGCGGCTCGCCGAGCACCGGGATGTCGAGTTCGACCTCGAACGACTGGTTCTGGGAGCCGAACGCGTTCCGGCGCACGACCACGTCGAGCCCGCCGAGGTTCTGCTGGCCCGGGATCGCCTCGAGCACGGTGTCGGCGAGCATGATGAGCCCGGCGCACGTGCCGTACACGGGCATGCCCTCGGCGATGCGGCGCCTGAGCGGCTCCGCCACGCCGAAGGCCCGCGACAGCTTGTCCATGACGGTCGACTCGCCGCCGGGGATCACGAGTCCGTCGATGCCCTCGACGTCCTCGGGACGGCGCACCAGCACGATGCGCGCCCCGAGGCCTGCGAGCACGCGTGCGTGCTCGCGGAAGTCGCCCTGCAGCGCCAGGACGCCGACGGTCGGGCCTGCGGCATCCGCCAGGCCCTGCGACTCGTCGCGGAGGGTCACCATCCGCGCTCGGCGAGGCGGTGCGGCGCCGCGAGGTCGGCGACGTTGATGCCGACCATGGCCTCGCCCAGGCCGCGCGACACCTCGGCGATCACCTTCGGGTCGTCGTAGAACGTGGTGGCCTTGACGATCGCGGCCGCACGCTGCTCGGGGTTGCCCGACTTGAAGATGCCGGAACCGACGAAGACGCCGTCGGCGCCGAGCTGCATCATCATCGCCGCGTCGGCCGGGGTCGCCACGCCGCCCGCGGTGAAGAGCACGACCGGGAGCTTGCCGGTCTCGGCGACCTCGAGCACCAGCTCGTACGGCGCCTGCAGCTCCTTCGCGGCGACGTAGAGCTCGTCGCGCGTCATCGACTTCAGCTGGTTGATCTCGGAGGTGATCTTGCGGATGTGCTTGGTCGCCTCGGAGACGTCGCCCGTGCCGGCCTCGCCCTTGGAGCGGATCATGGCGGCACCCTCGTTGATGCGGCGGAGGGCCTCGCCGAGGTTGGTCGCCCCGCAGACGAAGGGGGTCGTGAAGGACCACTTGTCGATGTGGTTGACGTAGTCGGCGGGCGAGAGCACCTCGGACTCGTCGATGTAGTCGACCTCGAGCGCCTGGAGCACCTGGGCCTCGACGAAGTGGCCGATGCGGGCCTTCGCCATCACCGGGATCGACACCTCGGCGATGATCGCCTCGATGAGGTCGGGGTCGCTCATGCGCGCGACGCCGCCCTGGGCGCGGATGTCGGCGGGGACCCGCTCCAGTGCCATGACGGCGACGGCGCCGGCGTCCTCGGCGATCCGGGCCTGCTCGGGCGTGACGACGTCCATGATCACGCCGCCCTTCAGCATCTCGGCGAGGCCGCGCTTGACTCGGCTCGAGCCGATCTCGGCAGTGCTCATCGTGATTCCCTTTCGACGGATGACGCGCGATCGCGCGACGGATGACGCGCGATCGCGCAAATTCTCGGACAAGGCGCTTGCTTGGCCTAGGCCAAAAGATAGCATGGACCGGACCCTGCACTTCGACGCGTATCGGATCGTGACATGACCCTCGAGATCACCGGCCGCTCCGCCGCGGACATCGCCGCGAGCGTGCGCGCGCTC
This sequence comes from Agromyces litoreus, assembly GCF_040496015.1. Classification (NCBI taxonomy): domain Bacteria; kingdom Bacillati; phylum Actinomycetota; class Actinomycetes; order Micrococcales; family Microbacteriaceae; genus Agromyces; species Agromyces litoreus. Next base: position 30,455 of record NZ_JBEPKA010000012.1, read on the forward strand.
GTCGAGCGCGGCGCCCTGCGGCCGGGCGATTCGCTGCCGCCGGTGCGCAATCTCGCCGACCACCTGGGCGTGAACCGGAACACGGCCGTCGCCGCCTACCGCCAGCTCACCTCGGCCGGCGTCCTCGTCACCCGCGGCCGCGGCGGCACGCTCGTCGCCGACCGCTCCGCGGTGTCCCAGGAGGGCTTCGCCGCCGACAGCGTGTTACGCGACGTCGCGACCGGCAACCCGGATCCCGACCGGATCCCGGACCCGTCCCGCGCGCTCGCGCGCATGGCCGGCCGCCCGGTGCTCTACGGCGAACCGGTCGTCGATCCCGGCCTGGAGCGGTGGGCGCGGGAATGGATGGCGGCCGACCTCGCGCCGTCCGACGTGCGCCTCACGGTCACGAGCGGCGCCGCCGACGCGGTCGAGCGCCTGCTCGCCCAGGCCCTCGTGCGCGACGACGCGGTGGCCCTCGAGGATCCCTGCTTCCTGACCAGCATCCACACGGTGCGGGTGGGCGGGTACCGGCCGGTGCCGGTCCCGGTCGACGACGAGGGCATGACGGCCGACGGGTTGCGCGCCGCGCTCGACCAGGGCGTCCGTGCCGTCGTGTGCACGCCGCGCGCGCAGAACCCGACGGGCGCGAGCCTGACCGAGCGGCGCGCCGACGAGCTCCGCGCCGTGCTGCGCGACCACCCGTACGTGCTCGTCATCGAGGACGACCACTTCTCGATGCTCTCGCGCGACACGTTCAGATCGATCATCGGGCCGGAGCACCGGCGATGGGCGCTCGTGCGGTCGGTCTCGAAGTTCCTCGGCCCCGACATGTGCCTCGCCGTCACGGCATCCGACCCGGAGACCGCCGACCGGCTCTCCATGCGGCTGAGCCCGGGCACGACCTGGGTCAGCCACCTCCTCCAGCGGCTCACGCTGTCCCTCGTCACCGACCCGGTGGTGGCACGGAGCATCGCCGACGCCGGCGAGCACTACGCGTCGCGGAACGAGGCGTTCGCCGCGCGACTCACCGAGCTCGGCGTGCCCGCCGGAGCGGGCGACGGCCTCAACCTCTGGGTGCCGTTGCCGGTGCCGGCTCGCGACGTGTCCGAGCAGCTCATGCGCCGTGGATGGCTGGTTCGCGCCGGCGACGAGTTCGCCCTGGCCGACGAGCCCGCGGGCCACCGCCTCCGGCTGACGGTGCACGACCTGTCCGACGCCGACGCCGAGCGGCTCGCGAACGACGTCGCCGCGGCCGTCCGCGCGGCCGGCGGCCCGCTCGCCGCCCCGGGGATGGAATGATCGTCGGGTGAAGGTCCTCTCCATCCAGTCCGCGGTCGCATACGGTCACGTCGGCAACTCGGCGGCCGTGTTCCCCCTCCAGCGCATCGGCGTCGAGGTCATGCCGGTCTACACGGTGAACTTCTCCAACCACACGGGCTACGGCGCCTGGCGCGGCCCGATGATCGGCCCGGACGACGTGCGAGCGGTGATCGACGGGATCGAGGACCGCGGCGTGTTCCCCGAGGTCGACGTCATCCTGTCCGGCTACCAGGGCGGCGAGGGCATCGCCGACGTCATCCTCGACGCGGTCGCCCGCATCAAGGCCGTGAACCCCGACGCGATCTACGCGTGCGACCCGGTCATGGGCAACGCCAAGAGCGGCTGCTTCGTCGCCCCGGCGATCCCGATCCTGCTGCGCGAGCGCGTCGTCCCCGCCGCGGACCTGATCACGCCGAACCAGTTCGAGCTCGGCTACCTCACCGGAACCGAGCCGGGCTCGCTCGAGTCGACGCTCGAGTCGGTCGACCTCGTCCGCGCGTCCGGCCCGCGCACGGTCCTCGTGACCAGCGTCGAGCGACCCGACGCCGAGGACGGCACGATCGAGATGCTCGCGGTCGACGACGATGGTGCGTGGATCGTGCAGACCCCGCGCCTGCCGCTGAAGGCCAACGGCTCGGGGGATGTCACCGCGGCGCTGTTCACCGCCCACTCCCGCCGCACCGGTTCCGTGCGCGACGCACTCGCGATGACCGCGTCGAGCGTGTTCGACCTCCTGTCGAACACCCACGAGTCGGGGCAGCGGGAACTGCGGCTCATCGAGTCCCAGGATGCCTACGCGCACCCGCGCATGCAGTTCGAGGTGCGTCGGGTGCGCTGACGCCGCGGCCTCAGCGGGGCCAGGCCTCGGCGAGCTCCTCGCGCACCTCGCCGAGCAGGCGCGGCAGCGCCTTCGTGCCCGCGATGATCGGGAAGAAGTTCGCGTCGAGGGCCCAGCGCGGCACGATGTGCTGGTGCAGGTGCCCGGCGATGCCGGCGCCGGCGATGCGGCCCTGGTTCATGCCGATGTTGAAGCCGTCGCAGCGCGAGACCTGCTTGACGGTGCGCATGGCGACCTGGGTGAGCTCGCCGATCTCGACGACCTCCTCGGGCGTGGCCTCGTCGTACGTCGCGATGTGGCGGTACGGGCAGACCAGCAGGTGGCCGCTGTTGTACGGGTACAGGTTCAGCAGCACGTAGGCGTGCGTCCCACGCGCGACGATCAGCGACTGCTCGTCGCTCAGCTCGGGCGCGCGGCAGAACGGGCAGGCATGCTCGTCCGGTTGCTGCCCGTGCTGGATGTAGACCATCCGGTGCGGCGTCCAGAGGCGCTGGAACGCATCGGGCACCCCCGCGAGGTCGGCCGCGTCATCCGTCGGGACGCCGTCGAACTCGTCGGGCTGGTACGCGCTGGTCATGCGAACAGGTCGTCCCTGGTGCTGATCTGGCGACGATCGGCGATCGCCTCGTGGATGCGGCGCTCGGCCTCGGCGATCGAGACGCCGTTCTCCTGCGTGCCGTCACGGAAGCGGAAGCTCACGGTCTCGGCGGTTCGGTCGTTCTCGCCCGCGATGAGCTGGATCGGCACCCTCTGCTTGGTGTGCGTGCGGATCTTCTTCTGCATCCGGTCGTCGCTGGTGTCGAGCTCGGTCCGGACGCCCGCTCCGGAGAGCTGGGTGAGGATGCCGCCGAGGTACGGGGCGTACTCGTCCGCGACGGGGATGCCCACGACCTGCACGGGCGAGAGCCAGAGCGGGAACGCGCCTGCGTAGTGCTCGGTGAGCACGCCGAAGAAGCGCTCGATCGACCCGAACTTCGCCGAGTGGATCATCACGGGCTGCTGGTGCGTGCCGTCCGCCGCGGTGTACTCGAGGCCGAAGCCCTCGGGCTGGTTGAAGTCGTACTGGATGGTCGACATCTGCCAGGTGCGGCCGATCGCGTCGCGTGCCTGCACCGAGATCTTCGGGCCGTAGAAGGCGGCGCCGCCCGGGTCGGGCACGAGCTCGAGGCCGGAGCGCTCCGCGACCTCGCGCAGCACGTTCGTCGCGACCTCCCACTGCTCGTCGGTGCCCTTGAACTTGTCGGAGTCCGCGTCACGGGTCGACAGCTCGAGGTAGAAGTCGTCGAGGCCGAAGTCGCGCAGCAGGCCCAGCACGAAGTTCAGCAGGTGATCGATCTCGGCGGGCGCCTGCTCCGGCGTGACGTAGCTGTGCGAGTCGTCCTGCGTGAGACCGCGGACGCGAGTGAGGCCCTGTACGACACCCGACTTCTCGTACCGGTAGACCGTGCCGAACTCGAAGAACCGCAGCGGAAGCTCGCGGTACGAACGCCCGCGAGAGCGGTAGATGAGATTCTGCATCGGGCAGTTCATCGCCTTGAGGTAGTACTCGCTGTTCTCCAGCTCCATCGGCGGGAACATCGTGTCCTTGTAGTACGGCAGGTGTCCGGACATCTCGAAGACGTGCGCCTTCGTGATGTGCGGCGTCGAGACGTACTGGAAGCCCTCCTCGATGTGCCGCCGGCGGACGTAGTCCTCCATCTCCCGCTTGATCACACCGCCCTTGGGGTGGAAGACGGGCAGGCCCGAGCCGATCTCGTCGGGGAAGCTGAACAGGTCGAGCTCGAGGCCGAGCTTGCGGTGGTCGCGGCGGGCGGCCTCCTCGAGCCGGTGCTGGTAGGCGCGCAGCTCATCCTTGGTCGGCCACGCGGTGCCGTAGACGCGCTGCAGCTGCGGGTTCTTCTCCGACCCGCGCCAGTACGCGGCGGCGACGCGCATGAGCGCCCAGCCGTTGCCGATCATCCGGGTGTTCGGCAGGTGCGGACCGCGGCAGAGGTCCATCCAGGCCACCTCGCCCGTCTTCGGGTCGACGTTGTCGTAGATCGTCAGCTCGCCGCCGCCGACCTCGACGTTCTCGTTGTCGTCGCCGGATGCGGCCGAGCCCTTCAGCCCGATGAGCTCGAGCTTGTAGGGCTCGCCGGCGAGCTCGACGCGCGCCTCGTCGTCGCCGACGACCCGGCGCACGAAGCGCTGGCCGGAGCGGATGATCCGCGCCATCTCCTTGTCGAGGACCTTCAGGTCCTCCGGGGTGAAGGGCTCGGCGACGTCGAAGTCGTAGTAGAAGCCGTCGGTGACCGGCGGGCCGATGCCGAGCTTCGCGTCGGGATTGACCTTCTGCACGGCCTGGGCGAGCACGTGCGCCGTCGAGTGCCGCAGGATCGCCAGCCCGTCGGGCGAGTCGATCGTGACCGGCTCGACGGTGTCGGCATCCGTCACCGTCGTCGCGAGGTCCTTGAGCTCGCCGTTGACGCGCATCGCGACAACGGATCGATCGGTGAAGAGCTCGAAGCCGTCGGCCAAGTGGATCCACTCCCCTGCTGTGTGAGACGCAACCCCTCAACTGTAGTCGCGTGCGCCGCACGTGCCGCGCGCGTCGCGGTCCGATCCCGCGGCCGACGATCGACGACCCCCGAACGGGCGTGGCGGCGGCCGATCCCGGCCTGCCACGCTCCTCACGGATGGAGGCATCGAGGCCTCCTCAGGAGATCGGAGCGCGTCATGAACCGCACCACCCTGTTCCACGCCGCCGCCGCCGTCGCCGTCGCGGTCCTCGTCGCCGCCGGGGGCACCGCGGCGCAGGCGCACGATGACGACCTGCCCGAGCTGCCGCCGGGCGCCCTCCTCCCCGACGTGATCGAGGAGGTGCCGCACCACCTGCAGATCCAGAACACGCAGCAGCGCGAGTTCCTGCGGTTCTCGACCACCCACATCAACATCGGCGAGGGCAACCTCCAGATCCGCGGCGGCGGCCAGGTCGAGCCGTGCGTCTCCGACGACATCGGGTACGACGAGTGCACGGTGGCCACGCAGGAGATCCTCGACGCCGCGGGCGACGTGGTGGCCACGCACGACGCCGGCAGCGCGGTGTTCCACCCGGAGCACAACCACTGGCACCAGTCGGCGGTCGCGCTGTTCGACATCCGGAGCGCCGCCCCGGGCGACGACCCGGACGACCCGGCGACGTGGAGCACCGTCTGGTCGGAGGGCGTGAAGATCACGTTCTGCTTCGTCGACATCGAGTTCATCGGCGACACCGGCTCGCTCAAGAAGGTGAAGCCGCGCACCTACTTCGAGTGCAACGGAGAGCTGCAGGGGCTCGCATCCTGGTGGGCGGACTCGTATCACCAGTCGACCCCGCTGCAGGAGCTCGACGTCACCGACGTCCCGGACGGCGAGTACGTGCTGACCCACCTGGCCGACCCCGACGGGCACTGGATCGAGTCCGACGAGACCAACAACTTCACGTGGGTGAAGTTCCGGCTGAGCCGGACGAGCTCGAACGCGAAGGTCGAGGTGCTCGACCACTCGCCGTGCGAGCCGCTGGTCATCTGCGGATTCGGCGGCAACCCCTGATCCGACGCGAGCGCGGGTGCGGCCCGCACCGGCTCCCCTCGGAGACGACGAAGGCCCCGGCTGCTGCCGGGGCCTTCGTGCTGGTGGGCGATACTGGGATCGAACCAGTGACCTCTTCCGTGTCAGGGAAGCGCGCTACCGCTGCGCCAATCGCCCGTGACCTGAGTCGAGCCGCACGGGCCCTGCTCGAGGTGGATACGGGATTCGAACCCGTGTATACGGCTTTGCAGGCCGCTGCCTCGCCTCTCGGCCAATCCACCGTTGCTTGGGTTCACCACCAAACGAACAAGAACCGGCTTGCGCCGGTTGCTTGATCAGAGCGGATGACGAGACTCGAACTCGCGACCCTCACCTTGGCAAGGTGATGCGCTACCAACTGCGCCACATCCGCGTTTGCGATCCGCATTTCTGCGTGCAGAAAGACGATAACCCATCCGATGAACGAATGACAAACCGAGCGCGACCAGCGGGTCGTTCGGGCCGGTCACCTGCCCATTCCGGGTGCGCGATCCGGGCGTGTCGTCGGCCCGCGGTCGCCGCTCGCGGCCACGCTCGACACCACCCTCGGGAGCCCCGGTGCGCCGATGTGCAATCCACCCGGCCCGTGGGCTAGTATCGATCCGCGGCCGGATCCCATCGGGCCGCGTATCCCACATGGGCGATTGGCGCAGCTGGTAGCGCGCTTCCTTCACACGGAAGAGGTCGTCGGTTCGAGCCCGGCATCGCCCACCGAGATCGAGACGCCCCCGGTTCCCCGGGGGCGTTCGTCGTTCCCGGGGTCGGCCGCGCGTTCGGAGCGACCCGGACCTCACCCCCAAGCCGTACCGGCGGGCGAGCGCCTCGACGACCCGCTCGTACCGCGACACGTCGAGTGACGCGGCCTCGCGTCGCATCCCGTCGGCGTGGATGCGGAACACCCGGTCGATCCGCGCCCAGCTCGGTCTCCCGTCGCGATCCCACGGGCCGGCGCCGAGCTCGACCGCGTCGGGGTCGCCCTCCTGCGGACGGCTCGTGAGTGGGACCGCGAGGAAGGTGTCGTCCTCGCCCGCCGCGACGACGACGACCGGGCGGTCCTTGCCACGGCCGTCGCGCTCCACGTAGGGCACCCAGGTCCAGACGACCTCTCCCGGATCCGGCTCGCCGTCGCGCTCGGGGGTGTACGAGAAGGCCACGCGGCCGACCCGACCGGGGTCGAGTTCCACCGTCGCGGCCGGGCCGAAGCGACCCGGGGAGCCGGGGTCATGCGAGGAGCGACCGGAGGACGCCGTCGCGCCTGCCGACGGGTCGGGACGCGGCCGGGAGGCCGTCGAGGACGAGAACGGTCGGATGACACGCCCGAGGGCGGTGAGGAAGCGGCGGGCGTCAGGCACACCCGCACACTATCCCCACCGCCCTCGCGGTGATCGCAGGATCAGACGGTCTCGAGCTTGTAGCCCTCCTCGCCGTGGACGATCGTGTCGATGCCCGCCAGCTCGTCCTCGTTCTTGACCCGGAAGCCGATCGTCTTCTCGATGGCGAAGCCGACCACGAGGGCGACGATGAACGAGTAGAGCAGGACGCCGACGGCGGCGATCGCCTGCACGGCGAGCTGGCCGAGGTCGCCGCCCACGAAGAGGCCGGTCTCGGTCGCGAAGAAGCCGAGGTAGAGCGTGCCGATGAGGCCGCCGACGAGGTGGATGCCCACGACGTCGAGCGAGTCGTCGAAGCCCCACTTGAACTTCAGCTCGATCGCGATGGCGCAGACGGCGCCGGCGACGACGCCGAGGAGCGTCGCCCAGCCCGGGGTCAGGTTGGCACAGGCCGGGGTGATGGCGACGAGGCCCGCGACGGCGCCCGAGGCGGCACCGACCGAGGTCGGCTTGCCGTCCTTGATCTTCTCGACGACGAGCCAGGCGAGGATCGCGGCGGCGGTGGCCACGAGCGTGTTGACGGCGATGAGGCCGACGCCGGGCATGCCCTCGGCGAGGAACTCCGCGCCGGCGTTGAAGCCGAACCAGCCGAACCACAGGATCGAGGCGCCGAGCAGGGTCAGCGGCACGTTGTGCGGCTTGTCCATGCCCTTCTGGAATCCGACGCGCTTGCCGAGCACCAGCGCGAGCGCGAGTGCCGCAGCACCGGCGTTGATGTGGACCGCGGTACCACCGGCGTAGTCGATCACGCCCGGGAGGCCGAGGTTGTCGCCGAGCGAGAGGATCCAGCCGCCGCCCCACACCCAGGCCGCGACCGGGAAGTAGACGAGGGTGGCCCAGATGCCGGCGAAGATCATCCACGCGCCGAACTTCGCACGGTCGGCGATCGCGCCGGAGATCAGCGCGACGGTGATGATCGCGAACGTCGCGCCGAAGACCACGCCGAGCAGGTCGGCATTGGCGCTCTCACCGGAGGCGATGCCGGCGAGCCCGAAGTCGGAGAACGGGTTGCCCGAGAACTCCCACGCGCTGCCGACCGCGCTCATGTTGAAGCCGTACAGCACCCAGAGGACGCTGATGAGTCCCATTGCGCCGAAGCTCATCATCATCATGCTGACGACGCTCTTCGCCTTCACCAGGCCGCCGTAGAAGAACGCGACGCCCGGCGTCATGAAGAGCACGAGCGCGGATGCCGTGACGGCCCACGCGATGTTGCCGCTATCCATAGGTAATCCTCACACCTCTTGGTTTGCAGGGGACGTACCGCGAGGGGGATGAGACAGGGGCTCGGTCTCGGGGTACGGGGATCAGAATGGTGCGGCAACGTTTCGACGACGGGGCCTCGCACGTTTCGCAACGGTTACGGAATCGTCCCGTATGTAACGAGCGTGTTTCCGGATGCCGCGATGCGCCTCCGAATGCGCGCGCGGCCGGGGTCGCGGAACGGACCCGACCGATGCGGCCGGGGCCGTGCGACGGGGGGCCGCGGCTCAGTCGTGCGGCGGGAGCTCGCCCGTCGTGAGGGCGATCATGCGCGACATCGAGCGCAGGTACTTCTTTCGGTACCCGCCGTCGAGCATGTCGCCGCCGAAGACCTCGTCGAGCGGCGTGCCGCCGGCCATGATCGGCACCTCGGCGTCGTACACCCGGTCGATGAAGGCGACCAGCCGGAGCGCCGCGTTCTGGTCGGTGAGCTCGTGCACGCCGGTGAGGCCGATGAACTCGATCCCGTCGATGAGCTTGATGTACTTCGACGGGTGCACGGTCGACAGGTGCGACATGAGGGCGTCGAACGAGTCGAGCGAGACGCGGTGCCCTCGCCCGGAGAGCGTGGCCGCCGCGTGCTCGACCGCGTCGTCGTCCGCGAGCACCTCCGCGTGCCCCTCGGTATCGCGTCGACGGTAGTCGAGTCCGTCGATCCGCAGGGTCTCGAAGTTCGAGGAGAGCCCGTGGATCTCGCGGAGGAAGTCGGCGGCCGCGAAGCGTCCCTCGCCGAGGGCGTTCGGTGGCGTGTTGCTCGTCGCCGCCACGCGGGTGCCGCCGGCCATGAGCTCGCCGAGGAAGCGGGTCATGAGCATCGTGTCGCCCGGGTCGTCGAGCTCGAACTCGTCGATGCAGATGAGCCGCGCGCCCTTCAGCAGCTGCACGGCCGGCGCGTAGCCGAGGGCGCCGACCAGGGCGGTGTACTCGATGAACGTGCCGAAGTACTTCGGGCCGTGCGCGACGTGCCAGAGCGCGGCGAGCAGGTGGGTCTTGCCGACGCCGAACCCGCCGTCGAGGTAGACGCCGGGCAGTTCGATGCGCGCCGGGCGCTTGCGCGAGAAGAAGCCGCCCGGTCGCTGCGCGGCTCGCCACGCGCCCGCGAACGTGTTCAGACGGTCGAGCGCGGCCTGCTGGGACGGGAAGTCGGGGTCGGGCCGGTACGACTCGAACGAGGCGTGCTCGAACTGCGGCGGCGGGACCAGCTCAGAGGCGATCTCCGCCCCGGTGATCGAGGGGTTGCGGTCGACGAGGTGCTCGATCGCGGATGCCGATGCAGGGGTCATGGGCGTCAGGCTCCTGTTGCCGAGGATGACGGGCACGGTGCCGATGCCCCGCACCACGCGTAGATTCGTCGATGGACGGGTCACCAGCCTAGTCCGCTCCCCGATCCGCCTTCGCCCCACCGGGCGTCCACTGGAGGTCCCCATGCCCGTCGAGTTCGATCCCGCCGCCAAGCTGGCCGAATACGCCCACCCCGAGCGTCTCGTGACCACTGAATGGCTCGCCGAACGCCTGGACGCCCCGGGGCTGGTCGTCGTGGAATCGGACGAGGACGTGCTCCTCTACGAAGTCGGCCACATCCCCGGCGCGGTCAAGGTCGACTGGCACACGGAGCTGAACGACCCGGTCGTGCGCGACTACCTCGACGGAGCGCAGTTCGCCGACCTGCTGGGCGGCAAGGGCATCTCGCGCGACGACACCGTCGTGATCTACGGCGACAAGAACAACTGGTGGGCCGCATACGCGCTCTGGGTCTTCACGCTGTTCGGTCACGAGGATGTGCGCCTGCTCGACGGCGGGCGCGACAAGTGGATCGCCGAGGGCCGCCCGCTCACGATCGATGCACCGCGACGCGAGCGCGTCGACTACCCGGTCGTGGAACGCGACGACACGACGATCCGGGCCTTCAGGGAGGACGTGCTCGCGCACTTCGGCGACCCCCTCATCGACGTCCGCTCGCCCGAGGAGTACACCGGCCAGCGCACGCACATGCCGGCCTACCCCGAGGAGGGGGCGCTGCGCGGCGGCCACATCCCGACCGCGGCCTCGGTGCCGTGGGCCCGTGCCGCGGCCGAGGACGGCACGTTCCGCACCCGGACCGAACTGGACGCGATCTACCGCGACGAGGTGGGCCTGCACGACGGCGACGACGTCATCGCGTACTGCCGCATCGGGGAGCGCTCGAGCCACACCTGGTTCGTGCTCACCCACCTGCTCGGCTTCGACCGGGTCCGCAACTACGACGGATCGTGGACCGAGTGGGGCAGCGCCGTCCGCGTGCCGATCGCGACGGGTCCCGAGCGCGGCGAGGTCCCCGGGCGGTAGTCCGGCCGCGCGGGCGCCGGGCGATGGGAGAATGGACCGGATGGATGCCACGACCCTGCCCCCGGCGCTCGCCGAGACGCGCGAGGACTTCCTCGCGCTCGGCGTGCGCGACCGGCTGACGCTCCTGCTCGACTTCTCGAACGAGCTCCCCGAGCTCCCCGAGCGCTATCGCGACCACCCCGACCTGCTCGAACGGGTCGAGGAGTGCCAGTCCCCCGTGTACATCTTCGTCGAGCTCGACGACGACGGGCTGGTGCACATGCACGCGACGGCCCCGGCGGAGGCGCCCACCACGCGCGGCTTCGCGTCGATCCTCGCGCAGGGCTTGGACGGCCTGACGCCCGAGGAGGTCATGTCGGTCCCGGCGGACTACCCGCAGTCGCTCGGCTTGAACGAGGCCGTCTCACCGCTGCGGGTGCGCGGGATGTCGGGCATGCTCGCCCGCGCGAAGCGCCAGCTCTCGGAGCGGCTCGCGGCCTGACCTCCTCGCCCGCTCGCGCCGGCTCAGTGGGCCGCGAGCCAGTCGCGCACGAGCATCGACCACCGGCGCGGGTCGTGGTTCCAGAGCTTCGTGTGCCGGGCGCCCTCGAAGACCTCGAACTGCACGAGGTCCGGGCGGACCTCTGCGAGGCGGCGTGATCCGTCGATGGGCACGAACCCGTCGTCCTCGCTGTGCATGAGCAGGATCGGCACGTCCAGTTCGTCGGCGCGGGCGACGGCGTCGAGCGCTTCGAGGTCGATCGGTGCCGCCAGGCCCGTCAGCGTCCCGGCGATCGGAGCGCTGAGCACGCGCGCGACCGCACCGCCGAGCTCGTCCGGAAGCCCCATGGCCCGACCCTGGAAGCGGAGGATGTCCGGCCAGTCGACCGCCGGGGACTCGAGGATGACGCCCACCAGGCGTTCGCGCACCTCGGCGGACCGGAGGACGGTCTGCAGCGCGATCGAGCCGCCCATCGACCAGCCCATGAGCACGATCCGTCGCGCTCCCCGCTCCACGGCGAAGTGCACCGCCGCGACGACGTCCTCCCATTCGGTGCCGCCGAGCCCGTAGCGACGGTCCTCGCTGGCGGGGGCGTCGCCGTCGTTGCGGTACGACACCAGCAGGGTCGACCAACCCGCCTCCGCCGCCGGCTCGACGCCGCGCAGCCCCTCCGGTCGTCGGGCCCCCCGGCCGTGCACCTGGATGACCCAGTCGCCCGACGTCGCGCCCGCGTCGTCGGTCGCGGGGACGAACCAGGCCGGCGCCGGGCCGAGCCGGGTGGGGACCATGACGTTCTCGTAGTGCGCGGAGACCTCCCACGGCCCGAGGTGGAACCATCCGCTCATGCGGCCACGGCCGGCACGGTCGAGTCGCCCGAAGTCGACCGACTCGACCACGCGTCGGACTCGGTGGCCGTCGTCGTGGAGGACGTCGCCGACGCGCGCGTACCCGGAATCGTGCTCGAACCACAGCCCGTAGCGGCCGCGCATGCGTGCGAGGTCGGAGCCGCCGAGCACGACCTCCCCGGCCGCAAGGTCCGTCCGCTCGATGCGGATGTCGTCCTCCTGCTGGGTCTCGGGAGTGACCACGCGTCGCGCGAACAGCACCGCCGTCGCCGCACTCGCGGCCAGGAACGCGCCGCCCAGGATCGCGATCCCGCCGAGCACCGCACCCACCGGCCCCATCGTGCGCTCGAGCCGTGCCATGCTGCCTCCTGCTCCGTCGGGATGAGCCCGACCCCCGCGGCGCGCCGCCACCGGGCCCCGTGCTGCAGACTCTAGTCTGCGAGGGTGTCCGACTCGGCGACCACACCTCCCCCGGAGTTCGCCGCGGCGCTGGAATCGCTGCGGTCCGCGACACCGCGACCGGAACTGCGCGTGTCGGAGATCACCGCGCCCTCCTCGCTGGCGCCGTGGGCGGTCGCCCTCGCCGCCGACCTCGTCCCCGGTCGGCACGCCGAGGACTCCGAGCTCGGCACGGGCCGCTTCGTACTGCTGCACGACCCGTCGGAGCCGGAGTCGTGGGGCGGCCGGTTCCGCGTCGTCTGCTTCGCGCAGGCTCCGCTCGAGACCGACATCGGCATCGACCCGTTCCTCGCCGATGTCGCATGGTCGTGGCTCGTCGACGCCCTCGACGCCCGGGACGCGCGCTACGTCGCCGCGTCGGGCACCGTGACGAAGATCCTCTCCACCGGCTACGGCGAACTCGCCCGGCAGGGCGACGGCGCGGAGCTCGAGCTCCGCGCCTCCTGGACCCCGCTCGACGCCGAGATCGCACCGCATGTGGAAGGGTGGAGTGAGTTGCTGTGCATGCTGGCCGGCCTGCCTCCGGGTTCGGAGGGGGTGACGGCCTTTCCCACACGGAGGAGGAGACGTGGCTGACGAGTTCCACGTGATCGACTCCCGTGCGGCCTACGACGACGCCGTCGAGGCCATCACGGGCGGCGTGGGCCCGGTCGCCGTCGACGCCGAGCGCGCGAGCGGGTTCCGCTACTCGCAGCGCGCCTACCTGATCCAGGTGTTCCGGCGCGAGGCGGGGACGTTCCTGCTCGATCCGACGCGCATCGAGGACTTCGGCTCGCTCCAGGGGGCGATCCGCGACGAGGAGTGGGTCCTCCACGCGGCGAGCCAGGACCTCGCCTGCCTGCGCGAGGTCGGCCTCGACCCGGCGCACGTGTTCGACACCGAACTCGCCGCGCGCCTCCTCGGGATGCCGCGGGTCGGACTCGCCTCGGTCGTCGAGGAGCTGCTCGGCGTCAAGCTCGCGAAGGAGCACTCGGCCGCCGACTGGTCCACGCGCCCGCTGCCCCAGTCGTGGCTCACGTACGCCGCCCTCGACGTCGAACTGCTGGTCGACGTGCGCGACCGCCTGGCCGAGCGGCTGGTCGACGCCGGCAAGGAGGAGATCGCACGCGAGGAGTTCCATGCGACGGTGCACCGCGCGGCGAAGCCGCCGGCCGCGGAGCCCTGGCGGCGACTGAGCGGCATCCACGCGCTGCGCTCGCCCCGCAACCTCGCGGTCGCGCGGGCGCTGTGGCAGGCACGCGACGCGCTGGCGGCGGAGACGGACGTCGCGCCGGGCCGCCTGGTGCCGGACGCCTCGCTCCTCGCGGCGGCCAAGGCCCTGCCCGAGTCGAAGCGAGCCCTCGCCGACCTGAAGGCCTTCAACGGGCGCGCCAGCCGCACCGAGCTCGACCGCTGGTGGGACGCGATCGAGTCGGCGCGCACGGCGGAGCCGCCCGCCGCGCGGGTCCCGAGCGACGCACCCCCGCCGCCGCGGTCCTGGGCGGCCCGGAACCCCGAGGCGGACGCCCGGCTGCGCCTCGCGAAGGCCTCGGTCGCGGAGGTCGCCGAGCGGCTCGACATGCCGCTGGAGAACCTGCTCACGCCCGATCACCTGCGACGGGTGGCGTGGCGCCCGCCGACGGACTCCACCCCTGAGGCGATCGGCCTGGCCCTGTCCGACCTGGGCGCGCGCACGTGGCAGGTTGAGGCTACCTCACAGATAATCGCGGCTGCGTTTGTACAGGCTGCACAATCGCTCGAAGACGCCGCGCACGAGCCTTCGTAGGAACCGCCAACCGATTCCGCCCCCGTGCGGGGGCCTTCCTACGATCGTCACATTCCTCATTCGAAAGGGAGCTGCAGCGTGGCTGAACGAGCTGACGTCGTGTTCGTCGACGGGGTCCGTACCCCCTTCGGCAAGGCCGGCGACAAGGGCATGTACTGGAACACCCGGGCGGACGACCTGGTCGTCAAGGCGATCGTGGGGCTGCTCGAACGCAACCCGAACGCCCCCAAGGAGCAGATCGACGACGTGGCCATCGCCGCCACGACGCAGACCGGCGATCAGGGCCTGACGATCGGGCGCAGCGCCGCGATCCTCGCGGGCCTGCCGAAGTCGGTCCCCGGCTTCGCGATCGACCGCATGTGCGCGGGCGCGATGACCTCCGTCGCGATGCTCGCCGGATCCATCGGCTTCGGCCAGTACCGGCTGGCGATCGGCGGCGGCGTCGAGCACATGGGCCACCACCCGATGGGCTCGGGCGTCGACCCGAACCCGCGGTTCGTGGCCGAGAAGATGGTCTCCGAGGACGCCCTCGTCATGGGCGCGACCGCCGAGCGCATCCACGACCGCTTCCCGCACCTGACGAAGGATCGCGCCGACCGCTACGCGATGGGCAGCCAGCAGAAGACCGCTGCGGCCTACGAGGCGGGCAAGATCCAGCAGGACCTCATCCCGGTCGCGATCCGCTCCGGCGAGGGCTGGGGCATGGCGACGCGTGACGAGGTCATGCGACCCGAGACCACGCTCGAGGGCCTGGCGACGCTGAAGACGCCGTTCCGCCCCCACGGTCGCGTGACCGCGGGCAACGCCTCCGGCCTGAACGACGGCGCGACCGCCGCCCTCCTGGCCAGCGGCGACGCCGCCAAGGAGTACGGCCTGAACGTCAAGATGAAGCTCGTGAGCTACGCCTTCGCGGGCGTGGACCCGGCCATCATGGGCATCGGCCCGGTGCCGGCGACCGAGAAGGCGCTGCGCCTGGCGGGCCTCACGATGGACGACATCGGCATCCTCGAGGTGAACGAGGCGTTCGCCGTGCAGGTGCTCTCGCTGCTCGACCACTACGGCATCGACGACGACGACCCCCGCGTGAACCCGTGGGGCGGCGCGATCGCCGTGGGCCACCCCCTGGCCTCGTCGGGCGTGCGCCTGATGAACCAGCTGGCCAGCCAGTTCGCCGAGCGCCCCGACGTGCGCTACGGCATCACGACCATGTGCGTGGGCCTCGGCCAGGGCGGAACCATGGTCTGGGAGAACCCGAACTACTCGCGCAGGGCCGCGAAGAAGGCCTGAGGGACGAGGCGATGACCGACTACACGAAGATCGATTTCACCGAGCTCGCGGGCATGTTCGACGACGAGGTCGTCACGCATTCCTACGTGCGCGACATCCCCCTCTCGGAGGGCCGCACGCTCGCGCTCGTCACGCTCGACAACGGCCGTGATCACACGCGCCCGAACACGCTCGGCCCGAACACGCTGCTCGAGTACGCCGCCACCCTCGATCGGCTCACCGAGCGGGCCGCGGCCGGCGAGATCCACGCCGTGGCGGTGACCGGCAAGCCGTTCATCCTGGCGGCGGGCGCCGACCTCTCCAAGGTCTCGCAGCTGCCGAACCGCGAGGCGGGCCTGCGCATCGCGCAGCTCGGCCACCACGCGCTCGGCAAGCTCGCGACCGTGGGCGTGCCCTCGTTCGCGTTCATCAACGGCCTCGCGCTCGGCGGCGGCGTCGAGATCGGCCTGCACGCCGACTACCGCACGGTCGACGCATCCCTGCCGGCGGCGGCCCTGCCCGAGGTGTTCCTCGGCATGATCCCGGGCTGGGGCGGTGCGACCCTGCTGCCCAACCTGATCGGCATCGAGAACGCACTGAAGATCGTCGTCGAGAACCCCCTGAAGCAGAACCGGACGATCAAGGCGCCCGAGGTCCTCGACCTCGGCATCGCCGACGTCATGTTCCCCTCGGTCACCTACCTCGAGGACTCGATCCGCTGGGCCGACGACGTCGTCTCGGGCCGGGTGAAGGTCAAGCGCCCGAACGAGCCCGGCAAGCTCGAGCGCATGGTCAAGTGGGATGCGGCGATCGGCATCGCGAAGAAGATGCTGCAGAACCGGATCGGCACGGTGCCGAAGTCGCCCTACGCCGCGCTCGAGCTGCTCAAGGCGGCCAAGTCCGGCAGCCGCGAGGAGGGCTTCGCCCGCGAGGACGAGATGCTCGCCGACCTCGTGTCCGGCGACCAGTTCCACGCGTCGATGTACGCCTTCAACCTCGTGCAGAAGCGCGCGAAGAAGCCGGCCGGTGCTCCCGACAAGTCGATCGCGAAGCGGGTCTCCAAGGTCGGCGTCCTCGGTGCGGGCTACATGGCCAGCCAGTTCGCCCTGCTGTTCCTGCGCCGCCTCCAGGTGCCGGTGGTCATCACCGACCTCGACCAGGAGCGCGTCGACAAGGGCGTCGCCTACATCACCGGCGAGATCGACACCCTGCTCGGCAAGGGACGCATCTCCTCCGACGAGGCCAACCGGCTCAAGGCCCTCATCCACGGCACGACCGACAAGGCCGAGTTCGCGGACTGCGACTGGGTGATCGAGGCGGTGTTCGAGGAGCTCTCGATCAAGCAGGACGTCTTCGCCGAGATCGAGCCGATCATCTCCCCCGAGGCCGTGCTCGCGACCAACACCTCGTCGCTGTCGGTCGAGGAGATCGGTGCCAAGCTCGAGCACCCCGAGCGCCTGGTCGGATTCCACTTCTTCACCCCGGTCGCGGTGATGCCGCTCATCGAGGTCGTGAAGACGAGCCGGACCGACGACGAGACGCTGTCGACGGCGATGGTGACCGCCGCCAAGCTCAGGAAGAACGCCGTCATCACGGCCGACACGCCCGGCTTCGTGGTGAACCGCCTGCTCGCCGTGCTGCTCGGCGAAGCCATGCGCGCGGTCGACGAGGGCACGCCGTTCGAGACGGTCGACGAGGCCATGGCGCCGCTCGGCCTGCCGATGGCGCCGTCGGCGCTGCTCGACCTCGTCGGGCTGAAGGTGGGCGCGCACGTGCTCGACACGCACCACGCCGCATTCCCGGACCGCTTCTACCGGTCCGAGAACCTGCACGAGCTCGCCGACTACGGCACGCTCCTCGACAAGGACGACAAGGGCAAGGTCAAGGGCTTCGACAAGGGCGCGCTGAAGATCGTCGCCGGCGGCACGACGCCGTCGACCCCGGAGGAGATCCTCACCCGCCTGCAGGACGGACTCGCTCGCGAGACGAAGCTCATGCTCGACGGCGACGTGGTCGCCGCGGCCGAGGACATCGACCTCTGCATGATCCTCGGTGCGGGCTTCCCGTTCCAGATGGGCGGCCTGACCCCGTACCTCGACCGCGTGGGAGCGTCCGAGCGGGTCTTCGGCGACACCTTCCACCACCCGCCGATCCGGGGCGTCGAGTCCTGATCGCGTAGTCGCACCACCGCGGACGGCCCCCGACGAGATGTCGGGGGCCGTCCGTATGCTCGCGGCGTGACGCGCTTCCAGTACTACGTGGCCTCGACGCTCGACGGGTTCATCGCCGACGAGCACGACGGGCTCGAGTGGCTCCTCCAGTTCGGCATGGCGGAGTTCACCGAGCACTACGAGCGCTTCTTCGCCGGGGTCGGCTCCCTCGTGCTCGGGGCGACCACCTATAAATGGGTGCTCCGCGAGGGCGGCGGTTGGCCGTACGGCGAGCTCCCGACCTGGGTGCTCACGCATCGCGAGCTCGAGACGCCGCCGGGCGCCGACATCCGATTCGCCGCCGGAGCGATCGAGTCCGTGGCGGATGCCGCGGCCGCGGCGGCGGGCGACCGCAACGTCTGGGTCATCGGCGGCGGCCCGGTCGCGGCGCAGTTCCTCGAGGCCGGCCGACTCGACGAGTTGCTCGTCACCTACATGCCCGTGGCCCTGGGCCGCGGTCGCGCGCTCCTGCCGGTCGACCGGGCGACGACGCCGCTCAGCCTCACGGCCGTCACGAGGCTCGGCGACGCGGTCGAGCACGTCTATCGCGTGGGGTGAGGCGGGCAGCCTCCCGGGCTCGCCTCGAGCGGCCGGAGGTCAGACCCTCGGCTGTGCCCCGGTGTCGGTCGGGAGTTCCATGCCGGCGTTGCGGGCGTGCGGGAGCTTGCTGCCGAGCACCATGGCGGTGACATCGCGCGCGATGTGCTGCGGCGTCAGGCCGACCCGCTCCAGGATGTCGCCGCGCGAGCCGTGGTCGAGGAACTCGTCGGGCAGTCCCACCTCGGTGACCGCCGTGTCGACTCCCGCCTCGCGGAGGTCCTGGCGGATCCGAGTGCCGATCCCGCCGACCCGGATCCCGTCCTCGACGCTGACGAGGATCCGGTAGTCGCCGGCGAGCGAGACGACGCTCTCCGGCACGGGAACGACCCAGCGGGGGTCGATCACCGTCGCGCCGATCCCCTGCGCCTCGAGGCGCCGGGCGACCTCGAGTCCGACGCCCGCCATCGGGCCGACCGTGACGATGAGCACGTCGTGCCGGTCGCTCTCGACGAGCACGTCCACCCCGTCGTGCGTGCGCCGCTCGGCGTCGTATTCGGTCCCGACCGTGCCCTTCGGGAAGCGCAGCACCGTCGGCGCGTCGGGGACCCGCACGGCCTCGCCGAGCTCCTCCGCGAGGCGGACCGAGTCACGCGGCGCGGCGATGCGGATGCCCGGCACGACCTGCAGGATCGAGAGATCCCACACGCCGTGGTGGCTCGGCCCGTCCGGACCGGTGACGCCGGCGCGGTCGAGCACGAACGTGACGCCGGCGCGATGCAGCGCGACGTCCATGAGCAGCTGGTCGAACGCGCGGTTCATGAAGGTCGCGTAGACGGCCACGACGGGGTGCAGGCCGCCGAACGCGAGGCCGGCGGCGCTCGTCACGGCGTGCTGCTCGGCGATGCCGACGTCGAACACCCGCTCGGGGAACCGCTCCGCCATGCGGTGCAACCCGGTGGGCCGCAGCATCGCCGCGGTGATGCCGACCAGGCGCTCGTCGCGCTCCGCGAGCGAGACGAGCTCGTCGGCGAACACGCTGGTCCACGACGGCGCCGACGCGGTCACCAGGGACTCCCCCGTCTCCGGGTCGATCTGGCCCACGGCGTGGAACTGGTCGGCCACGTCGCGGCGAGCGGGTTCGTAGCCACGCCCCTTCTCGGTGATCGCGTGCACGATCACCGGGGCCCCGTAGTCCTTGGCCTGCCGGAGCGCCTCCTCCACCGCGCGCTCGTCGTGCCCGTCGATGGGGCCGATGTACTTGATGTCGAGGTTCGAGTACAGCGCCTCGTTGCCGCTCACGCGGCTGAGGAATCCGTGGAGCCCTCCGCGCACGCCGCGGTAGATCGCGCGACCGGGCGCACCCAGGCGGTCGAACGCGCTGCGGCTGCGCAGGTGGAGCGAGCGGTACGTCTGCTTCGTCCGCACCGTGTTCAGGAACCGCGCCATGCCGCCGATGGTCGGCGCGTACGAGCGCCCGTTGTCGTTGACGACGACCACGAGGTTGCGCGTGTTGTCGTCGGAGATGTTGTTGAGCGCCTCCCACGTCATGCCACCCGTGAGCGCGCCGTCGCCGACGACGGCGACCACGTGCCGGTCGCCCTGACCGGTCATCTCGAACGCCTTCGAGATGCCGTCGGCCCACGACAGCGAGCTCGACGCGTGCGAGCTCTCCACCACGTCGTGCTCCGACTCGCCGCGCTGCGGGTATCCCGCGAGGCCATTCGTCTGGCGGAGGGTGGTCAGGTCGCGCCGGCCAGTCAGGAGCTTGTGCACGTACGACTGGTGACCGGTGTCGAAGATGATCGGGTCGCGGGGCGAGTCGAAGACGCGGTGGATCGCGAGCGTGAGCTCGACCACGCCGAGGTTGGGCCCGAGATGACCGCCGGTCTTCGACACCTCGGCGACGAGCACCTCGCGGATCTCTCGGGCGAGCGCGTCGAGCTGGTCGTCGGAGAGCGCATCGAGGTCGCGCGGTCCGCGGATCGTGTCGAGCAGCCTCATGCGTCGTGCCTCCGGGTGCGTGGGGCGCGGTGCGCGCCCGGGTTTCGTTCGAGTGTACGCCGGGCGGCCTGTGAGCCCGGGAAGAGGTCGGGGGCGGTGAGCCGAAGCTCGCCGCCCCCGACGCGTGCCGACGTCAGACCAGGCTGCGCAGCACGTACTGCAGGATGCCGCCGTTGCGGTAGTAGTCCGCCTCACCGGGGGTGTCGATGCGGACCACGGCGTCGAACTCCACCGTCTGCGCGCCCTCGGGCGAGAACTCGCTGGGCTCGGCGACGACGTGCACCGTCTTCGGCGTCGTTCCCTCGTTCAGCTGCTCGAGTCCGGAGATCGAGATGACCTCCGTGCCGTCGAGCCCGAGCGAGTCGGCCGACTCGCCCGCCGGGAACTGCAGCGGCACGACGCCCATGCCGATGAGGTTCGAGCGGTGGATGCGCTCGAAGCTCTCGGTGATGACGGCCTTGACGCCGAGCAGGTTCGTGCCCTTCGCCGCCCAGTCGCGGCTGGAGCCCGAGCCGTACTCCTTGCCCCCGAGGACCACGAGCGGGGTGGCCTGCGCCTGGTAGTTCATCGACGCGTCGTAGATGAACGACTGCGGGCCGCCCTCCTGCGTGAAGTCGCGGGTGTACCCGCCCTCGACGCCGTCGAGCAACTGGTTCTTCAGGCGGATGTTCGCGAACGTGCCGCGGATCATGACCTCGTGGTTGCCGCGACGCGAGCCGTAGGAGTTGAAGTCCTTGCGGTCCACGCCGTGCTCGGTGAGGTACTGGCCCGCGGGGCTGTCCGCCTTGATCGAGCCGGCCGGCGAGATGTGGTCGGTCGTGACCGAGTCGCCGAGCTTGGCCAGGACGCGTGCGCCTGAGATGTCGGAGACCGGGGTCGTCTCGAGCGTCATGCCCTCGAAGTACGGGGGCTTGCGCACGTAGGTCGACTCGGGGCTCCACTCGAAGGTCGCACCGCTCGGCGTGGGCAGGGTCCTCCAGCGCTCGTCGCCCTCGAAGACGCTCGAGTACTGCTTGTCGAACATGTCCTTGTCGATCGACGCGTCGATCGTGGCCTGGACCTCGGAGGCGTCGGGCCAGATGTCCTTCAGGTAGACCTCGTTGCCGTCGCCGTCGGTGCCGAGCGGGTCGGACTCGAAGTCGAAGTTCATCGTGCCGGCGAGCGAGTACGCGATCACGAGCGGCGGGCTCGCGAGGTAGTTCATCTTGACGTCGGGGTTGATGCGACCCTCGAAGTTGCGGTTGCCCGAGAGGACGGCCGTCACGGCGAGGTCGTTCTGCTGGACCGCGGCCGAGACCTCCTCGATCAGGGGCCCCGAGTTGCCGATGCAGGTGGTGCAGCCGTAGCCGACCGTGTAGAACCCGAGGTCCTCGAGGTCCTTCGTGAGGCCGGACTTCTCGTAGTAGTCGGTGACGACCTTCGACCCGGGGGCGAGCGTCGTCTTGACCCACGGCTTCGCCTTGAGGCCCTTGTTCACCGCGTTGCGGGCGAGGAGGCCTGCGGCGAGCATGACGGACGGGTTCGACGTGTTGGTGCACGAGGTGATCGCGGCGATCGTCACGGCACCGTGGTCGAGCGTGTAGTCCGTGCCGTCCGCCGCCTGCACCTTGGTGGGCTTCGACGCGGTCGCCGGAGCGTGGCTGCGGTGGTGGTGGACGTGGTGGCTGTGCTCGTCCTCCGGCGAGTTGCCGGGCGGGTCGGAGGCCGGGAACGACTCGGCGACCTCGAGGTCGACGAGGTCGTGCTCGACGTCGGCGTAGTTCGTGAGGTCCTGCTCGAACTGCGACTTCGCCTCGGAGAGCACGATGCGGTCCTGCGGGCGCTTCGGGCCGGCGATCGACGGGACGACGGTCGCGAGGTCGAGCTCGAGGTACTCGGAGTAGACGGGCTCGTTGTCGGCGTCGTGCCAGAGCTTCTGCTCCTTGGCGTACGCCTCGACGAGGGCGAGCTGCTCCTCGCTGCGCCCGGTGAGACGCAGGTAGTCGATCGTGACGTCGTCGATCGGGAACATGGCGGCGGTCGAGCCGAACTCCGGGCTCATGTTGCCGATGGTGGCGCGGTTGGCCAGCGGCACGGATGCCACGCCCGAGCCGTAGAACTCGACGAACTTGCCGACGACCCCGTGCTTGCGGAGCATGTCGGTGATCGTGAGGACCACGTCGGTCGCGGTCACGCCCGCGGGGATGGCGCCGGAGAGCTTGAAGCCGACGACCTTCGGGATGAGCATCGACACGGGCTGGCCCAGCATGGCCGCCTCGGCCTCGATGCCGCCGACGCCCCAGCCGAGCACGCCGAGACCGTTGACCATCGTCGTGTGCGAGTCGGTGCCGACGCAGGTGTCGGGGTAGGCGCGAGTCACGCCGTCGCCTCCGTCGGTGGACACCGTGCGGTGGTAGATGACCTTCGCGAGGTGCTCGATGTTGACCTGGTGCACGATGCCCGTGCCCGGCGGGACGACCTTGAAGTCGTCGAACGCGGTCTGGCCCCAGCGCAGGAACTGGTAGCGCTCGCCGTTGCGCTCGTACTCGATCTCGACGTTGCGCTCGAGGGCGTTCTCGGTGCCGAAGAGGTCGGCGATCACGGAGTGGTCGATGACCATCTCGGCCGGCGAGAGCGGGTTGATCTTGTTCGGGTCGCCGCCGAGCGCCACGACCGCCTCGCGCATGGTCGCGAGGTCGACGATGCAGGGCACGCCGGTGAAGTCCTGCATCACCACGCGCGCCGGCGTGAACTGGATCTCCGTGTTGGGCTCGTCGGTCGGCACCCAGGATCCGAGCGCCTCGATCTGCTCCTTCGTGACGTTCGCACCGTCCTCGGTGCGCAGCAGGTTCTCGAGGAGCACCTTCAGGCTGAACGGGAGCTTCTCGTGACCGGCGACCGTGTCGATCCGGTAGATCTCGTAGGACTCATCCCCGACGTGGAGCGTGTCCTTCGCCCCGAAACTGTTCACTGCAGACACGATGTCCTCTCCTTCGCGGATGCCGCCGTCGCGGCCGTTCGCGGCGTCCCCGGCGTCGTGCTCCGGGAGCCGCCCCAGCAAGGCTAGCCCAACCGCGTCACGCGCCGACAGGATGTGCCGGCACCCGGGATTTATCTTGATGTCGAGATAACTGTATCACCCGTCGGTGCGCTTGGCCGGGTACACGGCGCGTACCACCAGCCACGAGAACACGAGCAGCAGCGCGTAGAGCGGTACGCCCATGAGCAGCCGCGTCGCGCCGAGCGCCTCCACGTTGCCCGCGAAGTAGAACGGGACCTGGACCACGAGCCGCCCGACGAACATGCCGAGCCACACCAGGGTCAGCAGCTGCATCGCGCGATAGGTGCGGCGGCGCTGGCGCCAGGCCGTGCCATCGCCCATCAGGAATCCGACGATGATGCCCACGAGTGGCCAGCGCACGAGCAGCGACACGATGATCCCGACCGCGTAGGCCGCGTTCGTGTAGAAGCCGATGACGTAGTTGTCCTCGGCGCGCCCGGTCCACAGCGACAGCGCCGCCGAGGCGCCGACGCCGACGAGCCCGGCGATCGCCTGCGTGGGCTGGCTGCGCGTGACCAGCCTCGCCAACGTGAAGACCACGGCGAGGCCGACCGAGGCCGCGAGGGCCCAGCCGAGTTCGCGCGTGAACGTGAAGACGACGAGAAAGACCAGGCCCGGCAGGATCGCCTCGGCCATGCCGCGGATGCCGCCGAGCGCGCCGAGCAGGTCGCCGGGCGTGAGCGTCTCGTCGCGCGCGATGCGCCCGAGTCCCGAACGCTCGGCGGCAGCGGCGATCTGACGGCCGAACTCGGCCGTCGCCTCGTCGGACTCCCCCGCCGCCGGCGCCGACTCCGGAACCGACTCGCCGTGCGGGTCGGGCTCGCTCCGGGCGGGCTCGCTCCGGGCGGGCTCGCTCCGGGCGGGCTCGTCCCCGCTCACGCGGGCTGACCGCCCTGCGACGCCGGCATCCGGAGCGGGATGAGGTCGCGCGGCGGCATCGGGGTGGTGCCGCGCACGACGACGATCGACCGGAAGAGCTCCTCGACCTTCGCCGCAGCCGTCGGATCCGTCGCCGCCTCGCCGGCGATGACGCCGCGCAGGAACCAGCGCGGGCCGTCGACGCCGATGAAGCGGGCGAGGCGCATCCCCCCGGCCTGGCCCTCGGCCGTGGTGACCGGGATCTGGGCCAGCAGCTCGGGGCCGAACGTGCCCTCGCGCACCTGCGTGGTACCGCCCTGCCGGGAGATCTGGTCGGCGATCTGGGTGCGGATCTCGTGCCAGAGCCCGCTCGACCGCGGTGCGGCGAACGGCTGCACCTGCAGGGTGGAGTTGGCGAAGTCGAGGCCCACCGCCACGACGCGCTTCGTGCCCTCCTCGACCTCGAGGCGGAGGTGCAGGCCCTCGCGGGGCACGACCTTCACGCCGCCGAGGTCGACGTACGGACGCACGGGGTTGGCCTCGGACTCGTCCAGGGGGCCGTTCGTCGCACGGTCCTGGGGCGCCGACTTGGGGTGGTCGGCGGGGATGTCGTCGATGTTCTCGATGTCGCTCACGCGTGTGCTCCTGACTGGTGTGCCCCGAATCCGGTCGATCCGAATCCTCCCTCGCCGCGGAGGCTCCCGGGCAGCTTCTCGACTTCTACGAACCGCGCACGGCCGACCGGCATCACGACGAGCTGGGCGATCCGGTCGCCCTCCTCGATGCGGTAGGCCTCGCGGGCGTCGGTGTTCAGCAGTGCGACCTTGATCTCGCCTCGGTACCCGGCGTCGACGGTGCCCGGGGCGTTCACGATCGTCAGGCCGTGCTTGAACGCCAGGCCCGAACGCGGCACCACGAACGCCACGTAGCCGTCGGGCAGCGCAATCGCCACCCCGGTGCCCACGGTGGCCCGTTCACCGGGCTCGAGCACCACCGATTCGGCGGCGTGGAGGTCGGCGCCCGCGTCGCCCGGGTGGGCGTAGGCGGGCAGGCGGTCGGCCGTGATCAGGACGTCGACGGATTCGGTCACCGTTCGAGGGTAGTGCAGAAGTCTGGTCTGATAGTTCCCATGCCCGACTACCGCGAACGGCTCTGGCCGACGCCCTGGATCTACCTCTCCAGCCTGCTGCTCATCCCCGCGAGCATCCTCGTGCTCGCGCCGGTGTCGCTGCCCGCGGGCATCGCGACGGGGATCATCCTCTACCTGGCCGTCGCCGGGTCGCTGACGCTGACCTCGCCGGTGATCGAGGTCTCAGCGGGCCGCCTTCGCGCGGGCCGCGCCGAGGTTCCGCTGGAGCTGACCGGCGAGGCGTCCGCGGCGACGGGCGATGCCGCCCGGGTCGAGCGCGGCACCGGCCTCGACGCCCGCGCGTTCCTGGTCATCCGGGGATGGATCGCGGACGTCGTGCGCGTGCCGATCACGGACGCCGCGGACCCGGCGCCCTACTGGCTGGTCTCGACACGGCACCCGCACGAATTGGCCGCCGCGATCAATGGATCGCGACGGCCTCGTGGTGATGGAGCGGCGGCCTAGGCCGCGCACTCCAGGCAGATCGGCCCGAGCTTGGTCTCGTGGTCGATCTGCGAGCGGTGCTTCACGAGGAAGCAGCTCACGCAGGTGAACTCGTCCGCCTGCGGCGGGAGCACGACGACGTCGAGCTCGACGTCGGACAGGTCGGCACCCGCCAGGTCGAAGCTGCCCGGGTTGTCGGCGTCTTCGGCGTCGACGTTCCCCGACATCTTGTCGGGCACGCGCTCCTTGATGGCCTCGATCGACTCGGAGTCGTCGTCGGTCTTCCGCGGCGCGTCGTAATCCGTTGCCATTCCCATCCTTTTTCCGTTGCCGTGGATTCGGCGGCCATAGTCTGCACGAAATCAAGTGCGTAAGCAAACCATCCGGCGGCCGTCCGAACCGGTGGAATGCACAACTGACGGCACGCCCGCGGTATTCCCGCGCCGCCCGGGGCGGGCGTGGCATCCTTGGGCGCAGGTCAAGGGCACGGAAGGGCTTCTCGCCATGCAGGAACTCAAGGTGATCGGGGTCGAGAGCGGCGCCCTCATCGCGGCCTCCGACGACGGCGCGCGATTCCGGATCGAGATCGACGAGGTGCTGCAGTCCCGCATCCGCAAGGCGGTGCCGGAGACGCGGTCCGGGCCGAAGCTCTCGCCGCGCGAGGTGCAGGCGCACATCCGCTCCGGACTCTCGGCCGAGGAGGTCGCCGAGCTCACGGGCGCGTCGGTCGACGACATCCGCCGCTTCGAGGGCCCGGTGATCGCGGAGCGCGAACACATGGTCACCTCGGCCCTGGCGGTCCCGGTGCACGTCCCGGAGAACGCCGACGCCGACGACGCCTCGTCGTTCGGGAGCATGGTCCGCGAGCGCCTGGCCCAGCTCGGCGCGCACGGCGAGCGATGGGCGAGCTGGAAGGACCAGGAACGCGGCTGGATGGTCAAGCTCGAGTTCACCGCCGACGGGATCGACCACGACGCCCGCTGGACCTTCGAACCCCGCAAGCAGGCCCTGCACCCGCAGAACACGGATGCGACGACGCTCTCGGCCCACGGCGAGGTGCGGGGCGGGATGATCCCGCGCCTGCGCGCCGTCTCCGCGACCGAGCAGGACGGCAGCCGCTTCGACAGCGGGGCGTTCACGTTCGACCCGACCGAGACCGCCGACCAGGACACGGCACCGCAGCCCGAGGTCGGGGCCGCTCGACCGGCGGCGACGACCATCACGAGTCCGGCGGTCGCACGTGCCGCCATCAAGCGCGCCGACGAGCCTGCACCGCCCGCCGGCGAGACCGCCGACCTCCTGGAGGCGCTGCGCCGTCGGCGGGGCGAACGAGAGGCCGCGCCGACGTCCGACCGACCTGCTCCCGAGCCGCTGCCGGCGCCCGCGGTCGAGGCCGACCCGGCGGTCGAGCCCGAGCACCGGGACGACGCGTCGGACCCGGATGAGCAGCAGCAGCGCGCCGGCGCCGCGGCCCGTGCCCTCTGGGGCGGTGCGAGCCAACCCGCGCGCTCGAAGAAGGGCCGCGCGGCCATGCCGAGCTGGGACGAGATCGTCTTCGGCGCCCGCAGCGACGACGACCTCGCCTGAGCACGATCGGCGCGACGCCGCCAGGTCGGAGACGCGAACTCGTCGACGTGCGCCGGCGGACCCCCGAGCGTGACCGCCCGGTCCGGCATCCGCGCCCGCTCCCGGGCGTTCCCTCGCCGACCGCCCGGTGCTAGCATTCGAACATACGTTCGAAGACTCGGAGGTCGGCATGCGGCAGACGATGGAACCGGTCGAGGTCTGGACCGACGCCGCAGGACTCCCCGAGCGACTGGTGTGGCGGGCGAGACGCTACCGCGTCGACGACACGCCGACGCCGCTGGTCGGCCCGGCCGACTGGTGGCTGCCGTTCGCCGGCGAGACGCCGGCGCCCGGCCGGGTGCCGCTCGCGATCAGCGGATGGCGCTTCCAGGCCTCGGGCGGCGACGGCGAGTCGCACGTGTTCGATGTCGGGCACGACGGCACGCACTGGCACGTGCTCCGGGTCTTCGACTGAACGGGCAGCTTCGGGGATCGCGGCGGGCGGACCGAGCCGCTCAGGCCGACTTCTCGGCCCGACGAGGCTTCGACGGCACGATGGTCGGGGCGGCGTTGTCGATGACCGTCTCCTTGGTGACGACCACGCGGGCGACCCCGGTCGTCGAGGGCACCTCGAACATGATCGGCCCGAGCACCTCCTCGAGGATGGCCCGGAGACCGCGCGCGCCCGTCTGACGGAGGACGGCGAGGTCGGCGATCGCCTCGAGCGCCGCGTGCTCGAAGTCGAGCTGCACCCCGTCGAGCTCGAACATCCGCTGGTACTGCTTGACGAGCGCGTTCTTCGGCTCCGTCAGGATCTCCATGAGGGCGTCGCGGTCGAGCGGCGTGACGGTCGCGACGACGGGGAGCCGGCCGATGAACTCGGGGATCAGGCCGAACTTGTGGAGATCCTCCGGGAGGACCTCGCCGAAGAGCTCCGCCTCGTCCTGCTTGGAGTGCAGCGGGGCACCGAAGCCGATGCCGCGCTTGCCGGAACGCGACGAGATGATCTCCTCCAGCCCGGCGAACGCTCCGGCCACGATGAAGAGCACGTTGGTCGTGTCGATCTGGATGAACTCCTGGTGCGGGTGCTTGCGCCCGCCCTGGGGCGGCACCGACGCGACCGTGCCCTCGAGGATCTTCAGGAGGGCCTGCTGCACGCCCTCGCCGGACACGTCGCGCGTGATGGAGGGGTTCTCCGCCTTGCGCGCGATCTTGTCGACCTCGTCGATGTAGATGATGCCGGTCTCGGCGCGCTTGACGTCGTAGTCGGCGGCCTGGATCAGCTTCAGGAGGATGTTCTCGACGTCCTCGCCCACGTAGCCGGCCTCGGTGAGGGCCGTGGCGTCCGCCACCGCGAAGGGCACGTTCAACTGCTTCGCGAGCGTCTGGGCGAGGTAGGTCTTCCCGCAGCCGGTCGGGCCGATGAGCAGGATGTTCGACTTCGCGATCTCGACGTCGTCGTGCGCACGGTCGGCCGAGGTCAGCGCCGCGCGGGCGCGGACCCGCTTGTAGTGGTTGTACACGGCGACGGCCAGGGCGCGCTTGGCGGCATCCTGGCCGATCACGTACTCCTCGAGGAACGAGAAGATCTCCTTCGGCTTCGGCAGCTCGAACTCGCCGGCCTCGGTCTCGCCCGCCTCGGCGAGTCGCTCCTCGATGATCTCGTTGCAGAGCTCGACGCACTCGTCGCAGATGTACACGCCCGGGCCGGCGATGAGCTGCTGGACCTGCTTCTGGCTCTTCCCGCAGAAGGAGCACTTCAACAGGTCAGCACTCTCGCCGATGCGTGCCATCGCTTCCTCCCTCGCGCAAGGTCTGTACCGAGCCTAGCCCGACGTTCGCCGCGTGTGGCCGATCCGCCACGGTTTGGCGGAAACGACACGAACGAGGGGCGGGTGCGCCATCCGCGCCCGCCCCTCGTTCCGCGCCCGCGCTATCGGCTGAGCGCCGGAAGGGTCTTCCGCGACGACAGGACCTGGTCGATCAGCCCGTACTCGCGGGCCTCCTCGGCGGAGAGGATCTTGTCGCGGTCGATGTCCGCGTTGACCTCGTCCTGGCTGCGGTTGGAGTGCTTCGACAGCGTCTCCTCCAGCCAGGTGCGCATGCGCAGGATCTCGGCTGCCTGGATCTCGATGTCGGATGCCTGGCCGTGTCCCGCCTCGCCCATGGCGGGCTGGTGGATGAGGACGCGGGCGTTCGGCAGCGCGAGGCGACGGCCCGGCGTGCCGGCCGCGGCGATCACCGCGGCGGCCGAGGCGGCCTGGCCGAGCACGACGGTCTGGATCTGCGGACGGATGTACTGCATCGTGTCGTAGATCGCCGTCATCGCGGTGAACGAGCCGCCGGGCGAGTTGATGTACATCATGATGTCGCGGTCGGGGTCCATCGACTCGAGGACCAGCAGCTGGGCCATGATGTCGTCGGCCGACGCGTCGTCGACCTGCACGCCGAGGAAGATGATGCGGTCCTCGAAGAGCTTCGCGTAGGGGTCCTGGCGCTTGTAGCCGTAGGCCGTGCGCTCCTCGAAGCTCGGCAGGATGTAGCGCGAGCCCGGGGCCTGCCGGCCACCCGAGAAGGCGGTGCCGCCGAAGGCGGGGATGTTCATGCTCACTGTCTCTCTCTTCCTACGCAGCCTGGTCGGTCCCGCCGCCGCCCGAGACATCGAGCGCCGACTCGCGGATGTGGTCGACGAAGCCGTACTCGAGGGCCTCCTGCGCGTTGAACCAGCGGTCGCGGTCGCCGTCGGCGTTGATCTGCTCGACGGACTTGCCGGTCTGCGCCGCCGTGATCTCGGCGAGCCGCTTCTTCATGTCGAGGATCAGCTGGGCCTGGGTCTGGATGTCGCTCGCGGTGCCGCCGAAGCCGCCGTGCGGCTGGTGCAGCAGGACGCGGGCGTTCGGGGTGATGTAGCGCTTGCCCTTGGTGCCCGCGGTCAGGAGCAGCTGGCCCATCGAGGCCGCCATGCCGATGCCGACCGTGACGATGTCGTTCGGGACGAACTGCATGGTGTCGTAGATGGCCATGCCCGCCGTGATCGAGCCGCCGGGCGAGTTGATGTAGAGGTAGATGTCCTTCTTCGGGTCCTCGGCGGCGAGGAGCAGCAGCTTCGCGGCGATCTCGTTCGCGTTGTCGTCGCGCACCTCGGAGCCGAGCCAGATGATGCGGTCCTTCAACAGTCGATCGAACACACTGGGCTGCAGTGTCGGTTCGGCCATGGATATCGCTCCGTTTCGTTGCGTTCGTTGTGTCGAATCTATCCGGTGCAACGTTCGCGAACCGGGCTGTTCGCCGTCGGCGGAGGAGCCGCCGCGCGGGGTGCGTCAGGCGCCGCCCGCGGCGTCGTGCTCCTCCGGCGCGACGAGTTGCCGGGCGTAGGCGCCGACGGCGCGACGGTACTGCGTGAGGTGCGGAGCGAGTGCCATCAGGGCGACGGCCGCGGCGGCATCCGCCTCGCCCGCCGACGCGAGCGCGAGCGCTCGGAACGCCGCCACCGCATCGGCGAGGTCGCCGGCGTCGAGCGCGACCTCGTCGAGGAGCGCGAGCGACTCGGCGGGGCGCCCGAGGTTGCGGATCGTCGACGCGAGCTGGATGTGCGCCTCGACGCGGGCCCGCCCGGACAGCCCGAGCTCGAGCGCGCGGCGGTAGCGCGGTTCGGCCTCGGCCTCGAGTCCCGCCGAGTCCCGGGCTCCGGCCGACTCGAAGGGACCGCGCGGATCGTCGTCCGGCAGCTCGGCGGCGAGGGCGTCGATCGCGGCGATGACCGCTCGCTCCCCCAGTTCCGGTGCGGCGGCCCAGACCGCATCGACGCGCTCCTGCCAGTCGTCCATGACCCCTCCTGCCCGGACCGGACGGTCCGGAGACGGCGGACGGGGCCGGGCGATACCGCCCGGCCCCGTCTGCACGGCGTGTTCCGATTACTCGGCGTCGGCCTTCTTCGTGGTGCGCTTGCGCGCCGGCTTCTTCTCGGCGGGCGCCTCCTCGGCGGCGGCGTCCTCGGCCGGGGCCTCCTCGGCGGCGGCCTTCTTGGTCGCACGCTTGCGCGCCGGCTTCTCCTCGGCGGGCGCCTCGTCGGCGGGAGCCTCCGCGGCGGCAGGCTCGGCGGCGTCGTCGGCCGACTCCTCGGCGACCGCGGTGAACTCGGAGAGGTCGACGGCGTTGCCGTCGGCATCGGCCACCTTCGCCTTGCCCAGCGCGATCGCGAGCGCCTTGTTGCGCGCGACCTCGCCTACCATGGCCGGGATCTGGCCGTTCTGGCTCAGGATCTGCACGAACTCGTTCGGATCCATGCCGTACTGCGCGGCGCCCTGCACGAGGTACTGCGTGAGCTCCTCCTGGCTGACCTGGACCTTCTCGGCCTCGGCGATCTTGTCGAGCACGATCTGGGTCTTGAAGGCCTTCGTGCTCGCCTCGGTGACCTCGGCGCGGTGCTCGTCGTCCTCGAGGCGCCCCTCGGACTCGAGGTGACGGTGCACCTCGTCCTCGATGACGCTGTCGGCGATCGGCACCTCGACGAGCTCGAGCAGCTTGTCGACGAGGAGGTCGCGGGCCTGCGTGCCCTGGCCGAACGACTTGTTCTTGGCGACCTGCTCCTTCAGGCTCGCGGTGAGCTCGTCGAGCGTGTCGAACTCGCTCGCGATCTGCGCGAAGTCGTCGTTCGCCTCGGGAAGCTCGCGCTCCTTCACGGCGCCGACGGTCACGGTGATCTCGGCGGTCTCGCCCTCGTGGTCGCCGCCGAGCAGCTTCGACGCGAACGTCGTCGTCTCGCCCGCCGTCAGGGAGTCGAGCGCCTCGTCGATGCCCTCGAGCAGCTCGCCGGAGCCGAGCTCGTACGAGACGCCGCTCGCGGTGTCGACCTCGGCGCCGTCGATGGTCGCGACGAGGTCGAGGGTGACGAAGTCACCGGTCTTCGCGGGGCGGTCGACCGTGATGAGCGTGCCGAAGCGGGTGCGCAGGCGGTCGAGCTCCTCGGCCACCTCGTCGTCCGAGACCTCGACCGAGTCGACGGTCACCTCGAGGCCCTCGTAGTCGGGCAGCTCGATCTCGGGACGCACGTCGACCTCGATCGAGAGGAGCAGGTCGCCCGAGAAGTCCTTCTCGTTCGGCCACTCGACGATGTCGGCCGAGGGACGGCCGAGCGGGCGCAGTTCGTGCTCGGTCACGGCGGCGCGGTAGAAGCCGTCGAGGCCCTCGTTCACCGCGTGCTCGAGGACGGCGGCCTTGCCGACGCGCTGGTCGATGACGGGAGCGGGCACCTTGCCCTTGCGGAAGCCGGGGACGTTGATCTGCTCGGCGATGTGCTCGTAGGCGTGGGCGATGCTGGGCTTGAGCTCCTCGGGCGTCACCGAGATGGTGAGCTTGGCGCGCGTCGGGCTCAGCTTCTCAACCGAAGTGGTCGGCATGGGGAAGATTCTCCTGTTTGGTGGAAGTACGTGGTCGAGCCGCTGCGACTCGTCGGGGCGACAGGATTCGAACCTGCGACCTCCCGCTCCCAAAGCGGGCGCTCTAGCCAAGCTGAGCTACGCCCCGAGTCGCCGGCTTGACTCGCCGGTCCGGCACGACGGCGCGCGGAAACACGTCGAAGCGCGGATGGACCCCCGAAAGTCTACTGCACGAGCCGTGGTTGGCCGTGGCCGGCCGGTTCGACCGTCCTGTCCGCGCCGGGCTGTGGACACCCCGGCTCGGGGTCGTCCCGGAGCCGCGGGGCCTCCGGGCCTGCCACAGTGTGCCCATGACCGCGCCGACGCACCCCGCCGACGACCTGCGCCGATGGCCCGGCGATCCCGCCCTCCTCATCGACACCACCCGCTGTCCGGCGTGCTTCGCCGCCCTGCACCGCCCGGCGTGCGACGTGTGCGGACTGCGGCTCGACGGTGCGGACGCAGCCGACCTGCTCGCCGCCGGCATGCGGGTGCATGACGCGGAGGTCGGGCGCCAGGCGGTGATCACGCGCATGCGCGCGGCGCAGGACGCGCTCGCCGCGGCCTCCGGCCCCGGGCCGACGGCGAGCGCGCGCGACGCGATCGATCCTCCGCCTCCGACCGGCGCGGACGGCGGGGTGACGCCGACCGCCGGACCGATCGCGCGGGAGCCACGGGGAGGTCCGCTCCCGGGCCCGGCGGTCGCGGCCTCCACGGCGGGCGCACCGCCGGCGACCGGCGCCGACGTGCCGATCGCCCCGACCGCACCCGCAGTCGCGCCCCCCGGTCGACGCCGCTCAGGCGTGCAGGTGTTCCTGCTCGTGCTCGGGGTCGTGCTGCTGTCGGTGGCCGCGATCGTGTTCCTCGTCGTGGCGTACGTCGTCGCCTCGTTCGAGGTGCGCTCGATCGTGGTGGCCGTCACGAGCGTGCTGGTCCTCGGCCTCTCCGCCCTCCTGCGGGTCCGGAACCTGCCGAGCACCGCCGAGGGCGTGTCGGCGGTCGGCGTCGTGCTGCTCCTGCTCGACGCGGGGATCGTCCGCGCCAACGACGTGTTCGGCGCCGCCGCCGTCGACGGCGCCGCGTACTGGGCCGCTGCGCTGCTCGCGACCGCGACGGTCCTCGCGCTCGGGGGCGTCGTGGGCGGCCTCCGCGTCCCGGCCGTGGCGGGCGCCGTGCTCGCGCCCATCGGCGTGTTCGTCGCCGCCGTCGCGATCGTCCCGGGCGACGACCCGTGGACCGCCGCCTGGCTCGGCGGACTGGCGGTGCTGCTGCTCGGCGCGGGCTCCCGGTTCGTCGCCGCCGCGCCGGAGCGGCTGGTCCTGCGCTGCATCGGATTCGCAGGCGGGACGATCGCCTCGGTCGCCGCCGTCAGGGCCCTCCCCGATCTCGGCGCCGGCTCGCTGTGGAGCTTCCTCGCCGTCGCGGCGGCGTGGACCACGATGCTCGTCGCGATGCCGGCGCCGAGCCCGTGGCGCACGCTGGCCTCGATCAGCGCGGGCCTGAGCCTGCCGCTCGGGCTCGCCCTGCAGGTCTCCGCCGACCTGCCGGCGAGCACGGCGGTGTGGGCGGCTCCGGTGATCACCGGCGGCGTCGCCGTCATGGCCGCGGCGTTCGCACGACGCGACTCGCTCCGGTCGGACGTCACGCCCGCGTTCTTCGGGGCGATGGCGGTCTGGCTCGGCGCGCTCCTGCCCGCGGTGGTCGTCGCGGTGGACGCCGCACTCGACGTGCAGTCCGTGCTCCTCCGCGTCTGGGAGCTGGACGCGGCCCTCCCGCGCACGACATCGTTCGGCGACGATGTCGCCGCCGCCGCGGTGGCCGGCATCGCCTCGGGCGCACTCGCGGCCTCCGCGATGGTGTTCGCCCGGCGGCGCGCCGCCGTGCTCGGATGGCTCGTCGCCGGCGCCTGGACCGGCGCAGCGCTCGCAGGGGCCGTGCTCGCCCCGACGCTGCTCGGGACCGCGCTCGTGCTCCTCGCGACCGCGGCCGCGGCGCTCGCGCTCGCGGCGACGCCGTCGCTGCGCGATGCGCGGGGCGTCACGGCGACGCTCGCGAGCGGCGGCATGCTGGCAGCGGCGCTCGCCTGGGGCGTCGCCCCCGTCTCGACGGCGCTCTGGTGGTGGATCGTGCCCGGAGTGCTGGGGCTCGCGGTGGCAGGTCGATTGCTCGCCCGTCGGGTCTGGCCCGATCGGCTCGCCGTCGCCGTCGGCGCGGCGCACCTGGCCGTCGCCGCGGTCGTCGGGTCGGTCGCCGCCTGGATGCTGCCCGGCTGGCTCGTGGCGTCCGGGCGTTCCCCCGCTCCACCGTGGGCCGACGCCGCGTTCGTCGCCGCACTGGTCTCCGCGCTCGCACTCGGCGCACTCGCGTCGGTGCCGAGGATGAGCCGGATCGATCGCGGTGTGCTCGGCCTCGCGGCCCTGATCGGCGGGGTGATCGCCGCATCGGCCGTCGCGGCGACGGGTTCGGTCACCTTCGGCTGGATCCCGGCGAGCGTGCTGGCCGTGGCGGCGATCGCCTGGTTGCGGCAGGAGCCCGAGCCCATGCGCCTCGCGGCCGCCGGTGCGACCCCGATCGCCCTCGGGCTGGCCGCGGTCTCCCTGGCCGGCGAGGTCGGCCCGGTCACGGTCGCGCTCGGCCTGGCGGTGGCGACCCTGCTCGCGTCGGCGCTCGGTCATGTCGTGCTTCCCCACGGTCGACCCCCGCGCGGGTGGTGGAGCGCGGCGACTGCGGTCGTCCTCGGCGCGACCCTGCTCGTCATGAGCCCGGGGAGTCTGGACCCCGAGGGCGGCTGGCTCGTCCTCCTCGTGCTCTCGCCCGTGCCGCTCGTGACGGCGTCCCTGTGGGGCGACCCGATCGCGGGCGACTCGTCCGCCAGGTATGCGTCGTGGGGTACTCCGGCGCTCGTCGTCGGCAGCGCGTGGGCCTGGATCGCGGAGCGGCCCGTCAACGCGGTCGAGTGGGTCACGCTGCCGCTCGCGACCGCACTCCTCGTCTCCGGCGCCGTCGTGGCGTGGCGACGACCCGCCGAACCGGGCACCCTCACGGGTCGCACCGCGGTGCTCGCCGCCGCGGCCGCGGTCGGCGTGCTGCCGAGCGTCGCGATGTCCGGCTCATCCGACCTCCGGACGCTGGTGCTGGTCGCGGTCGGCGCCGTCCTCGTGCTCGCGGGCTCCTTCGCTCCGGACCTGGTACGCGGCGTCCCCGTGCGCGCGGTCGCGGTCGCCACCGGATGGGTGGCCGCCACCGGTGCTGCGCTCGTGCGGGGGTCCGCCATCGGGGTCGGTGCGCCGGCGGAGCTCGGCGTCGAGTTCTGGCCGGTCGTCGCGCTCGCCATCGGCGCCACGGCGTCGGTGCTCTGGGTCCGCGACCGCGTCGAGCCCGAGCGAGCCGCCGAGGCCGCGCTCGCCGCGTCGATCGCCGCGGCATCGATCCCGACCGGGGTCGCCATCATCGAGGGTTCGGAGGCCCTCGTCCGCACCGTCGTCCTGCTGTGCCTGCTCGGGCTCGCGCACGTGACGGCGATCGCGAGCCGCATGCGACCGGTCGCCGGTCCGTGGCTTCGGTGGACGAGCATCGCGCTCGCCGCGACGATCGGCGCGGGGGCGCTGCTGCGCCCGCACGTCGAGCCGTTCGACGTCGTGACGGTGCCGATCGCCGCCGCCCTGATCTGCGCCGGTGCCGTGACGCTGCGACGGTCGCCCTCCGCTGGAAGCTGGGGCACGCTCGGAGTCGGACTCGCCGTCCTGCTCGTTCCCGCGCTGCTCGCCGACTGGGTCGACCCGACGCTCTGGCGGCTGGTCGCGCTCGGCCTCGCCGCGGTGGCGGCCGTGCTCGTGGGTGCGCGGCTCCGGCTGCAGGCCCCCTTCGTGATCGGGGGGTCCGTCCTGCTGGTGCACGCGGTCGCCCAGCTCTGGCCGTGGATCAGCCTGCTCTACCGCGCAGTCTGGTGGTGGCTCTGGCTCGGCATCGCGGGAGCCGCGCTCGTCGTGATCGCGGCGACCTACGAGCGCCAGCTGCGGCTGGCCCGAGGCGCCATCCACTCGGTCGCGTCGCTCCGCTAGGGCGTGGATCGGCGTCCCACGCCGGGACGCGCCCGCCACCCGCCATGCACGCGAGGGACCACTCTCACGTGTACGATGTTGCAGTGCCCGAGCGGGCGCTGGGGATGTAGCTCAATGGTAGAGCCTCAGTCTTCCAAACTGATGGTGCGGGTTCGATTCCCGTCATCCCCTCCATGTCATCCGGTCGATCCGGAACGTTCCCCGCCCCGGCGATCGGGCGCGACATCCGCCGCACCGACCCGCTTCGTCAGTCCGACGTGACCGTCGAGGGTGCCCGCGTCGGGACGAGGAAGTTCAACGCGAGGCCGAAGAGCAGGAAGAGCACGCCGACGCCCGCGGCGAAGAGGGCCACCCCGTACGACACGACCGACGTGAACAGCGATGCGCGCAGGAACGAGGCGGTCATGACGGTCTGTCGCGTCGGATCCTCGCGGTCGAGTTCGGCGTAGGTCGCGCCGTCGGAGGCCTCGAGCGCGTGGGTGTTGATGATGTCGGCCTGGACGAACGCGGAGATGGGGCCCGCGACCTGCTGGCCCTGCATCGCGGAGGCGTCCTCGGGGATCGTGATGTTCTCGGCGCGCAGCTGCGTCGAGACGCCGACCCACGCGACGATCCCGACGATGATCAGGAGGATCCCGCCGATGATGCCCAGCCAGGCGATGACGCGGATGGCTCGGCCCTGACCCCGGGTGAGGGCGACGGTGGCGGTGGAATCTGACATGGCGGGGTTCCCCTCGGTCGGTGCATCGGACACCTGCGACGCTACGAAACGGCCGCCGACCGGGACGGGGACCTTCGGCCCCTTCTCTCCGGGACGGCGGCGGCGACATCCGCCCTGTCAAGCCCCTGCGAGTCCGACGGGAATCCCGCGGCGCCCCCTGCGGTTGGTCGTAGCGTGGCACCCGTACGTCACGAGTGGAAGGGGATCAACCACATGACCGACTCGAAGACTTCCGCGAAGCCGACCGCCCCGATGAGCGGCGCCGACCCCGAGGTCGCCTCGGGCGTCTCCCAGTTCTTCACGCCC
Organism: Agromyces litoreus; assembly: GCF_040496015.1. NCBI lineage: Bacteria > Bacillati > Actinomycetota > Actinomycetes > Micrococcales > Microbacteriaceae > Agromyces > Agromyces litoreus. The sequence goes on from NZ_JBEPKA010000012.1 coordinate 68,271, forward strand.
GTCGTGCACGAGCTCACCGCGCTCGCCGTGAACGGCAAGCAGGCGCACTGGAACGTGCGCGGTCGCGACTTCCTCGAGGTGCACGAGTTCCTCGACACGGTCGTCGACCACGCCCAGGAGTGGGCCGACCTCGCTGCGGAGCGGGTCGTGGCCCTCGGGCTGCCGATCGACGCGCGGCTCGCGACGATCGCCTCCGAGAGCGGCGCCGTGAACCCGGCCGCCGGGTTCAAGCAGTCCGACGAGACGATCGCCGACGTCGTCGCGCAGATCGACGTCGCGACCGAGAAGGTGAACGCGGCGATCTCGGGCCTCGAAGAGCTCGACCCCGCGAGCCAGGACGTCGCGATCGCGATCCGGCAGGGGCTCGACAAGGACCGCTGGTTCCTCGCGGCGCACGTCAGCGTGAAGTGACCTCGGCGGGCCGAGTCCCGCCTGCGCCGCGCCGTGAGGTGCGGCCGACCGGGCCCGGGTGCAGAATGCCGTCATGGCGGAAGCTCCCGGGCCCGAGCCGTCCCCGCTCGCCGACGATGCATCGGCGAGCGGCCTGACCGACGCGCAGCGCTCGCTCCGCGCGCAGATGCTCGCGACGGAGCACTGGAGCCTGCTCGCGTCGCGCAGCACCACGCAGAGCGAGGTGCTGACCCGCATCGCCATCTTCCTGACGCTCGTTTCGGCGGGCCTCGTGACGCTCGGCGTGCTGGGCAATGCGACGTCCTTCCGCGGGTGGTTCGGCATCGCCGCGCTCGGCGTCCTGCTGCTGCTGGCGCTGCTCGGCCTGATCACCCAGCGACGGGTGTTCAACGCGTCGCTGGACGACCTGATGTACGTGATCGCGATGAACCGGCTGCGCGGGGCGTACCTCGACCTCGACCCCGGTCTCGAGCCGTACCTGCTCTCCTCGGCGAACGACGACGAGCCGGGCATGCAGCGCACCTACTACGCGTTCGGCCGGCGACCCGGGCAGATCCTCGCCAGTTCCGCGATGGTCATCTCGGTGGTCGAGGCCGCCGTCATCGGGCTCTTCGCGGGAGGGACCACGCTCGCCCTCGGCGGTCCGGCCTGGGTGGCGGTGGTCATCGGCGCCGTCCTGGCGATCGGCTCGATGGTCCTGTGGTTCATCGAGGGGTACCGGACGTACGTGGACGTCTTCCGCGTGCACGCTCCGCTGCGCAGGACGACGGCGACCTGATCGCAGGCAGGGGCGGGTCGACGAGGGGTCGACGAGCTGTCGACGCTCGTCAGCGCCGCAGCCAGGCGAGCACCGCGAGCACCCGGCGATGGTCCGTGCCCGAGTCCTCGAGGCCGAGCTTCTGGAAGATCGAGGTGACGTTCTTCTCCACGGCGCCGACGCCGATGAACAGCTGGGCGGCGATGCCCGCGTTGGTGCGCCCCTCCGCCATCAGCTCGAGCACCTCCCGCTCGCGCGGGGTGAGGGACGCGAGCGGATCGCCGCGGCGAGCGAGCAGCTCGCGCACCACCTGCGGGTCGAGCACCGTGCCGCCGTCGTGTACGCGCAGCACGGCGTCCTGCAGGTCGTCGAGCGACGCGACGCGATCCTTCAGGAGGTAGCCCATGCCGCCGTCGGCGGACGAGAGCAGCTCCTGCGCGTACGTGCCCTCGACGTACTGGCTCAGCAGGAGCACCCCGAGCGCGGGCCGTCGATGTCGCAGCTCGATGGCCGCACGCACGCCCTCGTCGCGGAACGTCGGCGGCATGCGGACGTCGAGCACCGCGACGTCCGGCGCCGCACGATCGAGGTCCGCGAGCAGGGCCTCGGCGTCGCCGTAGGCGCCGACGGTCTCGAAGCCGGCTTCGTCGAACAGCCGGACGAGGCCCTCACGGAGCAGCATCGAGTCCTCGGCGAGCACGACGCGGACGGCAGCGGGACGGTCGATCATCGAGGCCAACCCTAGCGAGCGCCCGCCGGGTCGATCGGGCCGCTCCCCGCGGGCGACTCCGTCGACGGCGCACCATCCCCCGGCGCGGCGATCGCGCCGTATGCGTCCGTGACGGTCGGCGACGGCCGCGCCGGCACGTACGGGAAGTGGGCGCCGATCACGGTCGGCCCGCCGACGGGGCTGTCGATGATCAGCACCCCTCCGAGGCCGCGGACCCGCTCGTCGAGTCCGTCGAGCCCGTGCGCCGGGACGGCGACCGCTCCCCCCCGTCCGTTGTCGGTGACCCAGAGGTCGAGCCAGTGACCCGTGGCTCCCGTGTCGCGCGTGGCGAGCCGGAGGCGGACGGCGCTCGCGCCCGAGTGCTTGACGGCATTGGTCAGCAGCTCGGCGGCGATGAAGTAGGCGTTCCGCTCGATCGCCGCGGGCAGGGCGGCATCCGTCGGCAGCAGGAGCTCGAGCGAGACCGGCACCGGACTGCGACCGGCCAGCGACTCCAGGGCGCTCGCGAGCCCGCGGTCCTGGAGCAGCGGCGGGGCGAACCCCCGCGAGAGGGCGCGCAGCTCGTCCAGCGTGTCCCGCGCCTGGTCGCGCGCTTCGCCGAGCAGTTCGCGTGCGGCGTCCGGGTCGGCCTCCAGCTTGCGCTCGATCGCCGCGAGATCCATCTGCAGGCGCACGAGCCGCTGCTGCGGGCCGTCGTGGATGTCGCGCTCGAGGCGTCGCAGCGCGGTGTCCTCGGCCTGCACGGCGGCGCCGCGCGATGCGGCGAGCTGCTCGACCTGGCGCTCGAGCGCCTCCGATCGCCACGCGCCCAGCATGCCGCGCCCGATCGCCCCGTGGAGCCGCGTGAAGCCCGTCGTCACATACGGGAGAGTGAGCAGGAACACGGCGCCGAGCAGGAACTGCGCGACCGCCTCGATCGCGAGCGGGTCGAGTGCGACGGCGGCGGAACCGCCCGGCCAGACCCGGTCGAGGACCCATTCGACCGGCCAGGTGTCCCCGGCCTGGTCGGGCAGGAACACGGCCCAGATCCAGAACGTCAGCCCACCGAGCGCGATCGAGATCCACACGATCGCGAAGGTCCAGCTCACGAGCGCGACGATCGGCGCCACGACCATGCCGTGCAGCAGGTACAGCCAGTAGTGGCCGTCGACGAATGGCGCGAAGAACGCGCGCCAGGGACCGTCGCCCGCGGGCCCCGCGGCATCCCATCGAGGACGACGGATGGACGGCCGCCCCGCCCACTCGAGGCGGACGAGCTCGAAGGTGCCGAAGCCGCGCGCGGTGTAGAGCGCGGCCGCGATGATCACGATGCCGACGACGATCACGAGCAGGCTCGCGCCCGTCGAGAAGAGCGTCACGAGCGTGACGAACGCGACGAGTGCGACCGGGAATCCCAGGAGGAGGTACCCGAGTTCGCGGGGCACGTCCGCCCACAGCCCGCCGTACCCGCGACGGCGTGCGCGGGTGACTCCGTCGGCGGCCCCTTCGCTCGCCCGGGCGGCTCGCGTCGGCTCGCCGGCGGTGACGCGAGCGGCCGGGTGCGGATCGGTACTGGTGGTCATGGTCGTGGGTCCTCCCGGTCATCGTCGCACGACGCCTCGGCTCGGGCGACGGGACGCATCGGCTCCGCGGTCGCCGAGGCAGGCCGCCGGATCGTGGCTCGAGCCTCTCGCACCGGGTCGGCGGCCCCCAGCCGACCGCCACCCGGATGGGTACGGGGGTTGGCCCCCGTCACGGCGGGCGCCGTCCGGATCCGATCGGTCGGATCAGAGGGCGCGGTGCGTGACCCGGCCGGCGAGGACGGTGAGCGCCACGGGCATCCGCCGGAGTTCGCCGACCGACGCGACGAGCGGATCGGATTCGATCACGGCGAGGTCGGCGGTCATGCCCTCCCGCACCACGGCTCCCGCGCCGTCGGTCGACGCGGCGAGCGCGAGCCCGGCGTCGATGGACTGCTCGGGGTGCCACGGTGCGCGGTCGTCGCGCGTGCGACCGACTGCGGCGGCGATCGCGACCCACGGGTCGAGCGGGGCGACGGGCGCGTCGGATCCGAGCGCGAGCTCGACGCCGGCGGCGGCGAGCTCGCGCAGCATGAACGCGCGGTCGGTGCGGCCGGCCCAGTACAGGTCGGCGACGTCGCGGTCGTCCATCGCATGCTCGGGCTGCACGCTCGCGACGACCCCGAGCCCCGCGAAGCGGCGGACGTCCTCGCGGCGGAGCAGCTGCGCATGCTCGATCGAGGCGCGCCCGGACCATCCCCGCGGGCGCACCGCGGCGAGCGCGTCCAGCGCGTCCTCGTTCGCACGGTCGCCGATCGCGTGCACGGCCGGGTCGAGACCGATCCGCTCGGCGTGCCGCAGGTGCGCGACGAGCTCGTCGAAGGGCACGTTCACGACGCCCGTGGGGTGGGCGTCGGCCCCGAGACCGGGGTAGGCGTCGACGCACCACGCCGTGCGGGTGTTGAGCGACCCGTCGGTGATGACCTTGTACGGCCCGACCCGCACGAGCCCGTGCGTGCCCTCGACCGGGTCGCCGCTCCGCAGGCCCGCGGCCGCGGCCCGGTCGAGGTCGCGCGTGTACACGCCGAACCGCACGCGCAGGGCATCGGCCCCGCGGGCCGCGCGACGCGCCCAGTCGTCGCGGTTCCAGCGCATCTCGAGGTCGACGACGCCGACGACGCCGCGGGCCGCCGCCCGCCGGGACGCCTCGTCGACCCACGTGTCGAGCACGTCGTCGGGGAGGTCGTCGAGCTCGCGCACGAGCCGGAAGCAGTCGTCCTCGCGGAGCACGCCCGACTCCCCCGCGGCGTCGAGCGCGCCGTGGCGGCGGGCGGCGGCGCGGTTGACCCAGCAGGCGTGCAGGTCGGCCGCGACGAGCACGACGGGCACGTCGCCGGACACCGCATCGAGCCCGTCGAGCGTCGGCGCATCCGGCCACAGCCCGTCGCGGTAGCCGAAGCCGACCACCTCCCGCTCCCCCCGGGCGACGGCCGACGCGACGAGCGCGACCACCTCGGCGGCCGAGCCGGCGCCGCCGACGTCGAGGCGGCGCGAGACCATCGCCCACTGCGAGAGGTGCACGTGACGGTCCCACAGTCCGGGCACGATCCAGCGCCCGCCGAGCTCGATGCGATCGTGGCCGCGGTCGGCGCACGCGGCTCCGGCCGGGGCCACCCGCCGGACGACGCCGTCGACGACGTGGACGTCGACCGGCGCTGCCGCGCCGGGCAGGCGACCCCCGGCGAGCACCGTGGTGCCTGGGGCGCCGGAGCCGTGCGCAGCCGTCATGCCTGGTCGACCGGGCACCAGTACAGCTTCCGGGCGCCCATCTCCTCGAGCACGATGTTCGTCCCGCACACCCGGCACGGCAGCCCCTCGCGCTTGTACACCCAGTGCCGGTCCTCGCGGTTCGCCATGGCCTTCGCCCACTCCTCGCCCTCGAGGCCGTCCATCGTCATCATCTGGCCGGTCTCGACCCCGATGCGCAGCAGGCGCGACCAGTCGCGCCAGAGCTCGCGAACGGTCTCCTCGGGAACGAGCCGACCCGGCGTGTGGGGGTTCAGCCGGGCCCGGAACAGGAGCTCGGCGCGGTAGACGTTGCCGATGCCGGACACGACGTTCTGGTCCATCAGCAGGAGGCCGATCGGGGTCGGCTTGCGCCGCACGACGGTCGTGAACCGCTCCTCGGCCTCCGGGCCGTCCTCGAGCAGGGGGTCGGGACCGAGACGGGCCACGATCGCCTCGACCTGTGCAGGGTCGAGCACCTCGCACGCGGTGGGACCGCGCAGGTCGGCGACGACCGTGTCGGTGAGCAGGCGGACGCGGACCTGGCCGATCGGGTCGGGCGGGAAGGACTCGAGCCCGTCGCCCTCCTTCTCCGACTCCGACATCCGCAGCCGCGTTCGCCGCGGCGCGCCGATCGAGGTCAGCGAGTTCTCACCGGCGGAGTCGAACACGACCGCGTCCGGGTTCGGTCCGTCGAGGAAGGTGCCCTTCTGGTTCGTCTGCCCCATCCGCCCGTTCGCCGACGCGATCGTCGCGTCCATCAGGATGTCGCCCGCGAAGTCCCACGCGCCGTACATGCCGAGGTGCACGCGCAGCCAGCGGTCGCCCTCGAAGCCGAGGAACATCTGCTTGCCGACGGCGCGGGCATCGACCATCCGGCGCCCGTCGAGGTCGGCAGCGCCCTCGGCGAACCGTCCCTGCGGGCTCGAGGCGCGCACGGTGCGGCCGACGAAGTTGCGCTCGAACTGCCGGGTGATGCGGTGGACGGAGTGGCCCTCGGGCACGCGCTACTCCGCAGGCGCCTCGACGACGCGGCCCGTCGAGCCCTCGACGTCGACGCCCTTGCCCGCGATGTCGCCGGTGCGCTCGTACTCGGCGAGCTGGCCGATGCGGCGCACGTGGCGCTCGTCACCCGAGAACGGCTCGGCGATGAAGGCGTCGATGTAGCGGATCGCCTCCTCGACGGTGTGCTGGCGGGCGCCGATCGAGATGACGTTGGCGTCGTTGTGCTGGCGGGCGAGCAGGGCCGTGTCCATGCTCCACACCAGCGCGGCGCGGATGCCCTCGACCTTGTTCGCGGCGATCTGCTCGCCGTTGCCGGAGCCGCCGAACACGACGCCGAGGGTGCGGACGCCCGCGGCCTGGTCGCGGGCCACGGCGAGCGCGGCGTTGATGCAGAAGGCCGGGTAGTCGTCGACCGGGTCGTAGTCCGCAGGGCCGTGGTCGACGACCTCGTGGCCGCCGTTGACGAGGTGCGCCTGCAGCGTCCGGCTGAACTCGAGGCCGGCGTGATCGGTCGCGATGTGGATGCGCATGGGCCAAGTCTAGGGAGACGTCATCGACCTGCCGTCTCGGAGGCCGCGCGACTAGGCTGATCGGGTTGTGCCGCGCCACGAACGCCGGTGCGACGCTTCCGTTCGACGCAGATGGAGACCTGAGTGCCTGGAGAGAACCTCACCCGCATCGAGGCCGAGGAGCGCGCCGCGCTCGTCACGGTGCACGACTACGACGTCCGCCTGGACGTGACGACCGGTCCGGAGGTGTTCCGCTCCGAGACGACGGTCCGCTTCACGGCCCGGAAGGGCGCGTCGACCTTCATCGACGCGATCACCGCGGCCGTGCACTCGATCACGCTCAACGGTCGCGAGCTGGACCCGGCCGAGGTCAGCGACGGCGTGCGGATCCAGCTGCCCGACCTCGACGACGAGAACGAGCTCACGGTCGTCTCCGATGGCCGCTACATGCACACCGGCGAGGGCCTGCACCGCTTCGTGGACCCGGTCGACGACGAGGTGTACCTGTACACCCAGTTCGAGGTGCCCGACTCGCGCCGCATGTACGCGGTGTTCGAGCAGCCCGACCTGAAGGCCGCCTTCCGCTTCACCGTGACCGCGCCGGCGCACTGGCAGGTGGTGTCGAACTCGCCGACGCCCGACCCCGTCGACGCGCACGACGGCGCGAAGACGTGGGCGTTCGAGCCGACCCCGCGGATCTCGAGCTACATCACCGCGATGGTCGCCGGACCGTACGACGTCGTGCGGGACGAGCTCACGAGCGCCGACGGCCGCGTCATCCCGCTCGGGGTGTTCGCCCGGAAGAGCCTCTCGGAGTACCTCGACGCGGACTACGTGTTCGAGAAGACCAAGCAGGGCTTCGAGTACTTCGAGCGCAAGTTCGGCGTGCCCTACCCCTTCGCCAAGTACGACCAGCTCTTCGTGCCGGAGTACAACGCGGGCGCGATGGAGAACGCGGGCGCGGTCACCTTCACCGAGGTGTACGTGTTCCGCTCGAAGGTGACCGACGCCATCCGGGAGCGGCGCGTCGTGACGATCCTGCACGAGCTCGCCCACATGTGGTTCGGCGACCTGGTCACCATGAAGTGGTGGAACGACCTCTGGCTGAACGAGTCGTTCGCCGAATGGGCGTCGACGATCGCGACCGCCGAGGCGACCGAGTGGGAGGGCGCCTGGACGACCTTCAACGCGATGGAGAAGAGCTGGGCGTACCGCCAGGACCAGCTCCCCTCGACGCACCCGATCGTCGCGGAGATCCGCGACCTCGAGGACGTGCAGGTGAACTTCGACGGCATCACCTACGCCAAGGGCGGGTCGGTGCTGAAGCAGCTGGTCGCGTGGGTCGGGGTCGACGAGTTCTTCGCGGGCGTCTCCGCGTACTTCCGGAAGCACGCCTTCGGCAACACGACGCTCGCAGACCTGCTCGTCGAGCTCGAGGCCTCCAGCGGGCGAGACCTCTCGGACTGGGGCGCGCTCTGGCTCGAGACCGCGGGCGTGAACACCCTGCGACCCGAGATCGAGACCGACCACGACGGCCGGATCACCTCGTTCGCCGTGCTCCAGTCGGCCATCGAGGAGTACCCCACGCTGCGCCCGCACCGCCTCGCGATCGGCTTCTACAACCTCACCGGCGGCAAGCTCGTGCGCGACCACCGAGTGGAGCTCGACGTCGCGGGCGAGCGCACCGACGTGGCCGAAGTGGTCGGCCTCGACCGGCCCGACCTGGTGCTGCTGAACGACGAGGACCTGGCCTACGCCAAGATCCGCCTCGACGCCGCGTCGCACGGCGTGGCCCTCGCGAACCTCTCGGAGATCGAGGATCCCCTCGCGCGCGCCCTCGTCTGGAGCTCGGTGTGGGATGCCACGCGCGACGCCGAGACGCGGGCGAGCGACTACCTCGCGCTCGTCCTCGGCAACATCGCCAGCGAGACCGAGTCGACGACGCTGCGCATCGTGCTCGCCAACTCGGTGCTCGCCGCGAGCGCGTACACCGATCCGGCACGCCGCGCCGACGCGCTTCGCCGCCTCGCCGACGGCTTCTGGGAGCTGGCGAGCCAGGCCGCACCCGGCAGCGACGCGCAGTTCCAGTTCGTGAAGGCGTTCGCCTCGATCGCCGAGCACGGCTCGCGCCTGGAGGACCTGCAGGGCCTCTACGCGGGCGACGTCGCACTCGACGGGCTCGCCGTCGACACCGACCTGGGCTGGGAGCTGCTCATCGCGCTCGCCGCGGCCGGCCGGGCCGGCGACGACGACATCGACGCGCGCCTCGCCGAGGACGACACGGTCACCGGTCGCGAGGCCGCGGCCAAGGCACGTGCCGCGATCCCGACGGCCGCCGCCAAGGAGCGCGCGTGGGCGTCGATCGTCGACACCGACACCGCGACGAACTCGGTCGTGCGCGACACCGCTATCGGCTTCGTGCGCGCGGCCGACCCGGCGCTGCTCGAGGGCTACGTGGACCGCTACTTCGGCATGATCGGCCGCGTGTGGAGCGAGCGCAGCTTCATGATCGCCGAGAAGCTCGTGGAGGGCCTCTACCCGTCGACGCTCGCGAACCGCGCGCTCGCGGACGCGTCGCGCGCGTGGCTCGACGCGAACCCGGATGCGCCCGCGGCGCTGCGGCGGCTGGTGGTCGAGGCCCTCGCGGGCGTGGATCGCGCGCTGGCGGCGCAGGCCCGCGACGCCGAGGCCGCGTGATGTCGGGTCGCCCGGACCTCACGCGGGCGGAGGCCGAGGAGCGCGCTGCGCTCCTCGGCTCCCCCGCGTACGAGGTGACGCTCGACCTGACCGGCGGGGACGGCCGGTTCCGCTCGGACACCCTGGTGCGCTTCACCGCGACGCCGGGCGCCGCGACCTTCATCGAGGCGACGACCGCGGAGCTGCACGAGGTGGTCCTCAACGGCCGACCGCTCGAGGTGGCGTCCGTCTCCGACGGCTACCGCATCCGACTCGATGGCCTCGAGGCCGAGAACGAGCTGCTCGTGGTCTCGACCCGCGAGTACACCAACACCGGGGAGGGACTGCACCGCTTCGTCGACCCGGTCGACGGCGAGGCGTACCTGTACACGGAGTTCGCCGTCGCCGAGGCGAACCGCGTGTACGCCGTCTTCGACCAGCCCGACCTCAAGGCGTCGGTGCGGTTCACGATCACGGCGCCGGATCACTGGAGCGTGCTGAGCAACGCGCCGTCGCCCGAGCCGCACCCCGCGGCGTCCGGGACCGCGATGTGGGCCTTCGAGACCGGACCCGTGATCTCCAGCTACATCGTCGCGATCATCGCCGGGCCCTACGCGTCGTGGCGTTCGTCCGCGTCGAGCCGCGACGGGCGCGAGGTGCCGCTCGGGCTCTTCACCCGGGCGTCGCTCGCGCAGCACGCCGAACCCGATGTGATGTTCGAGCTCGTGCGCGACGGGCTGGCGTTCTACGAGGACGCCTTCGGGGTTCCCTACCCGTACGGCAAGTACGACCAGATCTTCGTACCCGAGTACAACTGGGGTGCGATGGAGAACGTCGGCGCGGTCACGTTCAACGAGGGGTACCTGTTCCGCTCTCGCGTGTCGGACGCCCGCCGCGAGCAGCGCGCCATCGTCGTGCTGCACGAGCTCAGCCACATGTGGTTCGGCAACTCGGTGACGATGCGCTGGTGGAACGACCTCTGGCTGAACGAGTCGTTCGCGACCTGGGCGTCGACCCTCGCGACCTCGCGCATCACGGAGTTCACCGACGTATGGGCGACGTTCGCGAGCGATGAGAAGACGCACGCCGCCGAGCAGGACCAGCTCCCCTCGACCCACCCGATCGTCGCCGTCATCGACGACATCGGCGACGTCGAGGTGAACTTCGACGCGATCACGTACGACAAGGGCGCCTCCGTGCTCAAGCAGCTCGTGGCGTGGGTCGGGCTCGAATCCTTCCAGCAGGGCGTCGGCGCCTACCTCGCGCGCCACGGCGGCGGCAACGCGACCCTCGCCGACCTCCTCGCGGAGCTCGAGACCGCGAGCGGCCGCGAGCTGGCCGACTGGTCGGCGGCGTGGCTCGAGACCGCGGGCGTGAACACCCTTCGCCTCGAGGTCGAGACGGATGACGCGGGCCTGATCACGGCGGCCCGGGTCGAGCAGTCGGCGGCGGCGTCCCATCCCACGCTGCGCCCGCACCGCGTCGCCATCGGGTCCTACGACGACGTCGAGGGCCGGCTCGAACGAGTGCACCGCGTCGAGCTCGACGTCCACGGCGCGCAGACCGAGGTGCCCGAGCTCATCGGCCGGCCCCGCCCCGCGCTGCTGCTCGTGAACGACGACGACCTCACCTACGCGAAGGTCCGACTCGACCGCGCGTCGTTCCGCACGGCCCGCGAGCGGCTGTCCGAGATCGCCGACCCGGTCGCACGCGCCGTCGTGCTCGGGTCGGCCTGGGACGCCGTGCGCGACGCGGAGCTGCCCGCGAGCGACTTCGTCCGGCTCGTCGTCTCGTGCATCGGACACGAGACGCAGTCCGCCGCGCGCGCGCTCGCGCTCGCCCGGCTCGAGCTCGCGACGAGCCGCTACCTCGCGGACCACCACCGCGACGTGCTCTCCGAGGAGGCGGCGGACGCGGTCTGGGCGCTCGCCGAGCTCGCACCGGAGGGCTCCGATGCGCAGCTGCAGTTCGTCAAGGCGTTCACCCGACTCGCCTGCGCGCCGGCCCACGCCGACGTGCTCGACGCGCTGCGCACCGGTGACGCGCGCCTGCCCGGGCTCGACGTCGACCTCGACCTCCGTTGGGAGATCACGATCGCGCGCGCCGCGCTGGGTGCGGCATCCGCCGACGAGATCGACGAGGCGCTCGCCGCCGACGACACGGCCAAGGGCCGCCAGCTCGCCGAGACCGCGCGAGCCGCGCGACCCGACCAGGCGTCGAAGGACGCCGCGTGGCGGCGCGTGGCGACCGACCCGACGCTGTCGAACGACCTCGCGCGGGCCATCGCCGACGGATGGCAGCGGACCGTGGACCCGGCGCTGCTCGCCGGTACCGCCGAGGACTACCTGGGCCTGCTCGAGCGGGTCTGGGCGGAGCGGAGCTTCACGATGGCGTCGCTCATCGTGCGTCGGCTCTTCCCGGCCCCGGTCGTGGACCCGGAGCTCGCGTCCCACGTGCGCGGCTGGCTCGAGGCGCACCATGAGCCGGCGCCGCTGCACCGGCTCGTGGCCGAGCAGCTCAGCGAACTCGATCGAGCGCTCGCCGCACGCGATCGCGACGCGACGACCGCCTGACCGCGGACGATCCCGCCGAGGCCCGTCGCTCGCTCCTCCCGGAAGCGGCGGCGGGCCTCGGGCCGTCCACCCGCCCAGCACGCGCCCGGGCGGGCGCGGATACACTTCGATCATCATGCGACCGTTCGACGAGCCCGACCCCGAGCAGGTCGACATCTCGGTCCAGTTCGACGTGTTCTGGCAGACCTGGTACGGGCAGGTGCTCGGCAACGTGATCCAGGTCGCGATCATCGTGCTGGTGGCGCTCATCGTGCGGTGGATCCTCCACGTGGTAATCCGCCGGACGGTCAACCAGGTCGTCACGGGCGTCAAGCGCAAGCAGTCGGTGACCGACACGCAGGCGTTGAACGCCGCCTCTCCGCTCGCCGCGGTGCGCGTCGTGCAGCGCACTCGCACGCTCGGGTCGGTGCTCACGAACATCGTGAACGTGACGATCGCGATCGTCGTCGTCCTGCTGGTCGTGCAGGTGCTCGCTCCCGACATCCTGGGCTCGTTCACGCTGCTCTCGGCCGCGATCGGCGCCGGCCTCGGCTTCGGTGCGCAGAACATCGTGAAGGATGCCCTGAACGGCATGTTCATGGTCGTCGAGGACCAGCTCGGCGTCGGCGACATCGTCGACCTCGGCCACGCGTCGGGCATCGTCGAGGAGGTCCGGATCCGGGTCACGAGCATCCGCGACGTCAACGGCACGCTGTGGTTCGTTCGCAACGGCGAGATCACGCGGGTCGGGAACATGTCGCAGGGATGGGCGCGGGTCATCGTCGACCTGGCGGTGCCCTACGACGCCGACATCGACGAGGTCGAGCAGCGGATGCTGGCGACCGCCACGGACCTGGCGGCGGCGGGCAGGTGGCGCTCCCGCATCCTCGAGAAGCCGGAGGTGTGGGGACTGGAGTCGGTCTCCGCCGATGCCATGGTGATCCGGATCGTCATGAAGGTGCGCACCTCCGCGAAGGACGACGTCGCCCGCGAGCTGCGCGTGCGGCTGAAGGCGACGACCGACGAGATGGGCCTCACGCTGCCGAGCCTGTCGAGCGTCGTGCTGTCTGGCTTCGACGGCGTGACCCGCGTCAAGGGCGCGAAGCCGCCGCGCACCGAGCCCAGTCCCGTGGTCCCGCAGCCGCCGAGCAAGCGCCTGCTGCGCGCCATGCGCGCCGCGCGGACCGTCACCGGCACCGGCAGCGTGCCGACCGTCGGCGGCGCCGGCGCGACCGCGAGCGCCGGCACCGCGACGGCGACCGCGCCAGGCGAGCGCACCGACGTCGAGACCGAGAACCCGGAGGACACCCCGTGACCCTGCCCGACAGCCTGCCCTCGCCGAGCTTCTACGAGCAGGTCGGCGGGCACGACACCTTCGCGCGCCTCGTCCACGAGTTCTATCGCGGCGTCGCGGGCGACCCGGTGCTGAAGCCGATGTACCCCGAGGAGGACCTCGGGCCGGCCGAGGAGCGCCTGCTGATGTTCCTCGAGCAGTACTGGGGCGGCCCCACCACGTACGGCGAGCAGCGCGGCCATCCGCGCCTGCGCATGCGCCACCTGCCGTTCAAGGTCAACCCCGACGCCCGGGACCGCTGGCTGGCGCACATGCGCGCGGCGGTCGACACGCTCGACCTCCCGCCCGTGCTCGAGACCACCCTGTGGGACTATCTCCAGCGAGCGGCGTTCGCGATGGTGAACACGTTCGAGGACTGACCCGCCCCGGCATCCGCCCCGAGGATGCCCACCGCCCGAGACGAAGGAGTCCCCGTGGCCGACCCGACCCCCCGCGCCGACGAGCGCACGGAGTTCGACGCCGTCATCGTCGGCGGCGGCCTCTCCGGACTCGTCGCGGCCGCCGAGCTCGTCGATGCCGGGCGACGTGTCGCGATCGTCGACCAGGAGCCCGAGGCGAACCTCGGCGGGCAGGCGTGGTGGTCGTTCGGCGGACTCTTCCTGGTCGACTCGCCCGAACAGCGTCGCCTCGGCGTGCACGATTCGCTCGAGCTCGCACGGCAGGACTGGCTCGGCTCGGCGGGCTTCGATCGCGACGAGGACGAATGGGGCCGCCGCTGGGCCGAGGCGTACCTCGAGTTCGCCGCCGGTGAGAAGCGCGACTGGCTCCGGGGCAAGGGCCTGAGGTTCTTCCCCGTGGTGGGCTGGGCCGAGCGCGGGCACGGCATGGCGATCGGGCACGGCAACTCGGTGCCTCGATTCCACATCACCTGGGGCACCGGCCCCGGCGTGCTGGAGCCGTTCGTCGCGCGGGTGCGCGCCGGCGAGGCTGCGGGGCTCGTCGACCTCCGCTTCCGGCACCGGGTCGACGAGTTCGTCGTCGAGGATGGTGCGGTCGTCGGGGTCCGCGGGGCTCGGCTCGCGCCGGACGACGCGGAACGCGGCGTCGCATCCAACCGGGAGGTCGTCGGCGAGTTCGAGCTCCGCGCGGGCGCCGTCGTCGTCGCCTCGGGCGGGATCGGCGGCAACCACGACCTCGTGCGGGAGGCATGGCCCGAACGGCACGGCACCCCGCCCGCGCACATGCTCTCGGGCGTGCCCGCACACGTCGACGGGCGCATGCTCGGCATCGCCGAGGCGTCGGGCGCGCGCCTGGTGAACGGCGATCGCATGTGGCACTACACCGAGGGCATCACGAACTGGGACCCGGTGTGGCCGTCGCACGGCATCCGGATCCTCCCCGGCCCGTCGTCGCTGTGGTTCGACGCGACCGGGAAGCGACTGCCGGCGCCCCTCTTCCCGGGCTTCGACACGCTCGGCACCTTCGAGCACCTCATGCGGACCGGCCACGACCACTCCTGGTTCGTGCTCACCCAGCGCATCATCGAGAAGGAGTTCGCGCTCTCCGGCAGCGAGCAGAACCCCGACCTGACGAACAAGGACCTCCGATTGCTCGCCGAGCGCCTCGGGTCGGGGGCGCCGGGACCCGTCGAGGCGTTCAAGGAGCGCGGCGCCGACTTCGTGGTCGCCGACACGCTGCCCGAGCTGCTCGACGGCATGCGCCGCCTCTCCCCCGACGGGATCCTCGACGCCGACAACGTCGAACGCGAGGTGATCGCGCGCGACCGCGAGGTCGACCACGAGTTCTCGAAGGACCTGCAGCTCACGGCGGTCCGCGGCGCCCGGAACTACCGCGGCGACAAGCTGATCCGCGTGGCGCCGCCGCACCGCATGCTCGACCCGAAGGCAGGGCCGCTGATCGCGGTGAAGCTGCACATCCTCACGCGCAAGAGCCTCGGCGGCATCCAGACCGACCTCGACTCGCGCGCACTCGGCGCCGACGGCGCCCCGGTTCCCGGCCTCTACGCGATCGGCGAAGCGGCGGGTTTCGGCGGGGGCGGCGTGCACGGATACCGCGCGCTCGAGGGCACGTTCCTCGGGGGCTGCCTCTTCACGGGACGCTCCGCCGGGCGCGCGATCGCCGCCGGGTGAGACGGCGCGGCCGCTATCCCTTGAGGGACCAGGCCTTGCGGCGCACGAGCACGTGACCGCGTCGCGAGCTCAGGCGCGTCCAGGGACCGGTCTCGAAGATCGAGGTCGGGTCGTCGCCGAGGAATCCGAGGCTGAACGCCGCGAACGCGGCGCCCGCGGGCACGTACTCGAGGTCGTCGATCCCGCGGCCCCAGATCTCGGCCCGGACACGCTGCACGAGCTGCTCGCCCGTGCCCTCCGGGATGGTCTCGGCCACCTCGTCGATGCCGGCCCGCGCGGCGCGTTCGAGCGTCGGCGAATCGGTCTCGCCGAGCGGGCGCCATCCGCCCCTCGGCGGCGAGATCCCGGCCCACGTCACGGTGTTGACCTCGGGCGGCCGCGTCATCGTCACCGGCCGCGACTCGTCGTCCTCCCCGAGCTCGCCGCGAGCCCGCACGATGCGCTCGACCACGGAGCGCATCGGGACGACGACGTCGAAGTCGTCGGTCTCGAACAACTGGAACGTCCGCAGGCCCAGCACCGTGGGACTCTCGTCGAGGATGCCCCGCGGGTACAGGATGGCGGTGTACACGGCGAGGATGCCGTTCGCCGCGACGAGGCGCACCGAACCGTCCTCGACCCGCGCGGCGCGCTGGAGGTAGGTGTGCAGATCGCCGAGCGACAGGCTGTCGGCAAGCGTGAATTGCTGGACCATGGCCTGTCTAGACTACCGAGGGAGCGCCGCGGCCCCGCTCGCCGTGCGCCCGCCGGCGACCGGGGCGACGTGCGGCGACGCATCCGGACGGAGGAACGATGAGCGGATCGATCGACGGCCTGTTGAGCACCCTGCAGCTCACGGACACCGAGGCGCGCACCACGGAGGACATCTTCACGGGTCCGTCGCAGTGGATGCCGCTCGGACGGGTGTTCGGCGGGCAGGTCCTCGCGCAGTCGATCATCGCGGCGACGAACACGGTGCCCGACGACCGGCCGCTGCACTCCATGCACGGCTACTTCCTCCGCCCCGGTGACGTCGAGCACCCGATCACCTTCTCGGTCGACCGCATCCACGACGGCCGATCCTTCTCGACGCGCCGCACGCAGGCGTTCCAGCACGGCGAACCCATCCTCTCGCTCATCGCCTCGTTCCAGACGGAGGACGCCGGCCTCGAGCACCAGCTCGAGATGCCGGACGACCTGCCCGACCCCGAGGGCCTGCCCTCCACGGCCGACGTCCTCGGCCACCTCGATCACGACGTGGCCCGGTACTGGTCGAGCGAGCGCGCATTCGACGTGCGGCACATCCCGTCGCCCGTCTACCTCAGCGTCGAGGGCGAGCGGGTGCCGAAGCAGGCCGTCTGGATGCGCGCGTACGGACGACTCCCCGACGACCCCCGGCTGCACCGGGCCGCGCTCGCCTACGCGAGCGACTACTCGATCCTCGAGCCGGTGCTGCGCGCGCACGGCGTAGCCTGGGCGACCCCCGGGCTCAAGGTCGCGAGCCTGGACCACGCGATGTGGTGGCACCGCGATGCCAGGGTCGACGAGTGGCTGCTGTTCACGATGGACTCGCCGTCGGCGAGCGGCGGTCGTGGGCTCTCCCTCGGCAGGATCTACACGCGCGACGGCATGCTCGTCGCGAGCGTCGCCCAGGAGGGCATGGTGCGCGTGCCCGGGCGTCCGACCTCGGGCTGAGTCGCTGAGCGCCGGATCGTCGCCGGCGCGATTCTGGACGATCCCGGCGAGTGCCGGGAAACGGTGGCCGACCTGCCGCAGAATGGCACCACGCCGCGCCACGCGGTCCGACGAGGAGGCACCACATGGACGACGCACGTGAACTCTCGCGCCGCACGGCGCTCGCACTCGGCAGCGGCGGCGTCGCGGCCGGCGCCCTCATCCTGACCGGATGCGCCCCGGCCGCCGACTCGGGGGACGGGTCGTCCGGGACGTCCACCGACGCGTCGGGATCCGGCGACGCCGGTTCGGGCGACGGCGCCTCGGGTCAGGAGATCGCGGCACTGTCCGACATCCCGGTGGGCGGGAGCATCGGCGCCACCATCGACGGGAAGCCGGTCCTGCTCTCCCAGCCCGCGGCAGGCGAGGTCGTCGCGTTCAGCGCGATCTGCACCCACCAGGGCTGCCAGGTCGCCGCCGCCGGTTCCGCGTTCGAGTGCCCGTGCCACGGATCGATCTTCGACGCCGCCACGGGCGCGGTCGAGCAGGGGCCGGCGCTCGAGCCACTGCCCTCGGTGCCGGTCACGGTCGACGGCGACCGCGTGATCGCCGGATGAGCGACCTCCTCGACCTCCAGGTCGCCGGGCTCCCGCTGCACATCCTGCTCGTCCACGTCGTGGTCGTGGGCGTGCCGCTGCTCGCGGTGCTGCTCATCGTGCTCGCCGCCTGGCCGTCGGCGCGGCGCGTGCTCTGGCTGCCCGTGCTCATCGCCGCCGTGCTCGTCCTCATCCTCACGTTCGCGACCGTGGAGGCCGGCGAATGGCTGCTCTCGCGCGTGCCGGAGGCGCCTCTCATCACGCAGCACGCGGAACAGGGCGAGGACGTCACGCCCTGGGTGGTCGGACTCGTCGCCCTCGCCGCACTCGTCGCCGGCGTCGCGATCGCGGAGCGTCGGACGCCCGCGCCGAGGGATGACGGGACGTCGCAGGAACGCACGGCCGCCCGACGCGGCGGGTGGCGCACGGCGATCGCCGTGCTCCTCGTCGTCGCGTCCGTCGGCGTCGGCGTCGGCGCGATCTGGACGACGATCCGCGTCGGCGAGGCCGGCAGCCGGGCGGTGTGGGAGGGATCGTTCAGCGACGATCCCCTCGACGGCCGCTGACCGTGGGGATCAGCTCCGGCGGAAGGCGATGGGTTCGCCGAGGAACGGCTCCCACGCCTCGCGCTCCGCGTCGGTGATCCGACGCGGACGCTCCGTCGCGGCGTCGACGAGCACGATGGTCGTCGCGGCGCGCGTGTACAGCGTTCGCGGCGTCGCCCCCGCGGGCGAGTGGACCTCGTAGCAGACGTCGAGGCTCGCGCCGCCCATCCGGCCGATCCACAGCTCGATGTCGAGCGGGAGTCGCTGGTACGGGATCGGGGCCAGGTACTCGACCTCCTGCCGCGCGATGAGCGTCAACGTCGCCGAGCCGGGCGTCGCGTCGAGGACCGCGGTGGAAGCCCCCACGGCGTGCTCGGCGGTGCCGTCCTCGTTCACCCAGAACGCCTGGATGCGAGCCTCCTCGAGCAGGCTCAGCATCCGGGCGTTGTTCACGTGGCCGTACGCGTCCAGGTCGCTCCAGCGGAGGGGCGTCGGCACGTGCAGGCGCATGGCGTCAGTCCCTCGTGAGCTTGCGGTAGGTGGAGCGGTGGGGCTTGGCGGCATCCGGTCCGAGCCGCTCGACCTTGTTGGCCTCGTACGCCTCGAAGTTGCCTTCGAACCAGTACCAGTCGGCGGGACTCTCGTCGGTGCCCTCGTACGCGAGGATGTGCGTGGCGATGCGGTCGAGGAACCACCGGTCGTGGGTGATGACCACGGCGCACCCCGGGAACTCGAGCAGCGCGTTCTCGAGGCTCGACAGCGTCTCGACGTCGAGGTCGTTCGTCGGCTCGTCGAGCAGCAGCAGGTTGCCGCCCTGCTTGAGCGTGAGCGCGAGGTTCAGTCGGTTGCGCTCGCCGCCGGACAGGACTCCCGCGCGCTTCTGCTGGTCCGGGCCCTTGAAGCCGAACGTCGACACGTAGGCGCGGCTCGGCACCTCGGTCTTGCCGACCTGGATGTAGTCGAGCCCGTCGGACACGACCTCCCAGAGGGTCTTGTTCGGGTCGATGCCGGTGCGCGACTGGTCGACGTACGAGATCTTGACCGTCTCGCCGATCTTCAGGTCGCCGCCGTCGAGCGGCTCGAAGCCGACGATGCTCTTGAAGAGCGTGGTCTTGCCGACGCCGTTCGGCCCGATGATGCCGACGATGCCGTTGCGCGGCAGCGAGAAGCTGAGCCCGTCGATGAGCATGCGGTCGCCGAAGCCCTTCTCGAGCTTCTTGGCCTCGAGCACGATGTCGCCGAGGCGCGGACCGGCGGGGATCTGGATCTCCTCGAAGTCGAGCTTCCGCGTGCGCTCCGCCTCGGCGGCCATCTCCTCGTACCGCGCGAGGCGGGCCTTCGACTTGGCCTGGCGGCCCTTGGCGTTCGAGCGCACCCACTCGAGCTCGTCCTTCAGGCGCTTCTGGAGCTTGGCGTCCTTCTTGCCCTGGACCTGGAGCCGCTCGGCCTTCTTCTCGAGGTACGTGGAGTAGTTGCCCTCGTACGGGTACAGGCGCCCCCGGTCGACCTCGCAGATCCACTCGGCGACATGGTCGAGGAAGTACCGGTCGTGGGTGACGGCGAGCACGGCGCCGGCGTACTTGGCGAGGTGCTGCTCGAGCCACAGCACGCTCTCGGCGTCGAGGTGGTTCGTCGGCTCGTCGAGCAGCAGGAGGTCGGGCTTCTGCAGCAGGAGCTTGCAGAGCGCGACGCGGCGCTTCTCACCGCCGGAGAGCACCGAGACCGGCGTGTCGCTCGGCGGGCACCGCAGCGCGTCCATCGCCTGCTCGAGCTGCGAGTCGAGGTCCCACGCGTCGGCGGCGTCGATCTCCTCCTGCAGCGTGCCCATCTCGGCGAGCAGCGTGTCGAAGTCGGCATCCGGGTCGGCCATCTGGGCGGAGATCTCGTTGAACCGATCGATCTTCGCCTTGATCGGGCCGACGCCCTCCTGGACGTTCTCGAGCACCGACTTCGACTCGTCGAGCTCGGGCTCCTGCATGAGGATGCCGACCGTGTACCCGGGCGTGAGCCGCGCCTCGCCGTTGGAGGGCTGGTCGAGTCCGGCCATGATCTTGAGGATCGTCGACTTGCCGGCGCCGTTCGGGCCGACGACGCCGATCTTGGCGCCCGGGAGGAACGCCATCGTGACGTCGTCGAGGATCACCTTGTCACCGACCGCCTTGCGGGCGCGGACCATCGAGTAAATGTAGTCAGCCACTGGATTCCTCACGTCTGGAGTGCGCGGTTCAGCCCACCAGCCTAGCGGCCCCGCCGCCACTCGACCGCCGAGCGGGGCCCGACCCGGTCGGACGACGACGACGCGGCGCCGCGTGGCCCTCGCCCGGCGACGCCGAGTCGATCGCCGCGAACGCGCGGGCCCGCCGCAGGACCGCGCCGCCGGCTCAGGCCGGGAGCGATTCGCGATCGACCTCCTCGGGCTCGCGCGCGGCCGCCTCCGCTCCGTTCGACGCGGGCTCGAGGTCGATGCCGGTCGACCCGTCGCCGTCGATGCCCGTCGGCCATCCGTCGGCCCCGTCCCACGCGCTCGCCGCCGTGTCGGACGCCGAGCCGCCGTCACTCGACGCCGCTCCCGCGGAGGCCTCGTCGGCCCCTCCCGCGTCGACGAGCTTCGAACCGGTGGTCTTGGAGTAGACCGCGACGCCCCATGAGAGGTCGTGGCCGATCGCATCCGCATCGATCTCGATCGCCGTGCCGGACCGCTCGCCGGTCTCCCACGCGCGCACCCGGAGCCGGCCGTGCACCACGACGCGCTCGCCCTTGCGCAGCGAGCGGGCGGCATTCAGCGCGAGCTGGCGGAACGAGGCGACGGTGTACCAGTTGGTCTCGCCGTCGGCCCAGCTGCCCGTCTCGCGGTCGAAGTAGCGCCGGGTGGAGGCGAGTCGGAAGTTCGTGATAGGCAGTCCGGTCGCGGTGACGTTGTGCCGGGGGTCGTTCCCGACGACGCCGACGACGGTCACGTGATCGGTCATGGTGTGCTCCTCAGGGCTCGTCGCCGCCGCGAGTCGGCGGCTCGCGGCATCCGGGGCCCTCGTGCCGGAACGACCCCGGATGCCGCTGCACACAGCGTGCGCCCGTCGCGTTCCCGACGGGCGGGCGGGGACGAGCCGGTGCGGGCCGAGTGCTGCGCCTCGCCTGGTGAGGAGGGGTCAGGCGACGATGTAGTCCGCGTAGGAGCGGCGGATCTTGCGTACCTTCGGCAGCGCGACGGCCATGCAGTAGCCCTGGCCGGGGTTCTTGGCGAAGAAGTCCTGGTGGTACTCCTCGGCGCGGAAGAACTCGCCGAGCGGCTCGATCGTGGTCACGACCTCGCCGGGCCACCACTCGGCGGCGCGCTCGCGCGCCGCCTCGAACCGCCCGCGCTGCTCGTCGCCGTCGAAGAACATCGCCGATCGGTACTGCGTGCCGACGTCGGCGCCCTGCCGGTCCAGCTGCGTCGGATCGTGCAGCGTGAAGAAGACGTCGAGGATCACCTCGCGCGGGATCACGTCGGGATCGAACTCGACGGCGACCGCCTCGGCATGGCCGGTCGCACCCGTGCAGACCAGCTCGTAGGACGGGTTCGGCAGGGCGCCGCCGGTGTAGCCCGAGACCACGTCGGCGACGCCGCGAAGGGTGCGGTACACGGCATCCAGGCACCAGAAGCAGCCCCCGGCGAGGACGAAGCGTTCGATCACGGCCATAGGCTACCGGCATGACCTACGTCGCCTCCCCCGAACGTTACGACCGGATGACGTACCCCAGGATCGGCAGGAGCGGGCTCAGGCTCCCCGAGCTCTCGCTGGGCCTCTGGCACAACTTCGGGCACGACCGCCCCCTCGACACGCAGCGCGCGATCGTCCGCCGCGCGTTCGACCTCGGCATCACGCACTTCGACCTCGCGAACAACTACGGTCCGCCCGCCGGCAGCGCCGAGGAGAACTTCGGGCGCCTGCTCGGCACCGACCTGCTGCCCTATCGCGACGAGCTGATCGTCTCGTCGAAGGCGGGCTACCACATGTGGGAGGGACCGTACGGCGAGTGGGGCTCGCGCAAGTACGTGCTCGCGTCGCTCGACCAGAGCCTCTCGCGCCTCGGCCTCGACTACGTCGACGTGTTCTACTCGCACCGACCCGACCCCGAGACTCCGATCGAGGAGACCATGGGCGCGCTCGCGCACGCCGTCCGGCAGGGCAAGGCGCTCTACGTCGGCGTCTCCAACTACTCGCCCGAGCAGACCGCCGCCGCCGCCGAGGCGCTCGCGGCGGAGGGCGTGCCGCTGACGATCCACCAGCCCCGCTACTCGATGTTCGACCGGCACATCGAGGACGGCCTGTTCCCGGTGCTGGACGAGGTCGGCGCGTCGGCGATCGTCTTCTCGCCGCTCGCACAGGGCCTGCTCACCGACCGCTACCTCTCGGGCGAGGTGCCCGCCGGCTCGCGCGCCGCCACGAGCCAGTTCCTGCCCGCCGAGCGGATCAGCGAGGCGTACCTCGAGCGCGCTCGCGCGCTCGATGCGATCGCCGAGGCGCGCGGCCAGACCCTCGCGCAGCTCGCGCTGTCGTGGGTGCTGCGCGTCCCGCAGGTCGCCAGCGCGCTCATCGGCGCGTCGAGCGTCGCCCAGCTGGAGCAGAACGTCGCCGCGTTGGACGCGGCACCGCTCACCGACGACGAGATCGCGGCGATCGAGCCCCACGCGGCGCACGGCACCGCGCTCGGATGAGCGCGGCCACGCCGGGTCGGATGGCACGAGACGGGGCTCGACGGCGCTAGCCTTCGCACATGCAGTGGTGGAATGACCTCGTCGACTGGCTCCTCGCGGCGGACACCCGTCCGGTGCTGTTCACGGCCGCGGTGCTCTTCGCCGCCGTCCTCGTCGCGGGCCTGCTCGCGGCGTGGATCGCGCGCGCCGCGATCCGCGGGCTGATCCGCCAGCGCGACCGCGAGCTGCGCAACGCGGCCGTCGCGGCGCTCGTGGACGCCGCGACCGAGGCGTCGGTGTGGAACTCGCTGACCCCGCAGGAGCAGGTGCTGGCCGATCGCGCGGTCGGCCAGGCCGACATGCAGGTGCGCCTGCTGCCGATCCGTGGCGCCGACATCGCGGCCGACTGGGCCGCGCACCAGCTCCACGAGCTCAAGCGCGCCTCGGCGACGTTCGGCTACCAGCTCGATCCCGCCGTCGTCGAGTTCCGCGACCGGATGCTCGAATGGCAGCGCCATCCGTCCCGCACCCGCCGCGACTTCCGCAACGACCTCGATCGGTGGCGCGTGCAGCGGGACGAGCCGCAGCAGGCGATCGTGACGGACCAGGACACCTGGGTCGCCGAGCAGCACCACGAGCGCTATGCGGACGAGCCCCTCGTCGAGGACCAGTCCACCCAGCCGGTGGACGTCGCGGAATCCGACGCGGAACTCGCCGACGCGGACACCGACCGGCGGCCGGTCGCGCAGCGCGACTGACGACCCCCTGCGGGTCGTCAGGAGCAGCCGTCGGGGTCCCGGCCGACCCGCGCTCCGATCAGCGACGAACGCTCAGTCCCGCCACCAGTCGTCGAACATGGTGACGGGCTCGGCGCGCTTGTGACGGGTCTGCAGGTAGCGCGCCTCGATCTTCTCCGCCACCTCCGCTTCGATCTCGCGGCCCTCGAGGAAGTCGTCGATATCGCGATAGGTCAACCCGAGGTTGGCCTCGTCGGCCTGGCCCGGATCGTGGTCGAGGAGGTCGGCCGTCGGCGTCTTGAGGGAGAGGTGCTCGGGGGCCCCCAGGTGCTCGAGCAGGGCCCGGCCCTGCCGCTTGGTGAGCCCCGAGAGCGGCAGCAGGTCGGCGCCGCCGTCTCCGAACTTCGTGAAGAACCCGGTCACGGCCTCCGCGGCGTGGTCGGTGCCGACGACCAGGAGTCCATCGTCGCCAGCGAGTGCGTACTGCGCGACCATCCGCATGCGCGCCTTCGAGTTGCCCTTCGCGAAGTCGCTGATCGGTTCGCCCACGGCGGCCTCGAACTCCGCTGCGAGGCCGTCGACCCCTCGCTTGATGTTGAACTCGACCGTTTCGGCAGGGCGGATGAAGGCGAGCGCGAGCTCGGCGTCGTCGGCGTCGTGCTGCACGCCGTACGGCAGGCGGACCGCGATGAACCGGGTGGGCCGGCCCTCGGCGGCGAGCTCCTCGACCGCGAGCTGGCACAGCCGGCCCGCGAGGCTCGAGTCCTGTCCGCCGCTGATGCCGAGGACGAGCCCCTTCGCGCCCGACCTGGTCAGGTACTCCTTCAGGAAGCCGATCCGACGACGCACCTGCTCGCCGGGATCGATCACGGGTTCCACGTGGAGTGCTTCGATGATCCGGGCCTGGAGGTCGCGCATGCCATGACCCTACGGCACGCATGTGACGACCGGATGACGCGGCCGCCGTGGCGGCGGAGGCGCCGCGATACGCTCGGCACGCGGGCCGGTGCGGTGACGGGCCCGTCGCGGACCGGGTCCGCGTCCGGGTACCGAGGGGGCGCAGCGCGATGACGGCATGGCGGATCCGCGAATTCCATCGCGACGACCTCGAGGCGTTCCTGCACCTGTGGGAGGAGGTGACCGCTCCCCCGGTCGAGCCCGTGTACGGGTTGAGCGAGGTGCTCGCCTCGCTCGAGAAGGACCACGCGATGCTCGCCGTCCACGGCGAGGAGGTCGTCGGCGCCGTCGTCGGGCGCGCGGCGCACAATCAGGGGTGGATCGTGTTCCTCGCCACCTCGATCGCCTGGCGCGGACGCGGGGTCGGAGCGGCCCTGCTCGCCGGGATCGAGAAGAAGATGGAGCCGCTCGGACTCGCGAAGCTGTCGGCGCTGATGCCGGAGTCCGAGACCCGGGTGCACGCCTTCCACGACCAGGGGTTCGAGCTGAAGCAGAACCTGCACTACTTCGAGCGCCGGATCCCCGTGCAGCGCGAGGAACTGAGCTCGCTCGCCGAACTCGGCGGCCGCCTGATGCCCCGCGACCTCTGGGAGGCGGTCGCGGGCATGCGCCGGGAGAAGGAGATCCTCGAGCAGCGCCTCGTCATGCCGCTCGCCGAACCCGACCTCGCGGAGCGCTTCGGCGTCGTGCCGCCACGCGCCGTCGTGCTGTTCGGGCCGCCCGGAACCGGCAAGACGACGTTCGCGAAGGCCATCGCCTCGCGGCTCGAGTGGTCCTTCGTCGAGGTCTTCCCCTCCCGGCTGGCCGCGGAGCCCAGCGGGCTCGCGGCGGCGCTGCGCGAGACCTTCCTGAAGATCGCCGAGCTCGAGCACGCCGTCGTGTTCATCGACGAGGTCGAGGAGATCGCCGCGCAGCGCTCCGGAGAGCCGCCGTCGCCGCTGCAGGGCGTGACGAACGAACTGCTCAAGATCATCCCCGCCTTCCGGGAGCAGTCCGGCAGGCTCCTGATCTGCGCCACCAACTTCATCCGCGCGCTCGACAGCGCCTTCCTCCGACACGGCCGGTTCGACTACATCATCCCGATCGGCCTGCCGGACGAGGCGGCGCGCCTGGCCATCTGGCGGCGCTACATCCCCGAGGCCGTCGGCGACTCCGTCGACCTGCCGCGGCTCGTCGAACGGACCGCCGGCTTCTCGCCCGCCGACATCGAGTTCGCCGCACGCAGCGCGTCGCAGCGCGCGTTCGAGGCTGCCCTCGAAGGCGGCGACGGCAGTGGTGCGGCGGATGCCGCCGGGCCGAGCACCGAGCACTACCTCGAGGCCGTCGCCGGAACGCGCACGACTGTCTCGCCGGAGACCACGGCGGCCTTCCTCGAGGACATCGACGCGCTCGCCCGCGTGTGAGACGGCCGGATGCGGCGCCGGGTCGGCATCCCGGCTCGGGCGGCACCGTGGGCTAGCATGCCCACGTACGAAGGGGGCTCCGCGTGCACGTCGACGTACCCACACTGGTGCTGATCCCGGCGGTCGCGGCGTTCGCTCCGCTCCTCACGCGCGCGGCCGGCCGATGGATCGCGATCCCCGTCGTCATCTTCGAGATCCTGCTGGGGATCGTCCTCGGCCCGGCGGTGCTCGGCTGGATCCGGACCGACGCGTTCATCGAGCTCATCGCCGACTTCGGGCTGGCGATGCTCTTCTTCCTGGCCGGCCAGGAGATCGACTTCGAGGCGATCCGCGGACGGCCGATCTGGCGCGCCGTGGCGGGGTGGGCGGTGGCCGTGCCGCTGGGCCTCGCGATCGGCTGGCTCCTCGACCCGGACGCCGGCGCGGTCTTCATCGGGATCGCGCTCACCTCGACCGCGCTCGGTGCGCTGCTGCCGATCCTGCGCGACGCCGGCCAGTTGCGCACGCCCTTCGGCATCTCGGTGCTCGCGATCGGCGCCGCCGGCGAGTTCCTCCCACTCATCGCGATCTCGCTGTTCCTGTCCGGCCGCGGCGCCCTGCACGAGGCCCTGCTCCTGGTCGGCTTCTCGGTCGTCACGGGCGTGGCGATCTGGCGGGCGTCCCGCGGCGACGGCCGGCGACTGCACGGCGTCATCCGCTCCACCCTGCACACCAGCGGGCAGTTCGCCATCCGGCTCGTGATCCTCGTGCTCCTCGCGCTCGTCGGGCTCTCGATCGTGCTCGACCTCGACATGCTCCTCGGGGCCTTCGCCGCCGGCGTGATCGCCCGGCTCCTGCTCGTGGGGGCGCCGGAGCCGGACCGTCGCGCGATCGAGGTCAAGCTCGACGGCATCGGGTTCGGCGTGTTCATCCCGGTGTTCTTCATCTACACGGGGGTCACGTTCGATCTCGATTCGCTCGTCTCCGATGCGGGCACGCTCGCCCTGCTGCCCCTGTTCGCCGTGCTGCTCATCCTCGTCCGCGGCGTGCCGTCGGCGCTCTTCGTCCCGCGCGGCATGCCCGTGCGGCAACGCGCGGCGACCGGGCTGATGGCCGCGACCGGCCTGCCGATCATCGTCGCGGTCACCACGATCGGCGTGGAGGGCGGCGACATGGACTCCGGCACCGCCTCGGCGCTCGTCGGCGCGGGCCTGCTCTCGCTGATGGTCTACCCGCTGACCGCGCTCGCACTCGATCGCGGCAGCTCCCGGCGCCCTCGGCAGGAATCGAACCTGCGACCAAGAGATTAGAAGGCTCCTGCTCTATCCGCTGAGCTACGAGGGCCGATCGCCTCCACGATACCGCAGGGCCCCGCGGGCTCCCGCGCCTCGCGCGGCGGAGCGGCGCCGACCGCCGTCGGGCCCCGCGACTAGACTCGCGGCATGGCTTCAGCGAGCGACCGACTGGTCTGGATCGACTGCGAGATGACCGGGCTCGACCTCGAGGTCGACGAACTCGTGGAGATCGCGGTCGTGATCACCGACTACGACCTCGAGCCGGTCGATGCCGGGCTCGACATCGTGATCAAGCCCGACGCGAGCGCGCTCGAGTCGATGAGCGAGTTCGTGCGCACCATGCACACGCAGTCCGGCCTCATCGAGGAGATCCCGAACGGCGTCTCGGTGGCCGACGCCGAGTACCAGGTGCTCGAGTACGTCCTCCGGCACGTGCCCGAGGAGCAGCGCGCACCGCTCGCCGGCAACTCGATCGGCACCGACCGCGCCTTCATCTCACGATTCATGCCGCGGCTCGACGCGCACCTGCACTACCGCAACGTCGACGTGTCGTCGATCAAGGAGCTGGCCAAGCGCTGGTTCCCGCGAGCGTACTTCAATGCGCCGGCGAAGGACGGCGGGCATCGTGCCCTCGCCGACATCCTCGAGTCCATCCGCGAGCTGCAGTACTACCGGCGAGCGGTCTTCGTCGCCGATCCCGGACCGACGAGCCAGGAGCTGCAGGCGATCGCCGCCGAGATCCTCATGTCGTCGGCCGACGTGTCATCGAGCACCTCCAACGTGGTGTAATCTCGTAGGGTTGCCGCTCGCGAAGCCGAGCGTGCGCATGGTGGGTATAGCTCAGTCGGTAGAGCGCCTGGTTGTGGTCCAGGAGGTCGCGGGTTCAAGCCCCGTTACTCACCCCAATCGCCTCCAGATCGGAGCCGCCGTGGAACTCGACGCCGAGGCCTTCGAGCAGCTCGTGGTCGATGAGCTCGACGACCTCCCCGATGACATGGTCGAGGGCCTCGAGAACGTCGTGTTCGTCGTCGAGGACCGACCCGAGGACGGCTCGCTCGACCTGCTCGGACTCTACGAGGGCGTCTCGCTGACCGAGCGGGACCGGTACGGCTTCGGGGAGATGCCCGATCGCATCATCCTGTACCGGGAACCGTTGCTGGCCGTCGCCGAGACCGAGGACGAGCTGCGAGACGAGATACACGTCACGCTCGTGCACGAGATCGCGCATTTCTACGGAATCGACGACGACCGGCTGCACGAGCTCGGCTGGGCCTGAGCCCGCTCGCGCTAGCCTGATCGCCATGAGCCCCTCCCCTGCTCGCGTGCTCGGCATCGCCCTGGGCACCGTCGCGATCCTCGGCATCGGCGTGTACACGCCGGCGATGCTGCTCGGACCGCTCCCCTCCGTCACGGTCGACGCCGCGACCGCGCCGGCCGCCGCGCCCGCGTCCACGGCGGTCGCCCTCCCGGCGGATGACGCGTCCGCGGTCGCGCTGCTCGCCGACGACGGCTCGCTGCGACCGGTCGCCAGCTCCGCGGACGATGAGACCGGGCCGATCGGCGGCGCCGCCAAGCTGGTCACCGTGCTCGCGGTACTCGACGGCCTGCCGCTCGAGCCGGGCGAGGACGGACCGAAGATCCGGATCGGTGCCGAGGACTTCACCGACTACCTGCGCTACTCCGAGGAGGGATCGCGCACGCTGCAGGTCTCACCCGGCGACTCGTGGAGCGAGCGCGACGTCGTGCGGGCCGTGCTCACCGCCTCGAGCAACAACCACGCCGACACCCTCGCGCGATGGGCGTTCGGCAGCCTCGACGCCTACGTCGCGCGCGCGAACGCCTGGCTCGAGGAGCAGGGCTTCACGGAGACGCGCGTCGCCGACACGACGGGCCTCTCCGGCGACAACGTCGGCACCGCCGCCGAGCTCACGCGGCTCGCCGCCCTCGTGCTGGCGAACCCGGAACTCGCGACGATGCTCGAGGGCGAGTCCGGGTCGTCCACGCCCACCGACGACCGCCGCGTACCCGATGTCGTCGCACACCTCGCGGACGACGGCATCCGCGCGATCAGCCGGAGCTACACCGACGAGGCCCTGATCACCTTCGTCTGGGCCAGCGACGTGACGACCGCCGACGGCCGGATGACGATGGTCGGCGCCATGACCGGGGTCGACGACTACGAGACGCTGGACGCCGCCGTGCTCACCGCCGTCGAGGGCATGGCGGCCGCGTCCACGGCGACCGAGGTCATCGCACAGGGCGCCGTCTACGGCCAGGTGCGCGCCGCGTGGGGCGACCGGGCCGACCTCGTGGCCTCGGCCGGCCGCAGCGGCGATGCCGCCGGGGCGTCCGTCGGAGACGCCGTGGTCGACGTCGAGCCCTTCAGCACGTCGCCCGCCGGGCGGTCGGTCGGGACCGTGACGGTGCAGGTGGGTGAGCGCGAGGTGACCTCGTTCCTCGAACTGGACCGCGCCATCGCCGACCCCGGGCCGCTCTGGCGACTCACCCACCCCGGTCAGCTGGTCGGGGCCTTCCTCGACCCGGAGGCCTGACCCGACGGGTCAGTCGTTCTCGTCGTCCGACTCGACGGGGTCCGAGTCCGATGCGTCGAACCGGAACCGCACGCGGACCTGGCCGCCGACCTCGCGCCGGTCGACCGCGTCGTACCAGAACAGCGACTCGAGGCCGTCGACGGCGGCGACCATGCCGACGCGCTCCTCGGGCTCGCCGTGCACGAGGGATCGCTGCTCGAAGTCGCCCTCCAGCGGGCCGTCGATGAACTCCGCCACATACGTCGCATCTGCCATGTGCCGAGCGTAGTCCGCGTGGCGCGACGCGGACACCCACCGCGCGGGCGGACCGCCCGGTTCAGCCCGCCAGCCGGACCCGGATGGCGCGGCGCCGCGCCGCGCCGGACTGCCCCAGGTATCGGCGCCAGTCGGACTCCCAGCCGTCCCAGTACGGGTCGAACGCCCCGCGGTCACGCGCGAGCGCGCGCTCCCGCCGGGTCGCGACGGGAGCGTCCAGCCAGACCCGGACTGCGCCCGTGCGACCGGCACCGGCGAGGAACGCGCCGCACCCCTCGAGGATGAGCGGGCCGCCGGGGGCGACGTGCTCGACCGGGCCGGGTCGATCCGCGATCCAGTCCCACGATCGCAGCGAGCCCGGACGTCCCGACCGCCGCGGTCGGAGCAGTCCCGGGCCGAGCATCTCGGCACCGCGGCGCAGCCCTCGCCATCCGGGGATCGCCTCGTCGACGCGGAGCAGCCTCGGGCGGCGACCCGGCCATTCGGCGACGAGTGCGGCGGCGAACGTGCTCTTCCCGGCGCCGCTCGGCCCGTCGATCAGTACGAGCGGAGCGGGACGGGCCGATGCCGCCCGCACGACGGCGTCGAGCGCCGGGCGGAGCGCGAGCGCGCGATCGACGTTCACGCCCACACCGGGTGGAACGTGCCCGCCCAGACCGCGCCGGCGATCGCCGTCGCCGCGATCGCCGCCGCGATCGCCACGAGCAGCACGTCCGGCGCGCCCACCGTCGACGGGCGCGCCCACGTGCGCGGCACGTCGGCCCCGAACCCGCGCGCCTCCATCGCCGTCGCGAGCTTCGACCCGCGGCGGATGGCGAGCACGAGCAGCGCGAACGCCATCGTGGCGGCGCGCCGGAGCGCGCCGTGGTCGCCGATGCCCCGTGCGCGGCGCGACAGCGCCATGGCCCGCCAGTCCTCGACGAAGAGCCCGACCAGGCGGGTCGCGGCGAGTGCCCCGAGCACGAACCGGGCGGGGAGGCGCCACACCTGCGCGAGGCCGTCGGCGAGGTCGGTGGGGTCGACACGGAGGAACAGGAGGGCGGCCGGCAGGCCGATCGCGAGGACCCGCACGGTGACCGCGACGGCGAGCTGGATCGAGCCGTCGGTGATGCGCGCGAGCCAGAACTCCCAGTACACGGTGCCCGACGGCCTGCCGTACAGCAGCATGCTGAGCCCCGCGAGCGGCGCCGCGACCAGGATGGGCCAGGTGCGGCGCACGAGCAGCGCCGGCGTCACCCCGGCGAGCGCGAACAGCACGAGCTGGATGCCGAGTGCGAGCGCGGCGCTCAGCCAGTCGACCGTGACGAGCAGCGGCGTGGTGAGCACCATGGCCGCGGCGAGGCGCGTGGCGGGGTTCACGCGGTCGATGAACCGGAGGCCCGGGCCGACGACCGGCGTTGCGGCCTCGATCGCGCTCATGCGGGACTCCCGGCCGCCAGGTGCGCCGTGGTGACGGCATCGAGTTCGATCCGGTGCCCGCCGAGCGCCTCGACGAACGCGGCGTCGTGGGTCACGGACAGCAGGGTCGTGCCGCTGCGCACGATCTCGTGCAGGAGTCGGACGAGCTCGACCCAGCCCAGGCGATCCTGGCCGAACGTGGGCTCGTCGAGGATCACGACGCCGGGACGCGTCACGAGCACGGAGCCGACGCTGAGCCGCCTGGCCTCCCCACCCGACAGCGTGAAGGGGTTCGCCGCGGCGAGCCGGTCGAGCCGGAGCCGGTGGAGGACCTCGTCGACCCGTTCGTCCACCTCGTGGGCCGGCAGTCCGAGGGCGCGCGGCGCGACCGCGACCTCGTCTCGGACGGTCGAGGCGACGAACTGGTGCTCGGGTTCCTGGAACACCGTCCCGATCCGGGTCAGCAGCTCCCGCGACCGCCATCGGATCGGCGACCCGTCGAGCCCCAGCGAGATCGTCGGAGCGGCCACCACGCGGCCGGCCTGCGGCGGGAGCAGTCCGCCGAGGGTGAGCGCGAGCGTCGACTTGCCGGCACCGTTGGGTCCCGTGAGCACGGCCGAGCCGCCGGCCGGCAGCACGAGGTCGAGTCCGTCGTGGAGCATCGGCGCGCGCGGTCGGCCGATCCCGAGGCCGACGGTCGACAGCGCCGGCGGCGCGTCGGCTCGCCGGACCTCGCGCGCGCCGGGCACGTCGAGCGGCACGCCCGGCACCCACACGCCCGCCGCGGCCAGCTCGTCGCGGCGCCGCCCGAGCACGTCGCGCGGTGCGCCGTCGGCGACCAGGGAGCCCTCGGCGTCGAGGACCACGACCCGATCCACCAGGTCGACCCAGACGTCGACGCGGTGCTCGACCACGACGAGGGTCGCGCCGGTGCGCTCGAGCACGCGCGCGACCGCGCCGCGCACCTCGGCGACGCCGGTGGGATCGAGGTTCGCGGTGGGTTCGTCGAGCAGCAGCAGCCCCGGGCGCATCGCCAGCGCGCCGGCGAGCGCCATCCGCTGCTTCTGCCCGCCCGACAGTCGGGAGGTCGGATGGTCGAGCGGCAGGTCGAGCCCCACGGCGTCGACCGCCTCCCGCACGCGCTCCCAGATCTGCTCGCGCGGCACGCCGAGGTTCTCGCACCCGAAGGCGACGTCGTCGCCCACGCGAGCGAGGATCACCTGGGAGTCCGGGTCCTGCAGCACGAGTCCGGCGCGACCCCTGGCTTCGGCGGGCGGGCGTCCGTCGATCCGGAGTCGGCCCTGCGCCTCGCCCTCGTCGTCGCCGCCGAGCACGCCGGCCAACGCGTGCAGCAGCGTCGACTTGCCCGAGCCGGACGGGCCGAGCAGCAGCACCCGCTCCCCGGGCTCGACGACCAGGTCGATGCCCTGCAGCGCGGGACGACGGCGACCGGCGTGCCGCCAGCCCCACCCGGTGGCCTCCACGCGGGCGGGGCGGACGGCGTGCGGTGCACGGCTCACGCGTCAGACCCGTCCGGCATGGTCCCGTCCGGCGCCGAAGCGGCTGAGCGCCCCGGTGGCCGCGAGCGCGCGGACGACGATCCACCCGAGCAGGCCGGCGAGCACCGCGCCCGAGACGACGACCGTGCCGAGGTACAGGGCCAGGAACTCGGCCGACTTCTGCAGGTTGCCGGACAGGAACAGCTCGAGCACCCACGCGGCGGCGCCCGCGGCGGCGCCCGCGGCCATCGCGGTCACGACGCCGAAGCGACGGTAGCCGGTCGCGAGGAAGACGAGTTCGGCACCCAGGCCCTGCGCGAGGCCGGAGTAGATCGTCTCGATGCCCCACTGGTTGCCGACGAGCGCCGACACGATCGCCGCGAGCAGTTCGACGTAGAGCGCGGCCCCGGGCTTGCGGATGATCAGGCCGCCGAGCACCCCGCCGATGAGCCAGATGCCGACGGCGACGCCGCCGAGGCCGGGCGTGAGCGCGTCGGCGGCGCTGAACCACGCGAAGCCGACGTTGTTCCAGATGAGGAAGACGAGTCCGGTCGCGACGCCGATCACGCTCGCGACCACGATGTCGACCACGCGCCAGCGGGTGCTGCGGCGTTCGTCCGTGGCAGTGCCGTCCGCGAGGTCGGCCCGGTCGGTGGATGTCTCGTGCACTGTCGTGCCCTTTCGTCTCGTGGAAAGAGGCACGGGAATTGAGATCGTTGCCCTCCCTGCGCTGGCATGACCCAGATCAGGTTCGACGGTCGAAGGTTGGAGAACCTTCCTCTCAGCCCGGCTCACCGGACTCCCGTGTTCGACCCCGAGTATACGCGCGGGAGCCCGTCCGTCGCCGCGGCGACGGCGGAGGCGACCTCCGGCTACTTCTTGAGCGCCTTGACGAGCAGCCTCAGCGCCTTGCCGGTCACCGCGATCAACGGGATGGCGACGATGAGCAGGCCGACCACGTTCGGCTCGAAGCGGACGTCGCCGCCCCGACCGACGTAGGCGCCGAGCGGGACGGACCAGCCGCCGCCACCACCACCGGAACCCTCGTTCTGCTCGTCGTCGGTGCCGGACCCCCCGCCGAAGCCGTAGCCTGCGAGGGCGACCGGGACGACCTCGGTCCCGCCGATCTCGACCTTGTCGGCATAGGAGGTGCGGACGCCGACGCCGGCGACCTTGTCTGCGAGTTCGAGCACGAAATCAGCCATGCGGCCACGCTACCGGCGGTCGGTGCCGGGCTGGAAGGGCGTTGACGGACGGCGGGCCGCCGGTTCAGTCCTCCGAGCGCGGTCGTCGCGGGCGCTCGTCGCCGCCATCGTCGCGGACCGTCGGCGCGGCCGACTCCGCCGCCGGTCGCACGAGCGCCGCCGGCCGGACCGCACCCCGGCCGAACCGGGCGACCACCTGGTCGACCGTGCGCTCGGCGCCGCGCCAGTCCTCGTCGGGATCCCACAGCGGTGCGCCCGCACCGGCGGGCCGCAGCTGCTCGCCGCGGACCCCGATGAGTCGCACGCGCCGGCCGTCGCCGACGAGCTCGCCGAGCGGCACGAGCGCCTCCTCGTAGATGCGTCGGGCGACGTCCGTCGGCTCGGCCAGGGTGCGGGAGCGGGTCACCGTCGTGAAGTCGCCGTACCTGAGCTTCAGCGTCACCGTGCGGGCGAGCAGGTGCGCGCGACGAAGCCGCACGCCGACGTCGGTCGCGAGGCGGAGCAGCTCGCGCGCGATGTCGTCGGGCTCCACGAGGTCGTGGTGGAACGTGGACTCGTGGCCGATGCTCTTCTCGGCGCGCCGGGTCTCGACGTCGCGCGGGTCGTCCCCGTTCGCCAGCGCGGCGAGCCGTGACGCGAGCGCGGGGCCGACCGCCCGGGCCAGCGCGTCGGCGGGCATGTCGGCGACGTCGCCGACCGTGCGCAGGCCGAGCTTCAGCAGCGACTGCTCGGTCACCCGGCCGACGCCCCAGAGCGCCGAGACGGGGAGGGGATGCAGGAACGCGACGGTGTCGGCGGCGGGCACGACGAGCATGCCGTCGGGCTTCGCGCGCGAGGAGGCCACCTTCGCGACGTACTTGCTCGCGGCGACGCCGACCGAGCAGGTCAGGCCCGTCTCCTCGTGCACGCGCCGGCGGATGGTCCAGGCGATCTCGGCGGGGCTGCCGTGCAGGCGTCGGGCCCCCGACACGTCGAGGAACGCCTCGTCGATCGAGAGCGGCTCGACCAGGGGGGTCAGCTCGCGGAAGATCGTCATCACGCGCTCCGAGTACTCCGCGTAGCGCCGGTGGTCGCCGCGGAGCACGACCGCGTTCGGGCACCGCTGCAGGGCGGTGGACATCGGCATCGCGGAGTTGACCCCGAAGCGTCGCGCCTCGTAGCTGGCCGCCGCGACGACCCCGCGCCCTGCCGTGCCGCCGACGAGGACCGGCTTGCCCCGCAGGTCGGGTCGGCGCAGCAGCTCGACCGAGACGAAGAACGCGTCCATGTCGACGTGCAGGATCGGGGTGCCCGAATCGTCGACCGGCCCGGTCGTGACCTGGCGCGACGAGCCGTCCTGCTTGCTCACGCAGCGACCCTAGCGCGCACCGGCGACGCCGGGTCAGAACCCGAAGTCGCCGAAGTCCCCACCTCCGCCGAAGTCGCCGAATCCGCCCCAGTCGCCCCCGTCGGCGCCGGCGGCGTCGATCGAGCCGGCATCCGCGCCGGGATCGGCCCCTCCGCCGTCGACGTCGGCGCCGGCCGCATCGAACGCCCCCGGGTCCGGCAGGAACGCCTGCGCGATCGCCGACCCGATCACGACGCCCGCGATGGTCCCGAGCATCGAGCTGCCGATCATCGACCCCATCGAGGGTGCGGCACCACGTGCGCCGGGCGCACCGCCGAACGCGCGCTCCATCGAGCCCGGCTGCCGCAGTTCCTGCCGCGTCGCCGCGCGCGCGAGCGCGCTCGGCTCGTCGGAGACGACTCGTTCCCCGGCCGGCGCCTGCTCGGCGAGCGACCGGAACACCTGCTGCCGCTGTTCGGGCGTGAGCGTCGCGAACGCCTCGGCATGCACCGCCTCGATGGACTCGGGCGGCGCGGTGCGCAGCAGGTAGCGGTAGCGCTCGATCGCCAGTTCGTCGTCGGTGAGCCGTCGCGACTGGGGAACGGCAGGAGTGGGGCGGGCGGTGCGGTCGTCGCCTCCGCCGAAGAGTCGGTCCAGGAATCCCATGGTGTCCTCGCTCGTGTTCGGGATCTCAGGCTATGCGGCCCCACCATGAGGGGCCTGTGAGCGGGCGGCCTGCGGCCTCGGTCGCCGGTCGTCGCGCCCACGCGCTACGACGGGGATGCCGCGGCGCGGTCCGGCGCGCCGCGGCATCCGTTCGTCGGGTGCTAGCCCTCGCTGCTCGCGCGCTCGAGCACCAGTTCACGCACGCGCGCGGCGTCGGCCTTGCCCTGCATGGCCTTCATGACGGCGCCGATGACGGCACCGGCGGCCTGCACCTTGCCGTCGCGGATCTTCGCCAGCACGTCGGGCTGGGCGGCGAGCGCCTGGTCGATCGCGGCGACGAGGGCACCGTCGTCGGAGACCACCGCGAGGCCGCGAGCGTCGACGACCTCGCGCGGCGAACCCTCGCCGGCGATCACCCCCTCGAGCACCTGGCGGGCGAGGCGGTCCGTGAGCGTACCCTCCTCGACGAGCGCCGCGAGCTCGGCGACGTGCGCCGGCTCGGCGAGCCCCGAGGCGTCGACGCCCTGCGCGTTCGCGGTGCGGGTCAGCTCGCCGGTCCACCACTTCCGCGCCGCCGCCGGCGTCGCACCGGCGTCGATGGTCGCGGCGACCTCGTTCAGCAGCCCGCCGTTGGCGACGTCCTGGAACTCGAGGTCCGTGAAGCCCCACTCGGCCTTCAGCCGTCGGCGACGGGCAGCGGGCGGCTCGGGCAGCGCGGCGCGCAGCTCCTCGATCATCGCCGGGTCGGGCTCGACCGGCAGGAGGTCGGGCTCCGGGAAGTAGCGGTAGTCGTCGGCGTCGGACTTCGGCCTGCCGGAGCTGGTGGTGCCGGTGTCCTCGTGCCAGTGGCGGGTCTCCTGCGTGATCGTTCCGCCGTCGGCCAGGATCGCCGCCTGGCGCTGGATCTCGTAGCGCACCGCACGCTCGACCGAGCGCATCGAGTTGACGTTCTTCGTCTCGGTGCGGGTGCCGAACTTCTCCTGGCCGCGCGGCCGGAGCGACACGTTCGCGTCGCAGCGGAGGTTGCCGCGTTCCATCCGCGCCTCCGAGATGCCGAGCGAGAGGACGATGTCCCGGATCGTCGCGACGTACGCCCGCGCGACCGCGGGAGCATCCGCCTCGGTGCCCACGATGGGCTTCGTCACGATCTCGACGAGCGGCACGCCCGCGCGGTTGTAGTCGACGAGCGAGTACTCGGCGCCGTGGATGCGGCCGGTCGAGCCGATGTGCGTGAGCTTGCCCGCGTCCTCCTCCATGTGGGCGCGCTCGATCGCGACCTGGAACGTGCGGCCGTCCTCGAGCTCGACCTCGACCGAGCCCTCGAAGGCGATCGGCTCGTCGTACTGCGAGATCTGGTAGTTCTTGCCGAGGTCCGGGTAGAAGTAGTTCTTGCGCGCGAACCGGCTGGACGGCGCGATCGAGCAGCCGAGCGCGAGCCCGAGCGAGATCGACGAGCGGATCGCCGTCGCGTTCACCACCGGGAGGGCGCCCGGCAGGCCCATGTCGACGGGCGCGACGAGCGTGTTCGGCTCGGCGCCGTGATAGGCCTCGTTGGCGGGGTTGGGGGCCGGCGAGAACATCTTCGTCGCCGTGTTCAGCTCGACGTGCACCTCGAGGCCGATCACCGGTTCGAAGCGCTCGAGCGCCTCCTCGTAGTCCATCAATGCAGCGCGCGCCATCAGAC
Source organism: Agromyces litoreus (assembly GCF_040496015.1). Classification (NCBI taxonomy): domain Bacteria; kingdom Bacillati; phylum Actinomycetota; class Actinomycetes; order Micrococcales; family Microbacteriaceae; genus Agromyces; species Agromyces litoreus. The sequence goes on from NZ_JBEPKA010000012.1 coordinate 106,068, forward strand.
CACGCCCTCCTCGGTCGCCGTGAGTTCGTGGGTGGACAGGTCGGGCGCCTGAGCCAGGATCGGGCCGCCCCAGCGGTCGACGAGCATCCGCTCGAGCGCGCCGCCGACGTTGTAGAGCCGGGCGTCCTCGCGCGCGGGCGCGAGGAACTGGATGCCGACCGGCAGGCCGTCCTCGGGCGCGAGGCCCGTCGGCACCGAGATACCGGGCACGCCCGCGAGGTTCGCCGGGATCGTGGCGATGTCGTTCAGGTACATCGCGAGCGGATCGTCGAGCTTCTCGCCGAGCTTGAACGCCGTCGTCGGCGCAGTGGGCGTGGCCAGCACGTCGACCTTCCCGAACGCGGCGTCGAAGTCCTGCTGCACGAGGGTGCGGACCTTCTGCGCGCTGCCGTAGTACGCGTCGTAGTAGCCGGCCGACAGGGCGTAGGTGCCGAGGATGATCCGGCGCTTGACCTCGGGGCCGAAGCCCGCTTCGCGGGTGGCCGCCATGACCTCCTCGACCGTGCCGCCGCCGTCGGGCGTCACACGCGGGCCGAAGCGCACCGAGTCGAACTTCGCGAGGTTCGACGACGCCTCGGCGGGCAGGATCAGGTAGTACGCCGCGATCGAGTACTCGAAGTTCGGCGCGCTGACCTCGACGATCTCCGCGCCGTTCGCGGCGAGCAGCTCGATCGCCTCGTGGAATCGCTGGCGGACGCCCGCCTGGAAGCCGTCGGAGTCGAGCTCCTTGACGACGCCGATCCGCAGGCCCGAGACATCCGCGTTTCGCACGGCCTCGGCCATCGACGGCCACGGGTCCGGGATGGAGGTCTGGTCGTGCGGGTCGTGCCCGGCGATCACGTCGTGCAGGAGCGCCGCGTCGAGGACGGTCCGGCTCACCGGACCGACCTGGTCGAGCGAGGACGCGAGCGCGATCGAGCCGTAGCGGCTCACGCCGCCGTAGGTGGGCTTCGTGCCGACCGTGCCGGTCACGTGCGCGGGCTGGCGGATGGAGCCACCGGTGTCGCTGCCGAGCGCGAGGGGCGCCTCGAAGGCCGCGACGGCCGCGGCCGAACCGCCGCCCGAGCCGCCGGGGATGCGCTCGAGGTCCCACGGGTTGTGAGTGGGGCCGTACGCCGAGTGCTCGGTCGAGGATCCCATCGCGAACTCGTCCATGTTCGTCTTGCCGAGCGGCACCATGCCGGCCTCGCGGACCTTCCGGACCGGCGTCGCGTCGTACGGCGGGATCCAGCCCTCGAGGATGCGCGACCCCGACGTCGAGGGCATGCCCTCGGTCACGAGCACGTCCTTCACGGCGATCGGCACGCCGGCGAGCGGTCCGAGCTCCTCGCCGGCGGCGCGCCGGCGGTCGACGGCCGCGGCGGTCTCGAGTGCGGCCTCGTTGACGTGCAGGAAGGCGTGGACCGCGCCGTCGACGGCGGCGATCCGGTCGAGGTGGGCCTGCGTCGCCTCGACGGACGAGACCTCGCCGGTGGCGAGCTTGGCGGCGAGGTCGGCGGCGCTCAGGCGGATCAGGTCGCTCACTGCTCCTCCCCCAGGATCGCGGAGACGACGAAGCGGGTGCCGTCGTGCTCGGGCGCGCCCGAGAGCACCTGCTCGACGCTCAGGACGTCGCTCGGGACGTCCTCGCGAAGCGGGTTGTGCAGCGGGATCGGGTGGCTCGTGGCCGCCACGTCGGACGTCGCCACCTCGCTCACCTTCTCCACCGCCTGCATGATCTGGCCGAGCTCCGTCGTGAGGTGCTCGATCTCTTCCTCGGTGAGCGCGATGCGAGCGAGGTTCGCGAGATGCGCGACCTGCTCGGCGCTGATTTCAGACATGCTGCTCCGTGGTCCGGGAATGGGGATGCAGCGATTCTATCGAGGCGCGCCGAAGAGTCCGACGCCGTACTTCTGCAGCAGTTCGTACGCCTCGCCGTACGTCTGCGGTTCGGCCTCGCCGTCGCCGTACTTCGCGATCAGGAGCCCCAGCAGGCCCTTCGCAGGCGGGCTGAGCGGCGCGCCGCGGTGGGCGTCGCCCGGGTGGAGCGGTTCGGCTTCGGGGTTGGGCGGCGTGTACTGCGGCGTGGTCTCGGGCCAGCTGAGCGGATGCCGCGGCGCGTCCAGCGTCACGGCGTTGTCGAGGACGGGGGCGCCGTCGTCGCGGTCGGTCAGCGGGTCGAGCCCGTGCCGCGCGCAGAGGGTGGCGATCACGGAGCCGTGGTGCATGGCGTCGTGGATGACGGCACCCGCGGGCGTGTACGCCGAGACCGCGATGGCCGGCACGCGGCATCCCAGGCGGTCGAAGGTGAAGTCCATCTCTCCCGCGCCGTCGTCGGCCGACGGCGGAACCGCGGCGGGCGGGGCCACGTGGTCGTACGTGCCGCCGTGCTCGTCGAACGTGACCAGGAGCATGGTGTTCATGGCGTTCGAGCCCGTCTTCGCCGCGCTCGCGCGGATCGCGGAGTAGATCGAGTGGATGAGCGCCTCGCCCGCGCGGACGTCGGACACGGCGCCGTCGGTGACCTCCACGCCGTCGACGTCCGACTCGCGCAGTCGGCCGACCGGGGGGTGGAAGTCGTTGTGGTCGTAGATCATCCGCGGTTCGACGAAGCTGTAGGGCGCGAGCTTCCCGTCGGCCACATCGCTCCAGAACTGCGACATCGGCGCGAAGTGCGCGGTGCGCCAGTACTCCTCGAGGGCGGGAGCGTGGATGATCCCGGTCATCGACACGAGCTGCAGGTCGTCGAAGTAGATGCGCCAGTCGAGGCCGGCGTCCTCGAGCCGGTTGAAGACGGTCGGGCTCGCGTCGGCGTCGAGCCACTTGCGATAGCCCCCGTCGCCCCGGTTCGTCACGAACCCGTGCGAGGTCGAGGCGTGGAAGAAGGAGCGGTTGCAGAAGGTCTGCGACGGCACCGCGCAGTGCCACGCGTCGTAGACCGCGAAGCCCTTCGCGAGCGTCGAGAGCACGGGCAGCATGTCGGGCGAGAACGAGCCCATGATCTGCTCGAGGTCTCGCCGCTCGGCGCCGCGGCGGCGGTGCTCGGTGTGGTTCGCGTAGTCGAGGACGAAGCCGTCCATGTCGGGATCGGCGCCCGCGTCGGGCGCGTTGTAGGGGGCCTGCATGTCGTCGATCCCGGCCGTGGCGTTCGAGGCGGGGCGGATGGTGCCGAACAGCTGCGTGTTGACGTGGGGGTACTCCTCCCCCGGGTCCGGGTCGGGACGCCGCATGATGGCGTCGGTCGCTCCGGCGTAGACGTGGGCCGCGATGCGGCGGCCGTCGGGCGCGGTGTTCGCGTGCTCGCCGAAGGCGAGCCCGTCGAAGCTCGCGCCGTCCGGCAGGTCGTCCTCGCCGTACAGCCACCCGAGGAGGTTGTCGAAGGAGCGGTTCTCGCCCATCACCACGACGAGGTGGTCGAAGCCCGGCGTGGCCCTGGCCGGCGGCGGCGGCGGGAGCGGCTGGACGCCGGCGTTACCCTCGTCGACGCCCGCGTCGTGGCCGACCGCTGCCCCGATGGCGGCGGCCGAGCCTCCGGCGACGACGGCAGCGGCGCCCGCGACGCCGCCGTACCTCAGGAACTCGCGTCGCGTCGTTCCGTGCGCGGGGTCGTCGCGGGATGCGCCTCCGCCGCCGCCGTCGCTGCCCTTCCGATCCGCACCGGCGCCACCGCGTGCGTCCGCTGGTCGGTCGGATCCCATCGCGCCCCCGTGGTCGTCAGCCGTCGAGCGCCGCCGGTCCCTCCGTGACGAGGATCGCGAACTGCGCCGCGTCGATGACCCGGACACCGAGGTCCTCCGCCTTCGCGAGCTTGGAGCCGGCGCCGGGACCCGCCGCGACGAAATCCGTCTTCTTCGAGACGCTCGACGCCGCCTTGCCCCCTGCGGCGATGATAGCCTCCTGCGCTCCCTCGCGCGTGAACCCGTCGAGCGATCCGGTCGCGACGACGGTGAGGCCCGCGAGCACCCCGCCGGCCTCCGCCGCCCGTCCGGGACCGGGATGGCCGGGCGTCGCGAACTGCACGCCCGCCGCGGCCCAGCGGTCGATGATCTCGCGATGCCAGTCGACGTCGAACCAGTCCAGGAGCGAGTCCGCGATGATGCCGCCGACGCCCTCGACCTCGGCCAGCTCCTCGCGGGTCGCAGCGCGCACCGCATCGAGCGATCCGAAGTGGTCGGCGAGGGCACGCGCCGCAACCGGGCCGACGTGCCGGATGTTCAGTGAGACGAGCAGGCGCCAGAGCGGCTTCGTCTTGGCCTTCTCGAGTTCGGAGAGGAGCTTCGTCGCCGCCTCGGAGGGCAGAAGCTCGCGGTGGTCCTTCCGGATGCCCGCGGCCCGTCGCTCCGCGGCGGTCAGCGATCCGGCACCCGGCGGGTAGGTGAGGCGCACCTTCTGGAACGGCGCCCTGCGGACCTCCTCTCCGGTGACCGGGTCGGTCCGCGGCTCACCCGTCTCGGCGTCGCGGACGACGACCTCGATGGGCACGAGCTCGTCCATGGTGAGGTCGAAGAGGCCGGCTTCCGTCACCAGCGGCGGGACCTCGGGCACGAGCGGCTGGGTGAGCGCCGCCGCGGTGACCTCGCCGAGCGCCTCGATGTCGAGCGCGCCGCGCGACCCGATGTGCTCGACGCGCCCGCGCACCTGTGCCGGGCAGCTGCGCGCGTTCGGGCAGCGCACGTCGATGTCGCCCTCCTTCGCCGGGCGGAGCGTGGTGCCGCACTCCGGGCAGGTCTCGGGCATCCGCCACTCGCGTTCCGTGCCGTCGCGGAGTTCCTCGACGGCGCCGAGCACCTCGGGGATGACGTCGCCCGCCTTGCGCAGCACGACGGTGTCGCCGATCAGCACGCCCTTGGCCTTCACGACCTCCTGGTTGTGCAGCGTCGCCTGCTCGACCGTGCTGCCCTGCACCTTGACCGGCGCCATGACCGCGTACGGCGTCACGCGGCCGGTGCGCCCGACGCCGACGCGGATGTCGAGCAGCTTCGTGTGCACCTCCTCCGGCGGGTACTTGTACGCGATCGCCCATCGGGGCGCCCGGCTCGTGGCACCGAGCTCGTCGTGCAGCGCGAGCTCGTCGACCTTGACCACGATCCCGTCGATCTCGTGTTCGACGTCGTGGCGGTGCTCGCCTCGGTCGGCGATGAACGCCGTCACGTCGTCGATCGTGTCGAACACGCGGGAATGCGGCGAAACGGGCAGCCCCCAGCCGGCGAGCAGTCCGTAGACCTCGGACTGGCTCGTGACTGGCGGGTCCTCCCACGCGCCGATGCCGTGCAGGTAGAGCGCCAGGCGGCCGAGCCGGTCGCGCATGAGCTCGAGCTGGAATGCGGTCTTGTTCTCGCGTCGCTGGCGGATGCTGCCAGCGGCGGTGTTGCGCGCGTTGGCGAACTCCGGGAACCGGGTCGGGATCGCATCCTCCGTCCGCCCCTTGGCGCGCTGCTCGGCGGCGAAGGCGGCCTGGAGCTCGTGCTGGCGCGCGTTCAGCGCCTCGAAGTCCGCCGACCGGAGGAAGACCTCGCCCCGCACCTCGAAGAACGCCGGGAACCCCTCGCCGGCCAATCGGCGCGGAATCGCCGGGATGAACTCCACGTTCTCGGTGATGTCCTCGCCGACCCGGCCGTCGCCGCGGGTCGTGGCGGTCTCGAGCACGCCGTCACGGTAGGCGAGGCTGATCGCGAGCCCGTCGATCTTGAGCTCGGAGAGCCAGCGCACCGGCCGCCCGGCAGCGGCCTGCGCCTTCGCCGCCCACTCGGCGAACTCCTCGAGCGTGAAGACGTTGTCGAGGCTGAGCATGCGCTCGGCGTGCTCGTGCGGCGGGAACCCCACCGAGACGAGCGCCGCGCCGACCTGCTGGGTCGGGCTGTCCTGCCCGGCGAGCGCGGGGAACGCCTGTTCGAGCGCCTCGAGACGGCGGAAGTCGACGTCGTACTCGGCGTCGCTGACGAGGCTGACGCCCTCGGAGTAGTACGTCATGCGGTAGCGCTCGATTCGCTCGCGCAACGCGTCGTACTGGGCGCGGGCATCGTCGAACTCGGAGGGGATGTCGCTCACGGAGTCATCCTATGGACGACCGCCGACGCCCTCGGCCCGCACCGGGCACGACGGCGGGCGTGCGCCCGAGGCGCACGCCCGCCGTGGTGTCGCTGCGCAGGTCAGGCGCCGAAGCCCGCGGCGTCGACCTTCCGGTGGTACCGGGTCCCCGCCTTGCCGCCGAGGATCGCCCCGCCGAGCGTCACGGCGACGAGCAGGATGACGGTGATGATGCCGGCGAGGGTGAGCTCGCCCTCGGTGACCGGGATGCGCGGGAACGCGTTCACGTTCGCGAGCACGTCGTAGCGGCTGCCGGCGAGCGCGCCGAGCGCGGCACCGACGATCGCCATCACGATCGCCCAGAGCCAGACGGCGACGCCCTGCTTCACGCCGTTGAACCGGGCCATCCGCCCGGCGACGTACCCGCCGGCGTAGTACGCGACGAACAGTGCCACGAGCAGCAGGATCGCGCCGATCACGCCGATCGTCTGCGGGTCGCTCTCGACGGCCTCGTCGACCGCCTCCCCCACGTTGCCGAGGCCGAGCGCCGCTCCCGTCGCGGCGAGCAGCGCTGTGAGCAGCGCCGCGAGGCCCACGGCCGTGAGCCAGCCGAAGAAGGCGGCACCGAACTTCATGCCGCCGAACCGATCGCGCTCGCGGTCGATGACCGCGGCACGGACTGCGGGATCGGTGACGGGCGCGTCCGCGACCCGCTCGCGGCGGTCGGGCACCCCGTCGCCGTCGGTGTCCACCGCGCGCTCGCGCCGGTCCGGCACCCCATCCCCGTCGGCGTCCACCGCCCGCTCGCGCCGGTCCGGCACGCCGTCGCCGTCGGCGTCCACCGCGCGCTCGCGCCGGTCGGGCACGCCGTCGCGGTCGGCGTCGGCCGTCCACTCCCGGTCGTCGGGTACGCCGTCGCGGTCGCGGTCCCGCGAGGCCGGGCGATCGGTGGAGCTGCTCATGGTCTGTCCCCTCTCGTCGTGGCGCCGCGCGAGGTCCGCCGCAGCGCGACCCCGACCCTACGCAGGGCGGCGGGCGAGCGCGCAGGCCTTGACAAGCGGTCCGCGAGCGTACTCGCGCGGGTCAGGGAACGCCCAGCGCGCGCTCAGGCGCCCGCGGGGACCGCGCTGACGGTGCGGTCGATCGTGCACTGGCCGAGCACGCGCGTGCCGACGTAGACGACGGCGGTCTGGCCCGGCGCGACCCCGGTGAGCGGCGCGTCGGGCGTCACGACGAGCTCGGCCGTGCCCGAGGCGTCCGCCGCCACCCGGGCGGTCGCGGGGACCGGGTCGGCATGTGCGCGGATCTGCACCTCGCAGGCGAACGACCCGCCGTCGACGTCGACGATCCCCGAGGCGACCGGGTCGGCGCCCGCCCAGGAGAAGCGCGTGCCCGCGATCTCGGCGATGGCGAGCGCCTCCTTCGGTCCGACGACGACCGTGCGCTCCTTGGGCCGGACCTCGAGCACGAACCGCGGCTTGCCGTCGGGCGCGGGGGTGCCCAACCGCAGGCCGCGGCGCTGGCCCACGGTGTAGGCGTGCGCGCCGTCGTGCGCGCCCACGACGGCGCCGTCGCGATCGACGATGTCGCCCGGCGCCGTCCCGACCTTCTCCTCGAGCCAGACCCTCGTGTCGCCCTCCGGGATGAAGCAGATGTCGTACGAGTCGGGCTTCTGCGCCACGCTGAGGCCGCGGCGCGCGGCCTCAGCGCGCACCAGCTGCTTCGAGGGCGTGTCGCCGAGCGGGAACATCGCGTGCGCGAGCTGCTCGGTCGTGAGCACGCCGAGCACGTACGACTGGTCCTTCGCCTCCGCGCTGGCGCGGTGCAGTTCACGACGGCCCGCGGCGTCGGTCACGACCTTCGCGTAGTGGCCGGTGCAGACGGCGTCGAAGCCGAGGGCCAGGGCCTTCTCGAGCAGGGCGGCGAACTTGATCCGCTCGTTGCAGCGCATGCACGGGTTGGGGGTGCGTCCGGCGGAGTACTCGGCGATGAAGTCGTCGACCACGTCGGCCTTGAACCGCTCCGAGAAGTCCCAGACGTAGTACGGGATGCCGAGCACGTTCGCGGCGCGCTGGGCGTCCATCGAGTCCTCGATGGTGCAGCAGCCACGGCTGCCGGTGCGGAGGGTGCCGGGCATCCGGCTGAGGGCCAGGTGCACGCCGACCACGTCGTGGCCGGCCTCGACGGCGCGCGCGGCCGCGACGGCGCTGTCGACGCCGCCGCTCATCGCTGCCAGGATCCGCATGCCCCCAGTCTACGAACCGGCCCCTGAACGCCCCCTCCACCCGCCTTCAGCGGTCGAAGCTCGTGGCGCGGCCGGCCATGCCGGCGCGCGACGCGCGCTCGACGGCGGCGGGGAGCGCCCTGAGGAACGCGTCGACGTCGGCCTCCGTCGTGGTGCGGCCGAGCGTGATGCGCAGCGCTCCGCGGGCCTCCGCCTCCGATCGACCCATCGCGAGGAGCACGTGCGAGGGCTCGGGCACGCCGGCCTGGCAGGCCGACCCGGTCGAGACGGCGACCCCGGCGGCGTCCAGGAGGAACAGGAGGGAGTCGCCTTCGCAGCCGGGGAAGGTGAAGTGCGCGTTGCCCGGCAGCCGTCCGGCCGGATCCGGATCCCCCGAGAGCCTGGCGTCCGGCACGACGGACGCCACGCCCGCGACCAGACGGTCGCGCAGCGCCGCGAGCCGGCCGTCCTCGACCGCGGCGTCCGCGGCCATCGCCCGGACGGCGGCGGCGAAACCCGCGGCCGCGGCGACGTCCTGCGTTCCCGAGCGGATGCGGCGCTGCTGGCCGCCGCCGTGCAGCAGCGGCTCGATCCGGGTCGACCGGTCGAGCACGAGGGCGCCGATGCCGACGGGTCCGCCGACCTTGTGGGCGGAGACGCTCACGGCGACCAGCCCGGCCCCCGGCGGGGCGGCGGTGTCGCGACGGATGCCGTGCAGGTCGATCGGCTCGTGCCCGTACGCGGCGATCGCGTCGACGTGCAGCGGCACCCCGGCGCGCGCGCACAGCTCCGCGACCCGGACCACCGGTTCGACGGTGCCGACCTCGTTGTTGGCCTGCAGCATCGTGACCAGGGCGACGGGTGCCGCGTCCCGCCCGAACTCGTCGGCGAGCGCGTCGACGCGGAGCCGGCCGAGGTCGTCGAGCGGCAGCTCGACGACCTCGGCACCGTCGACGCCCACGAGCCAGTCGACCGCGTCGATCGTGGCGTGGTGCTCCCCGCCGGGCATCAGGATGCGGCGGGCGCCGGTCTCGGACCGGCGACGCCAGAACAGGCCCTTGACGGCGAGGTTCACGGCCTCGGTCCCCCCGCCCGTGAACACGACCTCGATCGGGTCGGCGCCGACCGTCGCGGCGACCGCCTCCCGGGACTCCTCGAGCAGGCGCTTCGCCTCCTGCCCGGCGCTGTGGATCGACGCGGGGTTGCCGACGAGGCGGAGCGCCCGGGTCATGGCCGAGATCGCCTCGGACCGCAGGGGGGTCGTGGCGGCGTGGTCGAGGTAGACCGGGTCGCGGCGGGCCACCGAGCACCTCCTGACCGGGGAACGTGATCCCGGGAACTACTGTAGTTCGCATGTCTCCGGCCGATCCGCTCCTCGATCTGGGCGTGCGGACCGGACCGGACGGCGGAACCATCCGGGTCTGGTCCGAGCACGCGACCGCCGTCGACCTCGTCGTCTTCGGCGCCGAGGACCTCGACTGGGCGCTCGAGCGCGTGCCGCTGGAGCGCGACGCGCACGGGGTGTGGCAGGCGGCATCCGCGGCCCTCGTCCCGGGCGCCCGCTACGGCCTGCGCGTCGACGGCCCCGCCGGCCTCGAGCACGCCTTCAACCCCGTGCACACGCTCCTCGACCCCTGGGCGCGCGGCCTCCAGCGCGCCGACGACGGGTCGTGGCGCGGCGTCGCGCTCGACTCGCTCGCGTCGGAGGGCTTCGACTGGAGCGGAGTGGGCAAGCCGCGGGTGCCGCTCGACCACGTCGTCGTCTACGAGGCGCACCTCAAGGGCTTCAGCCGTCGCAACGAGCGCGTCCCGCCGGCGCTGCGCGGCACCTACGCCGGGCTCGCGCACGACGCCTCGCTGGAGTACCTCACCGGACTCGGCGTCACGACGGTCGAACTGCTGCCGGTCCAGGCGTTCGTCCCCGAGGAGCGCCTGGTCCGCCAGGGCCAGGTCAACTACTGGGGATACAACACGCTCGGGTTCTTCGCGCCGCACGCGCCGTACGCGAGCCCGGCCGCTCAGGCGGAGGGACCGGCCGCGGTGCGGCGCGAGTTCGCCGGCATGGTCAAGCGCCTGCACGAGGCCGGCCTCGAGGTCGTGCTCGACGTGGTCTACAACCACACCGCGGAGGAGGGCCGGGAGGGGCCCACCGCGAGCTTCCGCGGCATCGACAACGCCGCCTACTACCGTCACGACGTGCACGGGCGCTACGTCGACACGACGGGCTGCGGGAACACCCTCGACTTCGGCCGCGACGCGGCCGTGCGCCTCGTCCTCGACTCCATGCGCTACTGGGCGGACGAGCTCCAGGTCGACGGGTTCCGCCTCGACCTCGCCGCCACGCTCGGCCGCGACGAGCACGGCGCGTACTCCCCCGACCACCCGCTGCTGCGCGGCATGCTCGAGGACCCGGTCATCGGCGCGGGCAAGCTCATCGCGGAGCCGTGGGACGTGGGTCCGTTCGGCTGGCAGACCGGGAACTTCGCCCCCGGATTCACCGAGTGGAACGACCGGTACCGCGACCGCATGCGCGACTTCTGGCTCGGCGACCTCCGCCGGGAGCGACACGGTCACCCGGGCAGCGGAATCGGACGCTTCGCGACGCGCCTCGCGGGCTCGTCGAACACGTTCGCCGCCGGGCGCGGGCCGCTCGCGAGCCTGAACTTCATCACCGCCCACGACGGCTTCACGCTCGCCGACCTGACCGCCTACGACGTCAAGCACAACCTCGGCAACGGCGAGCACAACCGCGACGGCGCCGACCACAACAACTCCTACAACCACGGTGTCGAGGGCCCGTCCGAGGACCGCGACGTGAGCGCGGCGCGGCGGCGCAGCATCCGGAACCTGCTCGGCACCCTGCTCCTCTCGGCCGGCGTGCCGATGCTGACCGCGGGCGACGAGTACGGTCGCAGCCAGCGCGGCAACAACAACGCCTACTGCCACGACTCGGAGCTCACGTGGCTCGCGTGGGCCGACGACGAGCGCGACGCCGCGCTCGAGGCCACGACCAGGCACCTGCTGCGCCTCCGACGCGAGAACCCCGCGCTCCGACCGGTGCGATACGGCCGGTTCGGCGAGCACGTGCCGAGTGCGTCGCAGATGGACTGGTACAACGCCGACGGTCGGACCATGACCATCGAGCACTGGAACGACCCCGGCCAGCGCACCCTGCAGTTCCTCGCCGCGTCGACGCCGGAGTTCGAGGACTTCAACCGCATCCTGCTCGTCGTGCACGCGTCCGAGACCGTCGCGGAGGTGCTGCTGCCCGAGCATCCCGGCGTCGACGCCTACGAGCTGCTCTGGGACTCGGCGGACGAACGGCCCGGCGCGGGGCTCGGCGCGCGGCGCGAGCCCGGCACGGCGATGCCGATGTCACCGCAGTCGATGCGCCTCTACCTGGCGCACGGCGACCCGGCGCCCGTGCTCGTCGATGCCGCCGCCGGCTCGGTCGCCGCCGGCGCCGACGCGGCCGACATCGCCGAGGACGGCCGACGCGCGGCCGACGAACCCGAACCCGGCCCGACGCGCCGGGGGGCCGGCGACTGATGGCCCGGCGATCGGATGCCGCGGCCGGAACACCGGCCACGCTCGCGCTCGCCCGCGCCGGCATCCGGTTCACCGCTCATCCGTACGAGCACGATCCGCGCGCCGCCGCCTACGGGCTCGAGGCCGCCGAGAAGCTCGGGATCGAACCCGAGCGGGTCTTCAAGACCCTGCTCGCGAGCGTGGACGGCGCGCTCGCCGTCGGCATCGTGCCGGTGGCCGACCGGCTCGACCTGAAGGCGCTGGCCGCCGCGGTCGGCGGCAAGCGCGCCGAGATGGCCGACCCGGCCCTCGCCGAGCGCCGGACCGGGTACGTCGTCGGCGGCATCAGCCCGATCGGGCAGCGGACGTCGTTGCCGACCGTGCTCGACGAGACGGCGATCCTGTTCGAGACGATCCTCGTCTCCGGCGGTCGTCGCGGCCTCGACCTCGAGCTCGCGCCGGACGACCTCCTCGCGGTCACCGCGGGTCGCTACGCCCCGATCGCGCGGGCCCGCTGATGGAGTTCGTGCTCGCCTTCGTCGAGTGGAGCGCGGCGGTCGGCATCGTGCTGTGCATCCCGCTCCTCGTCCGCGCCGTACGGGCCGAACTGCTCCGCGCCGACGATCCGCAGTTCCGGGCGACCGGCCTCTTCCCGAGACTGATCCGCGCGGTCCGCCGGCTCGGCTCCCGCGAGGACGAGGCCTGACCCGGGCCGCATGCCGCGCACGACCCGGGTCCCGCGGTCACCCCGCGGCGGAGACGAGACCGAGCTCGGCCGGACTCACGAGCAGCGGATGCCGCGGCACCACCCGGACGGTGTAGCCGAACGCCCCCGCGCGATCGAGCGTGAGCGTGCCCGTGTAGACACGGGTCGCGGCATCCGTCGTCGACTCGCCGTCGGGCGCGAGCCGCGCCGTCCGGGCGTCGCCGATGCGGTCGTCGCCGTGCGTGTGGCCGTACACCACCTCGACCGACACGTCCTCCTCGGCGAGGTCGCCGAGCGCCACGTGCGCGCGCAGGTGCAGCTGGTCGCCGACGTGCGGGGTCGACTCGAGCCCGCCCGACTCGACGTGCACGACCCGGACGCCCGACCAGGCGTCGCGCACGTGCGCGGTCCAGTCCGCGAGCTCGCGGGCGGGCGCTGCGCCGTCGGCGCCGACGCGCGCCGCCTGGTCGGCGGCCGGCCGGTACAGCCGCTCGACGTACTCCCGCACCATCCGGTCGGCGCCGAGCTCCGGTGAGAGCTTCGCGAGCGTGCGGCGGGTCCGCGCCATCCACTCGGTCGGCACGCCGTCGCGGTCGCGATCATAGAACAGGCGCGTGATCCGGTGCTCCAGGAGGTCGTACAGCGCGCCGGCCTCGACCCGGTCGCGCTCGGCCTGGTCGCCCGCGGCGTCGGCGGTCGGGATCACCCAGCCGTGGTCGTCGGCGGCGTACTCGGCCCACCACCCGTCCAGGATCGAGAGGTTCAGCGCACCGTTCATCGCGGCCTTCATGCCCGACGTGCCGCACGCCTCCAGCGGTCGCAGCGGATTGTTCATCCAGACGTCGCACCCCGGGTACAGCCGCTGGGCCATCCCGATGTCGTAGTCCGGCAGGAACACGATGCGCTCACGCAGGTCCGGCCGCTGCGCGAACTGGACGAGGCGCTGGATGAGCCGCTTGCCCTCGTCGTCGGCCGGGTGCGCCTTCCCGGCCACGACGAACTGGACGGGGCGGTCGGGGTTGGTCAGGATCGCGGCGAAGCGGTCGGGGTCCTGCAGCATCAGGGTGAGCCGCTTGTACGTCGGCACCCGCCGTGCGAAGCCGATCGTGAGCACGTCGGGATCGAGCACGCGGCGCACCCAGTCGGGCGCGATCTGGCCGCCGTGCTGCTCGGACCACGCCGCCGCGAGCCGGCGTCGCGCGTCGTCGACGAGTTGCAGGCGCATCGCGCGCTTCACGCCCCAGAGCTCGGCGTCGCTCACGGCCGGGCTGAGCCAGTCGGCGTGCTCCGCGTCACCGGTGCCGAGCCGCTCCTCGGCGAGCGCGAGCAGCGCCGGATCGGTCCAGGTCGGCGCGTGCACGCCGTTCGTCACGGACGTGATCGGCACCTCGTCGGCGTCGAACCCGGGCCAGAGGTCGCCGAACATGCGCCGGCTGACCTCGCCGTGCAGCCTGGAGACCCCGTTCGCGTGCTGGGCGAGCCGGAGGCCCATCATGGCCATGTTGAACGCGCTGGCCTCGGGGGCGACCCCCGGCTCGAGGCCGAGCGGGAGCGCATCGGCCGGGTCGACGCCGGGCAGGAGCCCGGCCTCGAGGTAGGACGCGACGAGTCCGCCGTCGAATCGGTCGATGCCGGCCGGCACCGGGGTGTGCGTCGTGAACACGGTGCCCGCGCGCACGAGCTGGAGCGCCTGGTCGAACGCGAGCCCGTCGCCGATGCACGCCGAGATCCGCTC
>NZ_JBEPKA010000013.1:0-116370 GCF_040496015.1 Agromyces litoreus
GAGCATCCGCAGCGCTCGCTCGCGCATCTCGGGGTCAAACTTCTTCGGCATCGTCATCCATCCTGAATTAGAGGACGGAACGATACCCAGGCCGAATCAGTCGCCGCGGACATCGGATTGACCGCGCCAGTGCTCGAGTCCTGGATGCAGACATACGTCCGAGTACGGAACATCTGCGCGCACCACGGCCGGCTCTGGAACGTGGGCCTTGGCGTATACCCGGCCATCCCGAACTCAACTGGGATCTCCTGGCTGGCCGGCCCGGGGGCGCTCCCAGAGCGCTCGCGGCGGCGACTGTACCCGGTGCTGGTGTCGTTGCAGGCCGTGCTGGACGCTATCTCGCCGCGCAGCAGCTGGGCCCGCCGACTCCACGAACTGCTCATCACTCGCCCATCGATGAACCGTGCCGGAATGGGCGTTCCCGAGCACTGGGCCGAGAACCCCTTCTGGGCCGGCCACCTTGGTTGAGGCGATACCGCGCGCGGAAGCGATCCCTCAGCGAGAACCCGAGCTTGGAGCAGCCGTCTTGCGCTTCAAGAACAGGCCACGGATCCAACCGAGCAGGAGGACCAATAGCCCACAGGCGAGCGTCAACGCTCCGAGGGCGAGTAGCCAGCGTTCGCCTGCGGTGGCAGCACTGAGCTCGATCATCAGGTCGTGATGCTCGGTGCCGGCGAGGTGGTCCACCGCGAATATGCGGCTCGAGTGAGAGAACAGCGCTGCGAAGATGACGCCGGACCCGACGAGCGCCAGGACGGCGCCCACGACCATCCGTACAACTTCAGACTTCAACGCGCGCCCTTCTCGGTTATGGAGTGACCTGAGCCTCTCACGGCACCTCCGGCCGGGCCGACCACTCACGATCGTTGTCAGGGACAGGCGTCGGCCCCGAATTCTTCGAGATCTCCTATGAGGAAACCAGTGAACCGGTCGGGATCCCGGTACATGACTTTGCCGGGTTCGAGTCGGGCGAGATCAGACGCCTCGAACCAAACGGAGATGAGGTTGGCGCCGGAGCTAAACGGCCACGCCGCTGTTCCCTCCGCCCAAGCGGTAAGTTCATAGCGCTGACCTGCTGCAATCTCGACATCGCCGCCCAAGAATGCGTACTCGCGGACATCCTCGGAGGCGTCGAGCTCTACTCGCGATAGCCGATTCACGGCCCTGCCATCAGAATCGACTTCGACCACGGCAACCCCGGCCACGCGGTTCTCGCAGGGCTCGAACACCGCCACCGGCTCGCCGTCCGGATCGACACTGATGCCCACGCGCCCGCGCTCGGCCGCTGTGCACCCTGCGAGCACGAGACAAGCGACAGCTACACCTGCTGTCGCAACAAATCGCCCCGTCCCACGCGTACCCACCTCAGAAGCATGGCATCTCGTCTCAACCGGCCACCCAGACATCGACCCGATAGTCGGTCCTTCTCCGGACGCTCTATGGCGCCCGTGGTGGCATTACGTCTTGGACGCCGAGGTAGTGAGCCAGTGCCGAATCGACTTCGGCAAGTTGGTCTCGTGTGAGGTAGTCGACGGGGTCTCCGACGACGTAGTCGACGTCGATCGAGCGGATCTGGTCGACGAGGAGCTTCGTTTGGCGGCCGTCGATCTCCAGCTCGGGCCTGTGAATGGAGCTCCCGGCCGAGGTCGAGGTGGGCACGACGGTGACAACGGACAATGGCGAGTCTGACGGTGATACGACGAGTCCGAGCCGTCTTCCGCCCTGCTCGTGTCCGCGGGGGCGACCCAGGTCGATCCGGTAAACGGCGCCGCGGATCACCAGGCCTCAGGCTCCGCGTTGAGGTTCTCGTCCTTCAACGCGTCAGCGTCCGCGCGGAACTGTTCCAGCCAACGCTCGTGATCCAGCAACCGGAGTGCGCGGCGGAGCGTGTCGGACGTGCTCTCGCCAGGCTGCGCGGCATCGCGAAGAATGCGCTCGTCGTCCTGCGTGGGACGGAATCCGATTGTCGAACCCATGTCTTCATGCTAACGCGTGTTCAACAAATGTTGCACAGTCTGGCTGGGATCCAGAACCGGCGCGCAGCCGGTCCCTCACAGCGCACCCGGACGCCGAAGGAACCCCACCCGCGCGCAATCGACCCGTGACGCGCGGCACCTCCCTCATGGGGTCCGGCGCTGGAGTGTCCGGTACACGGTCGCCCGTGAAACCCCGAAGATCTCGGCGAGCTCTGCCGACGTGTGGTTCCCCGCGTCGTGGACCTGGATCAGCAGCGACTGCTGCGCCGCCGAGAGTTTGGGCGCCCTGCCGCGGAGGCGACCCTTGGCCCGCGCGACGGCCATGCCCTCCCGGGTGCGAGCACGGATGAGATCGGACTCGAATTCGGCGACCATCGCCAGGACGTTGAACAGCAATCTTCCGACCGGGTCGTTCGGATCGTGGAGCGACCCGCCCAGGTTGAGGCGGACGTTCTTCGACGTCAGTTCGTCGACGATGTCGCGGGCGTCGCGGAGCGATCGGGCGAGGCGGTCGAGCTTCGTGACGACGAAGGTATCTCCGTCGCGGCACGCGGCCAGGGCCTGCCTCAGGCCCGGTCGTTCCCGATTCCTACCGGTCAGCCCCTGATCGGTGTAGATCCGCTCGGGCGTGACCCCGAGTCGGATGAGCGCCTCCCGTTGCGCGGTGAGGTCCTGTTCGTGCGTCGAGACGCGGGCGTACCCGATGAGCAATGCGTTCATGTCGGCAGCGTCCGCCCCGGTGCTCGAGCCGGCAAGGCGCATCGAGTCGACGGGCCGCAAACCGCCGAAGGCCTTCGGTGTCGCGGATGACCCGCCCGCTGAACTGCCCGGTGAGCGGGGCTCGTGTGCGACACGAGTCGCACACGGAGCGCGTCAGTCGCGCCCGCGGTTGCGGCGACGGATGGCGCGCGGCGCCCGCCCGCCCAGGAACGACCGGCCGGCGTCGACGAGGAACCCGTTCCGCAGCGCCTCGCGTCCCACGAGCATCCGGAAGCCCATCTCGTCGCGGTTGGTGAGCGTGACCTCGGCGCGCACCTCGCGACCGAGCAGCACGAGGTCCATGAGCACAACCAGGCGTTCCTGTGCGTGCCCGGTCGAGCTCTTCACGATCCGGCGGTCGTGCACCGGCAGTTCGACGACGGTCGCGTCGGCGTCGACGTCCTGCCAGGGATGGATGCCGAACCGCACCCAGTCGACGTCGTCGCGCCGGAACTCCTCGAGCTCGAAGGCGTGCAGCGCCGACGAGCGCGCCCCCGTGTCGAGCTTGGCCTTGATCCACTCGACGTCGGCCTGAGGAAGGCGCACCCATTCGCGCCATCCCGCGATGGTGTTTGAATGGGTCGACACGTCCGTCACCCGATCAATCTTGGCAGGTAGTCCTCCATGAAACTCGCGATCCTGTCGCGCGCCCCCCAGGCCTACTCGACCCAGCGTCTCCGTGCTGCAGCGCAGCAGCGCGGCCACGACGTCAAGGTCCTGAACACCCTCCGCTTCGGCATCGACCTCTCCGGCGCCGAACCCGACCTGCAGTACCGCGGCCGTCCGCTGTCGGACTACGACGCGATCCTGCCGCGCATCGGCAACTCGATCACCTACTTCGGCACCGCGGTCGTGCGCCAGTTCGAGCAGATGGACGTCTACACGCCCAACACCGCGAACGGCATCACGAATTCGCGCGACAAGCTCCGCGCCAACCAGATCCTCTCGCGCCACAACATCGCACTGCCCGCGACCACGTTCGTGCGCAACCGCGCCGACCTCCGCCCGGCGATCGAGTCGGTCGGCGGGGCGCCGATCGTGATCAAGCTCCTCGAGGGCACCCAGGGCATCGGGGTCATCCTCGCGCCGACGGTCAAGGTCGCCGAGGCGATCATCGAGACCCTGCACTCGACGCAGCAGAACGTCCTGATCCAGAAGTTCATCGCCGAGAGCCGCGGACGCGACATCCGTGCTCTCGTCGTGGGCGACCGCGTGGTCGCGGCCATGCGCCGGGTCGCGAGCGGCGACGAGTTCCGCTCGAACGTGCACCGCGGCGGCAGCGTCGAGCCGGTCGAGCTCACGCCGGAGTACCAGCAGGCCGCCGTGCGCTCGGCCCAGATCATGGGTCTCAAGGTCGCCGGCGTCGACATGCTCGAGGGCAACGAGGGCCCGCTCGTCATGGAGGTCAACTCCTCGCCCGGACTGCAGGGCATCGAGACGGCGACGAAGCTGGATGTCGCGGGCGCCATCATCGACTACATCGACAACCAGGTCGCGTTCCCCGAGATCGACGTCCGCCAGCGGCTCACCGTGTCGACCGGGTACGGCGTGGCCGAGCTGCTCGTGCACGGCGCGGCCGACGTCGTCGGCAAGCCGCTGGGCGAATCGGGCCTGGGCGAGCGCGACATCACGGTGCTCACCCTGCACCGAGGCACGAACGTCATCCCGAACCCGCGCCGCAGCGTCGTGCTCGAATCCGGGGACCGGCTGCTGTGCTTCGGCAAGCTCGAGGAGATGCGCTCGATGATCCCCGAGCGCCGTCGCCGTCGCACCAAGGTGCGGAAGCTGCCCAAGCAGCCGATCCCGGCGCCGGAGACCGCGGCGGGCTGACCCGGCCGCGGCCCGGTCACGGCCCGACGCGCACGGCGCCGACGCTAGGACCGCGACCGCAGCGCGCGATCGACCGCGTCGAGCGCGGCGTCCGCCCCCACGCCGAGTCGGTCGGCCACGTCGGCGAACTCGGATGCCGCGGCCTGCAGCGCCTGCGCCACCGGGTCGCCCGCCGTGCGGACGAACGTGCCGGCGCGCCCGCGTCCCTCGACGACGTCGTCGGCCTCGAGCTCCTTGTACGCACGGGCCACGGTGTTCGCGGCGAGGCCGAGCTCCTCGGCGAGGGCGCGCACGGTCGGCAGCTTCGCGCCGGCGGCGAGCCGGCCGTCGCGCACCGCGTCGACCACCTGCATCCGAATCTGCTCGAAGGGGGGCGTGCCCGACTCGGCGTCGACGGTGAAGCGCATGGGGAGCCTCCCGGCTCAGTCGCGGTTGCGGTTGACCAGCCTCGAGAGCACGATCGCGCTGCGCGTGTGGTCGACGTTCGGGGCGATGCGCACCCGCTCGAGCGCATCCTCGAGCGAGGTGATGTCGCGGGCGCGCATGTGCACGATCGCGTCGGCGCTCCCGGTCACCGTGCCCGCGTAGACGATCTCGGGCACGTTCTGCAGGATCCGCTGCAGCTCGTCGGGCGCCACCGTTCCGCGGCAGAACAGCTCGACGTAGGCCTCGGTGCTCATGCCGTCGACCGCGGGGTCGACCTGGATCGTGAACGCCTTGATCGCGCCGTCGGCGACGAGCTTGTCGACCCGCCGCTTGACGGCCGACGCGGAGAGCCCGACCGCGGAGCCGATGTCGCCGTAACCCGCCCGCGAGTTCTGCCGCAGGAGGTCGAGGATGGCCCGGTCGAGGTTGTCCATGGGGCGATTCTACGGCGGTCCGTTGCGTGCGAACAGGGTCGGACGCCGGTTTCGTGCGCGGCGTTGCACGTTCGTGATCGTCCGGGGTGGCGCGGAGCCGGATCGGGGCGTTCGTCGCGGGCGGCGGCCGTGGGCCTGCGCCGCGCCGCCGCGGCATCCGTTCGCTCGTGGCGCACCGGATGTCGCGACCGCCCGTCCGGACGTATCGTGAGGCCATGACCCGGAACGAGCCAGTCCGCCTCGCCGTGCAGCTGCAGCCCCAGCATGCGACCTACCCGCAGATCCGCGACGCGGTGCTCCGCATGGAGGACCTCGGCGTCGACGTGATCATGAACTGGGACCACTTCTTCCCGCTCTCCGGCGACCCCGACGGCCTGCACTTCGAGGCCTGGACGATGCTCGGGGCGTGGGCCGAGCAGACGGAGCGCGTCGAGTTCGGCACGCTCGTCAACTGCAACTCGTACCGCAACGCCGACCTGCAGGCCGACATGGCCCGCACGCTCGACCACGTGAGCGCCAAGGGCGGCGACGTCGGGCGCTTCATCTTCGGCACGGGCTCGGGGTGGTTCGAGCGCGACTACGACGAGTACGGGTACGAGTTCGGCACCGTCGGCTCGCGCCTCGACGACCTCGCCGAGGCGCTGCCGCGCGTGAAGGCGCGCTGGGCGGAGCTCAACCCCGCGCCGACCCGTGAGATCCCGATCATGATCGGCGGCAAGGGCGAGCAGAAGACCCTTCGCCTGGTCGCCGAGCACGCCGACATCTGGCACTCGTTCGTCCGGCCCCACGAGATCGGCCACAAGGTCGAGGTGCTGAAGCGCTGGGGCGAGAAGGTCGGGCGAGACGTCTCCGAGATCACGATCTCGAACGAGCTCTCGCGGCGCGGCCTCGACGACGAGCACGCCGACGCGCTGCACAACGCCGGCGTGCGGCTGTTCACGCTCGGCATCTCGGGGCCCGCGTACGACGACACCGCCGTTCGGCACTGGCTCGCCTGGCGCGACCGCCGCAACGAGGAGGCCGGCGCCGACGCGGCCCGAGCTCGCATCCCTCTCACCGGGCGGCAGCCGCGCGCGGGTGCGTTCAGCCCAGCGGGCGAGCGGGTGCGTTCAGGGTCACGTCCCCGTCGACGCTCCACCGCGCACTGAAGTCGCCCACCGCGGGAATCGTCCGCGACGTGACGAGCCCGTCGGCCGGGAAGCGGCCGCCGCTGGTGCAGGAGACCTCGGCGGCCCCGAACGCCAGGACGAGCAGCAGGCACGCATCCGCGCCGTCCGCCGTGCGCACGCCGACCACCCAGACGCCGTCCGGCCGGGTCGCCAGCAGCCGCCGACTGGACTCGTCGAGCGCGGGAGCCTCCGGGAGCGGGGGATGGCCCACGTCGTCGGTCGAGCTCGCCGGCCGGTCGAACACCTCCCACGCGGTGGTCTCGTCGGCCCGGACGTCGGGCCGGACGTCGGAGGACACCCCGCCCGCGACCCAGCCGAGGACGATGCCGGCGACCAGCCCGGCGCCGGCGGCGGTGAGGACGGCGGCCCGGCCGCGCCGCGGGGCGGCGTTCGCGATCGGCGCCGCAGCAGGCTCGTCGTCCGAACGTGGGGCCTCGTCGGACTCGGCGCCGCGCTCCGGGTCGGCCGTGGCGCCCGCATCGGACTCCGCGTCGTCGCCTCGGAGCGAGGCGAGTTCGGCGAGGGCGGCCCGCCGTCCCTGATCATCGCCTCCGGCGCCGTACGCGAGGCGCTGCAGGCGGGCGATCCGCTCATCGTGCTGCGAGGTCATGCGCATCTCCCGGGCCGACGATCGTGCCGGCCCTCCCATCATGCGCCGATCGCGTGGGGTGTGGGGTGGAGATCGTCGCGGTGGCGCTGCGATCGGGAACCGACCGCGCTGTGATCAGTCGAGCACCGTGAGCGCTCCGTCGGCCCCCCAGATGACCGTCAGCCAGTCCCCGCCCTGCTGTTCGTAGGCGACCCGGACCCCGCCGGCAGGGAATACCGGCTCGGGCGTGCACGACGACCCACCGCCGACCTCGGGCAGCTCGGTGAACAGGCAGATGCCGTCGCCGTCGCTCGCGCGCGCGACGTGCACCGACGTGCCGTCCGGCAGCGACGCCAGCTTCCGGATGCTCGCGGCGTCGAAGCCCATGCTCTCCACGAATGAGCCGGACTCCGGCAGGTCCGACGGCGACTGGGCGCGCTCGAACACCTCGGCGGCGAGGGAACCCTCGAGCGGAAGGCCCTGCTCGGCGGGGTCGGCGAGTGGGAACACGAGTTCCGAGTCGGGGACGTCGGGCTCGGAGACGGCGCCGGCCAGGTTCAGCCCGGTCGCCAGCCCGCCGGCGAAGCCGATCGCCAGCGCGATCGCCGCGGCGAGTCCGGCGACCCGCACGACCGGGGCCGAGGGTGCGGGCGCGGGAACCCGATCGTCCGCGGGGTCGATGCCGTCCGGCCAGGCGCCGCCTCGCTCGTCGGGTGGCGTCTCGCTGTCGGATGCGGGGACCGACGGCCGGCCGCCGGAGGGGGCCACGGCCACCGCGACCGCTCGACCGCTCGGTTCGCGGAGCGCGGCGAGCTCCCGCTCGGCCCGCGCGCGATCGGCGACGTCGCTGCCGGCCCCGTAGGCCAGTCGCTGCAGTTCGGCGATGCGCTCCGCGTCGGTCATCCGATCCTCCTCGCCCGGCCGGGGGAGGGAGGGCGCCCGGGCTCGGCTCAGGATGCCGCATCCGCGAGCTGCCCGGCAACGGGTTGCGGGCCTGCGGCGAGCGCTCCGGTCGCGACGGAATCGTGCGCGCGGCGTGCGTGCCCGCGCGCGGGAATCGGGCGGTGAATCATCCTCAGTCGCGGGATCGTTGCACGAGACCCCAGAAGGCGCAGGAATCGTGTGCGCAACGCGGAGAACTCCCGGCCCGCCAGGAACACACTGGAGGTGGCGTCCCGGC
This sequence comes from Agromyces litoreus, assembly GCF_040496015.1. Classification (NCBI taxonomy): domain Bacteria; kingdom Bacillati; phylum Actinomycetota; class Actinomycetes; order Micrococcales; family Microbacteriaceae; genus Agromyces; species Agromyces litoreus. Next base: position 8,364 of record NZ_JBEPKA010000013.1, read on the forward strand.
GGCGGTGGCATCCGAACACCGCTGCCGGGGCTCGAGAGAGCGACCTGGTCCGCCGACACCCACCGCCGAGCCGGCGGTCATGCCGCCGCGCTCGGAACACGACCACGCCAGAGGAGTGAGATGTCGACCGTGATCGAGACCGAGGCGACGCCCGCCGCGACCGAGCGGACCGCCACGATGAAGACCGTGCTGATGTGCCGACCCGAGCACTTCACCGTCGTCTACCGGATCAACCCGTGGATGGACCCCGCCAAGCCCACCGACACCGCGCTCGCGGTGGCGCAGTGGCAGGCGCTGCACGACACCTACGTCGGCCTCGGCTTCGACGTGCACCTGATCGACCCGGTCGAGGGTCTGCCCGACATGGTCTACGCCGCCAACGGCGGCACCGTGATCGACGGCATCGCGTACGGCGCGAAGTTCACGCACGAGCAGCGGCAGCCCGAGGGCCCCGCGTACATGGACTGGTTCCGCGAGAACGGCTTCGACGTGCGCGAGCCCGAGCACGTGAACGAGGGCGAGGGCGACTTCCTGCTCGTCGGCGACGTGATCCTGGCCGGCACCGGATTCCGCAGCGACGCGGCCAGCCACGACGAGCTCGCGCGCATCACGGGTCGCGAGGTCGTGAGCCTCACGCTCGTGAACCCGTCGTTCTACCACCTCGACACGGCCATCGCGGTGCTCGACTCCCGCCCGGGCCGGGAGCACATCGCGTACCTGCCGAGCGCGTTCGACGCGCGGTCGCTCGAGGTGCTGCGCGAGCGCTTCCCCGACGCGATCCTGGTCGGCGAGGAGGATGCCGCCGTGCTCGGCCTCAACTCCTTCAGCGACGGCCGCAACGTCGTGATCGCGGCCCGCGCGACCGGCTTCGAGCAGCAGCTCCGCGAGGCCGGGTACCACCCGATCGGCCTCGACCTCTCCGAACTGCTGCTCGGCGGCGGCGGCGTCAAGTGCTGCACGCTCGAACTGCGCCGCTGAGCCGGGCGCGCCTGAACCTGACCGGCGACTGACACGAGGGGCGGATGACGCGGGCGGGTGCCCGCGTCATCCGCCCCCGGCGCTGCACCGCTCGTCGGCGTCGGCTACGATTCCGGGGACCACCCCCGCGCACGACCCACCCCCGAGGGATCGACGATGGCACCCACGAACACCGACCCGCAGTCCGCCGAGGCACCCGAGCCCGGCGCCGAGAAGCCCGCCGGCGCCGTAAAGGCGGCCGTCGCCGGTGCGACGAAGCTCGCCAAGCGCGCGGGCGCGCAGCTGCGCCGCCTGCGTCGCACGGACGCCGGCGCCGGCGCGCCGGCCCCCGCCGCGACACCGTCGGCGCAGAAGGCTCCTGCGAAGGCGGCCCCCGCGGCGGCTCCCGATCCCGCGGCGGCCCCCGCTCCCGCGGCGGCCCGCGTCGACCCCGTCGCCCCGGCACCCGCCGCGGCAGCGCCGCCTGCGGCCGCGCCGACCAGGAAGCCGGCCGCCGCGCCGAACGCGAAGCCCGCGGCGGCGCCGGGCGCCAAGCCCGCTGCAGCGGCGAAGCCGACTGCGAAGGCCGCGGCCGGCGAGCTCGCCTCCCGCACGGTGCCCGAGCTGCGCGCGATCGCGAAGGAGCGCGGCATCACCGGCTACTCGCGCATGACCAAGCCGCAGCTGCTCGAGGCGCTCGGACGCTGACGTCGGCGTGCTGACGTCGGCGGGCGGATGCTCGCCGGCCGACGCCCCGTCGGCTGCGGCCGGTACGATGCCCTGACAGGTCGGCGTCGGCACGTGGAGGAGGAGCCGTTGGGCGGTGCGCTCGTGGTCATCCCCACGTACGACGAACGCGAGAACCTCGGTCCCATCGTCAGGCGGGTGCGAGCCGCGGTGCCCGCGTGCTCGGTGCTCGTCGTCGACGACGGTTCGCCCGACGGCACGGGCGAGGTCGCCGACCAGCTCGCGGCATCCGACCCGGCCGTCCACGTCCTGCACCGTCACGGCAAGGACGGGCTCGGCGCCGCCTACCTCGCGGCGTTCGACTGGGCCCTCGGCCGCGGCTACGACCCGATCGTGCAGCTCGACGCCGATGGCTCGCACCTGCCCGAGGAGCTGCCCTCGCTGCTCGAGGCGCTGGAGGCGAGGGATGGCGCGGGGCGCACGCCCGACGTCGTGATCGGCTCGCGCTGGGTGGCGGGCGGGTCGGTCGTGAACTGGCCGCGTCGCCGCGTCTGGCTGTCGAAGGTCGGGAGCGCGTACTCCCGTCTGCTGCTCGGCATCCCGGTGCGCGATGCGACCGCGGGCTACCGGGTGTTCCGGGCCGACGCGCTCCGCGACCTGCACCTCGAGGACGTGCACACGCGCGGCTACGGCTTCCAGGTCGACATGGCCTGGCACGCGGTCATGGCCGGCCTGCAGGTCGTCGAGGCGCCGGTGACGTTCGTCGAGCGCGAGCGCGGTCGCTCCAAGATGAGCGCGGGCATCGTCGTCGAGGCGATGCTGCGCGTGACGGGCTGGGGGATCGCTCGCCGCTTCCGGCCCGCGACTCAGGCGACGGCGGCGGCGGCGAGCACCGAGCGCAGGCGTTCGCGCGCCTGACGGCGTGCGCCGTCGACGCCGTCGTTCGCCCGATCGCCGGCGATGAGGCGCGGGATCGCATCGAGCGCGCCGCCGCCGATCTTCGGACGGTTGTCGCGGAACGACGCCTCGATGTCGGCGGCGAGCGGAGCCCACCACCCGCCCACCACGACCACGTCGGGATCGATCGTGGGCACGACGACCTGCAGGGCGCGGCCGACCCAGAGCGCGGCATCGAGCCAGGCCCAGCGGGCGCGGTCCTCCGATTCCGCCAGCCGGGTGGTGAGCTCGTCGATCGCCTCGCGGCGACCGTAGGCGCTCGCCACGCCGTCGAGCTCGGCCTTGGCCAGCACCACCTCGGGCGCGGCCACGGTCGCGAGGCAGCCGGTCTGGCCGCAGTCGCAGCGCACCCCGTTCGGCACGATCGGCAGGTGCCCGAACGTCGCGGCCAGGCCGTGCGCACCGTGGTACGGCGTGCCGCGCACGACGACGGCCGCGGAGACCTGCGCGTCGCCGGACACGTGCAGCACGATCTCGTCGGGATGCGCTGACGTCTCGACCGCGGCGCGGGACGACGCGGCGGCGCGCAGGCACGGCGGCGCCGACAGGTCGCCCTCGATGCCCGCGAGACGTTCCGAACGGGTGCGCAGCGCCGCCACGACGTCGAGCGGTTCGAGGCCGAGTGTCGCATCGCCGAGGGCGAGCTCGGGGGTGCCGACGACGGCGCCCTGGGTGAGCAGCGTCACCTCGGCGATCGTGCGGCCGTCGCGCTCGGCCTGCGCGAGCGCCCGGTCGACGACGAGGGCGAGTGCGTCGAGCGGCGCCGCCGAGCGCGGGCGGGGATCGTCGTCGACGAACGCGACCGGCTCGTCGTAGCGCGCCACCTCCGTGCCGTCCAGGTCGGCGATGGTGGCGAACGCGTCGTCGCCGGCGACGCCCGCCGTGAGCAGCAGGTGGTCTCCGATCGCGAGTCGGAGGCGGCCGTGCCGGCCCGCCGCGTCGGCGTCGGCGTCGACGAGCACGCCGGCCTCGAGCATCCGGGTCACGAGCCCGCCGACCGCCGTTCGGCCGAGGCCGGTGGCGCCGGCCAGTTCGGCCCGGGTCGCGCTGCCGTGTGCCAGCAGGTGGTCGATGAGCTCGGCGATGTGATCGAGGCGCCCGGCCGGGCTCGCGACGGCCTCGGCGGGTGCATGTGCGGCGGTGGCGCCGGGCTGCGTCATGTCGCCCAGCATTCCCTGTCGGCCCCGTGTGCGAGAAGTGCCCCGTTCGGGGGGCACCCTGGTGCCGGACCCCCCTAGACGACGACGGATGTGCCGGCGATCCGGACCGGATCCGTCACTCGATCTCGGCGTCGCTCGACTGGTCGATGACGTAGAGCACCGACCCGCCCGGCTCGCGGTAGGTGGCGAGGTAGCCGCCCGGGATCTCCGCTGGCCCGGCGAGCACCTCGACCCCGTCCGGACGCGAGCGGTGGAACTCGAGCACGCGGTCCACGACGAACATCGGCCCCGGGGCGGCGTCCGGGTCCTGGTCGAGCATGACCTGTATCCCGCCGTCTGGGGCCACGACGGCCGCGGTCGTCGCGCCCTCGCGCCAGAGCTCGGTCCAACCGAGGCGGTCGCGGTAGAACGCCAGGGACGCCGCCAGGTCGGACGTCGGTACGTACAGCATCTCGATCTGCATGATGTGTCATCCCCCCGCACGCGTAACGTGATTATGCATAGCGTAATGCGATAATGCCCATGTGCACCAGTGGCTTCCCATCTCGACCTCGCCGAAGGGGCGGCTCGCGCTCGTCGCGGTCGCCGGCTTCGGCGGCCGGCCGTACGGCGAGGTCGCGGTCGCCGACCTCGCCGCCGATGCCGGGGTGACGACCGGCGCGCTCTACCACCACTTCGGCAGCAAGCTCGGCCTCTTCTCCTTCGTCCGCGAGGACGTCGAGCGTCGGCTGCTCGATCGGATCGAGGGCGCGCTCGCCACGAGCGCCCAGCGGCGCGACGTGATGGGTGCGCTCGCGGTCGGCTTCGACTTCGCCGTGCGCGAGGGTGTCGTGCACCTGCTCGACGCGCCGCCGCCGGGTGCAGGGTCCGACCTGCTCGCTGAAGCGATCGCGGCGCACCTCTCACCGGCTCCGGGCGAGCTCGGCGTCCTCCTCGCCGCCGCGTGGCGCGCGGCGGTGCAGGCGGTGGGCACCGGGGTTGATCCGGCGCGAGCCCGTGCCGCGCTCCTCGCGCTCAGCGTCGACCCGGAGGTCCTGCACGGCTGACGAGCCCACGTCGGCCCTGCCCGGGGCGTCGGGTGGCGCGCGTAGGCTGGGTCGGGGACCACGGCGACGATGGGAGCGGATGACATGGCCGGCCACCGCATCTTCGGGATGAGCTTCGGCAGCATCTACCCCCTCTACGTGCAGAAGGTCGAGCGGAAGCAGCGCAGTCGCGACGACCTCGACACCGTCATCCGCTGGCTCACCGGCTACGACCAGGACGGGCTCGAGGAGGCGGTGGCCGACGGTCGCGACATGGCCGCGTTCTTCGACGGCGCACCCGAGCTGAACCCGAACGCCGGGCTCATCACCGGGGTGATCTGCGGCATCCGGGTGGAGGAGATCGAGGATCCGCTGATGCAGAAGATCCGGTACCTCGACAAGCTCGTCGACGAGGTCGCCCGCGGCAAGCGGATGACCTCGATCCTCCGCAGTCCCTGACCCGGAAGGGCAAGTTCTCACTTGCCCTTTACATGCAAGCAATGACTTGCCTATACTTCCCCCCATGGGCGACGTCTACCGGGCGCTGGCCGACGAGACCCGCCGGCTGGTGCTCGACGAGCTCGCGGCGCGCGATGGGCAGACCCTGTTCGAGATCTGCGGCACGCTCCTCACGCGGCACGGGCTCGGCATCACGCGGCAGGCGGTCTCGCAGCACCTCGCGGTCCTGGAGGATGCCGGACTGGTCCGCACCGAACGCCGGGGGCGCACCAAGCTGCACTACTTCGATCCATCGCCGCTCGCGGAGATCCCGCGGCGGTGGCCGCAACGAGAAGGGAACGACCGATGAGGATCACCCTCACCAGCGTGTTCGTCGACGACCAGGCGGCGGCACGCCGCTTCTACACGGAGGTGCTCGGCTTCACCGTCCGCCACGACGTGCCGCTGGGCGAGGACTCGTGGCTCACCGTCGTGTCACCCGACGACCCGGACGGCACCGAGTTGCTGCTCGAGCCCGCCGGCCACCCCGCCGTCGGGCCCTACCGTGCCGCGATGATGGAGCAGGGGATCCCCCTCGCCCAGTTCGCCGTCGACGACGCGTTCGCCGAGCACGAGCGGCTCACCGCCGCCGGCGTGGTGTTCACGCAGCCGCCGACCGACATCGGGCCCGCGGTCCTCGCCGTCTTCGACGACACCTGCGGGAACCTCATCCAGATCATGGCCCCGAAGGGCCCGCCCGCCGACGCGGGGTGATGCGTCGGCCGGATCGCTCACACCCCGGCGAGCGGACGCGCCGACGCGTACGCGTCGGGAACGACCGTGACGTCCGCGTCGTACGCGCGGGCGGGGAACGCCTCGCCGCTCGCGGACGGCCAGTCGGGTTCCCGGCCGCGGACGAGCGCGACGAGGTCGCCGTGCACCCGGTCGGCGAGGGCCTGCGGCGGGTTCGCACCCGCCAGGGCCGACACGCGGTCCGCGCCCAGCGCGTCGAACAGGAACGGCACGTCGAGGCAGTGCACCGCCGCGCCGAACGCGGGTGAACGCCACGAGAAGCGGTACGCCCACGTCCCCGCCGGGGTCGCGCCACCGGTCGCGGCCACCGCCGCGCCGAGTTCTCGCGCGGCGACGACCCGCACGAGCGGCGCCCGGAAGATCCGGTCGCTGACGTACCGGCCGAGCGTCGCGGCGGTGCCGCGCCGCCGCACCTCGCGGTTCTCGTCCAGCCAGACCGAGCGGAGCGGCCCGGCGAGGCCGAGTCGCTTCAGCGCGCGCTTCTTCGAGATCCAGGCCAGCCCGCCCGCGGCGTCTCGGAACGCGTTCGCGAACTCGTCGTCCGTCGCGCCGAGGACGAGCGGCACGTCGGCGCCGACCCCGGTGGCGAGCGACTGCGGGGTCGCGTGCGGCACGAGGTCGCCGTCGACCATCGGGCCGAGCGGCATGCCGTGCTCGATCAGCTGCGCGCCGCCCCCGGGCGCGCCGCGCGGCGGGCGCATCGCCGTGCGCTGCAACTCGAGCAGGTGCTCCTCGGGGAGCGAGCGGAATCCGTCGAGGTCCGGGCGGATGTAGCCGAGCTCGGCGACCCGGCGCGAGAAGGCCTCGGCGCGGTCCCGGGGCACGTCGGCGAGTGCGGGGGAGGCCGCCCAGGCGCGGTGGAACAGGCCCTGCGCCCGCGGCATCCCGAGCAGCGTGAGCACGGCGCCGCCGCCCGCGGACTGCCCCGCGATGGTCACGCGGGCCGGGTCGCCGCCGAAGGACGACACGTTCTCGCGCACCCACTCCAGCGCGAGGAGCCAGTCCCGCACCCCGCGGTTCGACGGCGCGTCGGCGATCCAGCCGAAGCCGTCGATCCCGAGCCGGTACGAGACGTTCACCGTGACGATGCCCGCACGATTGAACGCCCGGCCGTCGTACCAGGGGCTCGCCGGGGAGCCGGCGACGTAGCCGCCCCCGTGGATCCACACGAGCACCGGACGGCCCGTGCCGGGTGCGACGGGCATGGGCGAGGGCGTGAAGACGTCGACGTTGAGCGTCGCGTCGCCCGGTACCGAGGGCTCGGGGATGAGCGTGGCGCCGGGGTCCCCGCGCTGCGGGGTCGGCCCGTGCGCGGTCGCGTCGCGCACCCCGTCCCACGACGCCACGGGCACCGGCGCGGCGAACCGACGCTCGCCCACCGGCGCCTCGGCGAACGGGATGCCGAGGAACGCCGCCGAGCCGGTCGACGTGCCGGGCTCGCCCCGCCAGACGCCGCGCACCGTGCCGGCTCGCGTGTCGACGTCGACGGTGCGTGCGGGCTCTGCCACGGGGCCTCCTCGGGTGGGCGTGTCGCGGGTCAGGTCTCGTCCCGCACGGCGATCAGCTGCAGGAGCAGGCCGATGTGCTCCGCCATGTCGATCGTCGGGTCCATCAGCCACTGGGTCTGCAGCCCGTCGGCCGCCGACATCAGGAGCAGCGCCGTGCGATCGGGGTCGAGCTCGGGCCGCACCGAGCCGTCCGCCTGACCGCCCCGGATCTCGCCCGCCACGAGTGCGCAGAGGGTCTCGGTCCGCTCGCGGAAGAACGCGTGCGCCGGGTGCTCGGGGTCGGTCGCCTCGGCGGAGAGGTGCGTGTACAGCTGCACCAGCCCCGGCACGTCCGCGTTCCGGGCGATGGTGCGCCGGAAGCCCTCGAACATCGATACGCCGACGCCGCGGTCCTCGTAGCGCTGCCGGTCCTGCTCGTCGCGCTTGCGCAGCACCTCGGCGAAGAGCTCCTCCTTCGAGCTGAAGTAGTGCAGGAGCCCGGCCTGGCTGAGCCCGACCGCCTCGGCGAGCTGCCGGATCGACGCCCGGCCGTAGCCGTCGCGCGCGATCACCTCGAGCGCCGCCGACAGGATCTCCTCCCGCTTGGCGACGCCCTTCGCATATGCGCCACGTCGTGCCATGACCACGATCCTAGGGAACGGTCGTCACCGGTCGGACGCGACCGGTCGGTGCGCGGAGCATTGCCCGGCCCGCTCGCAGCGGTCAAGGGGTTGGGGACGGATGGCGCGCGGCGTACGCTCGCCGGAAGGGTGGTCGTTCGCGCGGCCGCCCGTCGACACGCGAGGGGGACGCATGCCGAAGACCGGGATGGATCGTGACGCCCGACGAGCCGCGAAGAAGGCGGTCAAGCGCGCCGAGCGCGCGCAGAAGGAGGCGCAGAAGCTCGCGAAGTCGCTGCCCGAGCCGGCGCAGAGCAGGCTCGGGCGGGCGGCGACCGCGGAACGGCGGCGGATCGCCGGGCTGCGCCGCGAGGTCGACCGGATGCCGTACGCGGTGCGCCGCGCCGCCGGGCGGTCGTCGGCCAGGATCGAGCGCGTCTCGGTCCGGTACGGCAGCGCCGGCGGGCGCGCCTCGTCGGCGGACGCCTCCCGGCGCGGGAGCGCGGCCAAGTCGATCGAGCGCCAGCGCAAGCAGGTGAAGCGGCCCTCGAACATGGCGATCGTGAGCGGATTCCGCACGTTGTTCACGGCCCTCACGACGCCGACCGACCAGCAGCGGGCGCGCAAGACCGCGAAGGAACGCCTGCGTCGCATGGAACGGCGCGGGTGAGCGGGCGGACCGTTCACGCTCCCGTCCGGTGCGCGTCACCGGATCGTAAGGATCCGCCTCGACGGGTGCGAGGCGCGGACCGGCAGGGTTGACCGCATGGAGACGGTGGGACTGATCGGCGGGTCGGGGCTCGCGGCGCTGGTCGACGGCGAGACGACCGATCGGCCGACGCCGTTCGGCCCGGCGACCGTGACGACCGGCGCGCTCGGCGGCCGGCCGGTCGCGTTCCTCGCCCGGCACGGGGCGGGCCACACGATCCCGCCGCACCGCATCAACGCGCGGGCGAACATGTGGGCGCTCGCCTCGCTCGGGGTCCGCGCGGTGGTGTCGACGGCCGCGGTCGGGTCCCTGCGGCGCGAGCTGCCGCCCGAGTCCTGGGCGATCCCCGACCAGCTGCTCGACCGCACGTGGGGGCGCGCCGACACCTACTACGACGGCGACCTCGTCCGCCACCTGCCGTTCGCCGACCCGTTCTGCCCGGAACTCCGCCGCATCGCGCTCGATGCGGTCCCGGATGCCGCGCCGCGGGCGACCGTCGCGGTCATCCAGGGTCCGAGGTTCTCCACCCGGGCCGAGTCGGCCGTGCTCCGCGCGACCGGCATCGACCTGGTGAACATGACCCTGTGCCCCGAGGTCGCCCTCGCGGCCGAGCTCGGCATGGGCACGGTGACGCTGTGCCTGGTGACCGACACCGACACGGGGCACGTCGAGGAGGATCCCGACGCGGTGACCGCGGAACTCGTCTTCCGCCGGCTCGCCGAGGCGCGCCCGCGCGTGCTCGCGGCGCTCGAGCGCATCGTCGCGGCGATCCCGGTCGGCTACGCGCCGCCGCCGCTCATCGACGACGAGGCCGTCGCCCACGTGCTCTCACGTCCGGTGGCGCGATGACGCTGCTCGTGACCGGCGGTGCCGGATTCATCGGCGGCGAGATCGTGCGGGTCGCGCTCGATCGCGGCGAACGCGTGCGCGTGCTCGATTCGCTCCGTCCGGACGTCCACACCGCGACCGGTGGGGTGCCGGACGGCGTGGAGTTCGTGCGCGGCGACGTGCGCGATCGGAGCGTCCTGGATGCGGCGCTCGCGGGCGTGGAGGCCGTGTGCCACCAGGCCGCGAAGGTCGGGCTCGGCGTCGACCTGCAGGATGCGCCGGACTACGCGGGCTCGAACGTGCTCGGCACCGCCGAACTGGTCGCTGCGATGGCCCGCGCCGGGGTCGACCGCCTCGTGCTCGCGTCGTCGATGGTGGTCTACGGCGAGGGCGCGTACGTCGACGCGGAGGGCTGGCGGCGACGGCCGGCACCGAGGTCGGCGGCCGACCTCGACGCGGGCCGGTTCGAACCGCGCGACCCCGAGACGGGGGACCCGCTCGCGCCGGATCTCGTCGGCGAGGACGACGTGCTCGATCCCCGGAACGTGTACGCCCTGACCAAGCTCTCGCAGGAGCACCTCGTCACCGCGTGGGCGCGCTCGACCGGCGGCCGGGCGTCGCTGCTGCGCTACCACAACGTCTACGGCCCGGGGATGCCGCGCGACACCCCCTATGCCGGTGTCGCCGCGATCTTCCGGTCCTCGCTCGCGCGCGACGAGGCGCCGCGCGTGTTCGAGGACGGCGCGCAGCGTCGGGACTTCGTGCACGTCGGCGACGTGGCCGCGGCGAACCTGGCCGCAGCCGACCGGCTGGGAGACCTCGCGCCGGGCTCGTCGCGCGCGTACAACGTCGGATCGGGGGTCGTGACCACGGTCGGCGAGCTCGCGGAGGGCCTCGCCCGCGCGATGGGCGGCCCGGCCCCGGTCGTCACGGGCGAGTACCGGCTGGGCGACGTGCGGCACATCACCGCGTCGTCCGCACGCGCCCGCGCCGAGCTCGGCTGGGCGCCGCGGGTCGCGCTCGCCGACGGGCTCGCCGAGTTCGCGGCCGCCGGCACCGGGAGGGCCGCTCGATGAACGGCGATGCCGCACCCGGAGTCCGTGCCCAGGCCGGGCCGGCCGACGCGACGCCCGTCCTCGTCGACCTCGTGCTGCCGTGCCTCGACGAGGAGCAGGCGCTGCCGTGGGTGCTCGGCCGCCTGCCGTCCGGCGTGCGGGCGATCGTCGTGGACAACGGCTCCACCGACCGGTCCGCCGAGATCGCCCGCGAGCACGGCGCGACCGTCGTCACGGAGTCCCGCCGCGGGTTCGGTGCGGCCGCGAACGCCGGACTCGAGGCGGCGAGCGCGCCGTTCACCGCGTTCTGCGACGCCGACGCCTCGCTCGACCCGGCCGACCTGCCACGCCTGCTCGCACCCGTCGAGCGGGGCGAGGCCGACCTCGTGCTCGGTCGGCGCCGGCCGACCACCGGCTCGGCCTGGCCCGTGCACGCTCGCCTCGCCAACCGCGTGCTGTCCACGCTCATGACGCGTCGGACCGGCACGCACCTGCACGACCTCGGTCCGCTGCGCGTCGCCGAGACGCGTCGGCTGCAGGCGCTCGGCATCCGCGACCGACGCAGCGGCTTCCCGCTCGAGATGGTGCTGCGCGCTGCCGCCGACGGATGGCGCATCCGCGAGCTCGACGTGGCCTACCGGCCGCGCGAGGGCCGTTCGAAGGTCACGGGCACCGTGCGGGGGACCTTGACCGCGATCTCCGACATGTCCCGCATCTTCGGCGAGGTGCATCCGTGACCACGGTCGCCGTCATCGCCAAGGAGTGCAGGCCGGGTCGCGTGAAGACCCGGCTGACGCCCCCGTACACGCCCGAACAGGCCGCGGCGCTCGCCGAGGCCGCGCTGGTCGACACGCTCGAGGCGGTCGCCGCCCTCCCGGTCGACCGGCGCGTGCTCTACTTCGACGGCGACACCGTGCCCGAGGCCGCTCGCGGGTTCGACGTGCTCGCGCAGCCGGGCGGCGGGCTCGACGAACGGCTCGCACACCTGTTCGACGCGGTGGCCGAGCCCCTGCTGCTGGTGGGCATGGACACGCCCCAGCTCGTGCCCGCGCACGTGGCGCCGGCCCTGGACGCGGGGGCGGACGCCGACGCCTGGCTCGGGCCGGCGACCGACGGCGGGTTCTGGGCACTCGCCATGCGCGAGCCCGACGGCGCGCCGATCCGCGGGGTGCCCATGTCGCGCGAGGACACCGGACGGCGGCAGCTCGAGCGCCTCCGGGCGGCGGGCCTGCGCGTCGGGATGCTCGGCGAGCTCACCGACGTCGACACCGCCGGCTCGGCGGCATCCGTCGCCCGCGAGGCACCGGGCACGCGGTTCGCGCAGCTGCTCGGCCGCCTGTCGCCCGGAGGTGCCCCGTGAGCGCGCCGCCGCTCCGCACGCCGCCCGAGGCGACCGCGCCGTCGGCGTCCACGACCGCGACCCGCACGCGAGCGGCGCAGGACCGCCCGGCGACGGTGCGCGGCTGCGCTCCCGACGCCGCGTTCGGCGCCGGAAGCGGCGAGCCCTACGTGCGACTGCTCACCGGCCAGGACCTGATGCCGGGCCTGTGGCTGCGCGGTGCCGACGGCACCTCGCACCGGCTCGACGCGGGCAGCTGGATCGGCCCGGCCGGCGAAGCCGACCTCGCGGTGCTCGATCGGGCCAGCGGACCGGTCCTCGACGTGGGCTGCGGGCCCGGCCGGATGCTGCACGCCGCGGCGCTCCGGTCGCTGCCGGCGCTCGGGATCGACATCGCCCTCGGCGCCGTCGCCCGGGCGCGCGTGCTCGGCGGGCTCGCGCTGCACCGCTCGGTCTTCGACCGGCTCCCGCTCGAGGGACGCTGGCGCTGCGTCCTGCTGCTCGACGGCAACATCGGCATCGGCGGCGACCCGACGGCGCTGCTGCGCCGCTGCGCCGAGCTGCTCGCCGCCGACGGGGCGATTCTCGTCGAGGTCGACGCCGAGCCCGACCTCGTCGTGCTCGGCGAGTGCACGGTGCACGACGACGACGGCCGGGAGAGCGCTCCGTTCCCGTGGGCGCGCGTGGGCTGGTCGGCCATCCACGGCCTCGCCGCGGCCGCCGGCCTCGCCGTCGCCGAGCACTGGGACGCGGCGGGGCGTCACTTCGTCTGCGTCGTGCCCTCCGCCCGCCGCACCGCCGTGCGCGAGACGCGCAACGCGATCGCGGCGACCGCCGCGAGCACGAGCCAGATGACGCCGAGCGCGAGGCCGTAGGAGCCGACCAGCAGCGTCGGGTTCGGGGTGCCGCGAAGCGAGGCGAGCAGCGCCGGCAGCGTGAGCGCGGTGAGCATCCCCCCCACCACGAGCGCGCCCTGGGCGATCGCGACCCCGCGCCGGCCGAACGGACGCCGGACGCGCTCGGCGCCGAGCCCGACCGCCACGGCGAGCGGCGCGACCACGCCGTCGTGGATCAGGATGGCGGCGCCGACCCACACCGCGATGCCGAGCCACTGCGTCGGCCGCACCTCGGTCAGCAGCACGAACCCGCCGACGCCGAGCAGCGCGACACCCGTCGCCATCAGGATGCCGCGTGCGGCCCTCATGCGGTCACCTCGATGCGCCGCAGCCACTTCGTCTGCATCACACCCGGGCGCCCGGGGGCGATCACGCGGGCCGGGAAGCCGTGGTCGACGTCCAGCGTCCCGCCGTTCAGTTCCAGCGCGATGAGCGTGAGCGGGTCGCGCGCGTACTGCGGCGGCATCTCGGTGCGCGCGAAGGCGCCGCGCTCCTGCAGGCTCTCGATCCGGAGCGCGGCCGTCGGCTCGCCGGCGCCGGCCGCCTCGAGGAGGTCGACCAGGCGCACGCCGCGCCAGGTCGCCGACTGGCTCCAGCCTTCGACGCAGGCGATCGGCAGCACCTCCTCGGCCTGCGGCAGCGCGCGCAGGTCGTCGAGCGAGAAGTCCTGCGATCCGCTCGGCGTCGCGACGGTGAGCACCCAGTCGGGCGCGACCGCGGACTCGGTGACGCCGGCCTGCGCCGCGGTGCGGTTGACGGGCAGGCCCTGCGGCCCGACCCCCATGCGCCGCGGTGCGAGCGCGTTGAAGGGCGCGAGCGCGGGTACGGTCTGCCCCGCCGTGAGGAGCACGGCGGACGCGGAGGCGGTGCCCACCGCCGCCACGAAGCCCCGGCGCGTGAGGGTCCGGCCCGCGGCATCCGCTGGGTCGTCCGAATGACGCCTCCACACCCGCACGATGACGGGCAGCTTCACCCCGAGGTGGACCGCGAGCGCCCCGATGAGCAGCCACGCGAGCGCGAAGTGCGTCGACCGGAACGAGAACGGGAACACGTACCACTGCACCAGGTTCAGCAGCCCGATCGTCACCTCGACGAGTGAGACGCCCACGAGCACGGCGATGGAGGCGCGTTCGAGCAGGTGCGCGACCGAGCGGACCGGCGGCCATTCGAACAGCCGCGGGTAGACGCTCCAGAGCTTCGCCAGCAGCAGCGGCACCGCCGCCGTCCCCGCGATGACGTGCACGCCCTGCGTCCACCGGTACAGCTCGACGGGGCGCGTCGGCATCGGCAGCCAGGGCAGCGGGTCCTGCAGCAGGTGGCTGTAGAGACCGGTCGCGAAGCAGACGAGGAACGCGACGCCCAGGAGCCGCCCGATCACCACGGTCGTGCGCGCGGACTTCACGGGCGCGTCGGAACTCGCCTCGCGAGCGACGCCCATCAGCGGCTCGAGTCGCTCGGCGATCCGGTCCGAGGCGCGTTCGGTGAAGCCGGCCATGCCCCCAGTCGAGCACCGATGCCGCCCCGCCGCGACCGCCGGATCTTACGGAATCCGGACGCGGCGTCCGACTTCCGTAAGAAGTCCACCCCTCCCGGCTCGCGCGTGCGCTCCGTAGTCTCGGAGGGTGCAGGTCGAACCCGGGAGCGCCGATCGCGCGGCGCCGGATGCCGCATCCGCCCCGCTCCCGGAGACGTCGCCGACCGGACGGGGCCACCGCATCCTGGTGACCGCCGCCCCGTGGATCGGCGTCGGCATCGCGCTCGCCCTCATCGCGCTGGCGATGATCGTGCCGCCGCTGCTCGGGCAGAGCGTGCACATCCGCTCCTTCCCGCCGCTGCACGCCGAGTGGATGCCGCGGATCGGGCCGGGCACGGTGCCTGCCGTCCTGCTCGCGGTCGCGGCATCCGTCTGGGGCGTCGGCCTGGCGCGCCGGGCGCGATGGTGGGCGCTGCTCGTCGGTGCCTTCGCGGCCGGCGTGGCGTGGATGGTGAGCCTCGCGACCGTCGACGGGTGGGAGGGCATCGGAGGGATCCTCGAGCACAAGTACGAGTACCTCGGCACCGCACGCGAGGTCACGGACTTCCCCGCCACCCTGCGGGACTACATCGCCCACATCCCGCTCGACTCGGTCGACAACTGGCCCGTGCACATCGCGGGCCACCCGCCGGGCGCCCTGCTGTTCTTCGTCGTGCTCGTGCGCCTCGGCCTCGGCAGCGGCCTCGCTGCGGGGACCGTGGTGCTCCTCGTGGGGGCCACCGCTCCGGTGGCGGTGCTCGCGCTGCTCCGCCGACTCGGAGCCGAGGACGCCGCGCGCCGCGCCGCGCCGTTCCTCGCCATGGGGCCCGCCGCCATCTGGGTCGCGGTGTCGGCCGACGGCATGTTCGCCTCCGTCGCCGCCTGGGGGCTGTGCACGCTCGGGTTCGCCGCGACCGCGCGCCGGGCCGGCCCGAAGGTCGCGTGGAGCGTGCTCGCCGGACTCCTCCTCGGGTACTGCGTGATGCTCTCGTACGGGCTGCCCATCCTCGGCATCCTCGCGCTCGCGGTGCTCGTGCTCGGACGGGACTGGCGCCCGCTGCCGATCGCCGCCGCCTCGGCGCTCGCCGTCGTCCTCGCATTCTGGGCGTTCGGATTCGCGTGGTGGGAGGCGTTCCCCGTCCTCGTCGAGCGGTACTGGGACGGAGTGGCCAGCCGGCGGCAGTTCACCTACTGGGTCTGGGGCAACCTCGCCGCACTCGCCGTCAGCGCGGGACCGATGGTCGGCGCAGCGGTCGCAACGGCCGGCGCGCGCGCCATCCGGTGGCGCTCCGAGGCGCGGCCCGAGCGCATCGTCATCGTCCTCGCGCTCGCCGCGGCGGCGACGATCGTCGCCGCCGACCTCTCCCAGATGAGCAAGGCCGAGGTCGAGCGCATCTGGCTGCCGTTCGTGCCGTGGCTGCTGGTCGGCAGCGCGCTGCTCACGGAGCGGTGGCGGCGCGCGGGCTTCGCGGGTCAGCTGGGGTTCGCGCTGGTGGTGCAGCACCTGCTCGTGACGAGCTGGTGAGTTCGGCGTCGGCGTCCGGCGTCAGAGCGGAAGCACGCAGCTGGGTGCGCGGAGCTCGAGCACGCGCCGGGCCTCGCCCGTGACGAGGTCGACCTCCACGAGGGCGTCGCCAAGCTGCGCCGCCACGACGACGGTGCGGTCGTCCAGGTGCGCGTGGTGCCGCGGCCATGCGGCGCCGATCGGGTGCTCGGATGCCAGGCGCGGGCGCTCCGGATCCGTCGCGTCGAAGACGCTCACGCTGTCGCGGCCGCGCACGAGCGCGGTCAGCAGGCGGCCCGCCGGAGCGAGGTCGAGGTGGGAGGGCTGCACGACGTCGTCGTCGCCGGCCGGCGGTTGCCCCACGACCGATTCGACGCGTCCCTGACGGAATTCCTTCGCGTCGATCTCGAACGTGTGCAGCCGGCCGTCGAGTTCGCCGACGACATGCAGGAGGCCGCCGCGGACGACCATGTGGCGCGGGCCGGTGGCCGGCGGCACGTCGAGCGTGCGGGTGATCCGCAGCGCGACCTGCTCGCCGTCCCGCTCGACCGCGAACTCGTGGACGGCGTCGGTGCCGAGGTCGCTGACGACGTGCGTGCCCCATGGCGTCGCGACGATCTCGTGCGCGTGCGGCGCCTCCTGCCGGTCGGCGACCGGGCCGCTGCCGGGCGGCAGCACCAGCGTGACCGGCGTCCCGAGCTCGCCGGCCGCGCTCACCGGAACCGCGGTGATCGACCCGGCCGTGTAGTTGGCCACGAGCACGACGCCCTGCTGCGACGCGACCGCGACGTGGCACGGATCGGCCTCGCCGTGCTCGACCGCCGAGACCCGCTCGATCGCGTCGCCGTCGAGGCGGAAGCTCACGACCGAGCCGGACGCGTGCTCCTCGACGGCGAAGGCGAGGTCGCCCGACCGAGCGACGAACGACGGGTTGGTCGCGGTCGCCGAGGCCACGATGCGCCACCGGCCGTCCGCCGAGCGCTCGGCGAGGTGCACGCCGGGCGCGGGGCCGTCCGGCGTGTACGAGCCGAGCAGGAACCGCCGCGTCGTGGTCTCGGTGCTCACGCGCCTCACCCTACCGGCGGGGCCTTTCGTCTCTAGTGGACCGCCGGTGCGATGCGGCAGCATGCCCGCATGACCGGATACGCCGACCCCGACCGTCCGCAGGAGCGCCTGAGCGACACCGAGCGCGAGGAGGCCGTCGCGGCCCTCGCCACCGCCCGGACCGAGGGCCGACTGACCCCCGCCGAGCTCGACGAGCGGTCGGCCTCGGCCCGCGCCGCGATCACGCGGGGCGACCTCGCGCCGCTCTTCGCCGACCTGCCCTCGGCCTCGCCGTCGCCGGCCGCGCCCGACCCGACGCTCCCGGAACCGACACCGACGTTCGCTCCGCTCGCGTCGGAGGCCGGGCGCCCGGCGCGCCGGTCCCGCGCGCTCGGTGGCCGGGCGGGGGAGACGGTGATGGCGCTCTCGCCGTTCGTGGCGCTGCTGCTCTTCTTCGGCTTCGGCTTCTGGACCCCTGGCGGCTTCACCTGGTCGTGGCTGTTCTTCTTCCTGATCCCCATCGTGGGCGTGATCGTCTACGGCGGCGGGCGCACCGAAGCGCCGCGCTGACTCGCCGCGCCGACTCGCCGTCGGAGCAGGGTCACGAGGGTGGCCGGTGCCACCGCATCGTGACCTTGAAGTTCGCCGACGAATCCGCGCTCGCGATGAACGCCCCGACCTCCAGGCTCACCTGGATCCCGAACTCGACCTCGAGCTCGTCGGGGGCGTCCTCGTGCTCCCGAAGCTGTCGCAGGAGCGAGCGGACCGCGGGCCGCGTGTTCGCGAGCACGTCGTCGAGGTTCTGCTGCGTCCGCTCCACGAGTGCGCCGCCGCCTCCGCCACCGCGCAGCGTGACGCCCGGCGCGAGCACGTCGTCCGCCACCTGCACCGCGACCTCGGCGCCGTCCGCCGTCGTGTAGATCGCCAGCCGCTGCATCCGTTCCCTCCTTCCGTTCCGCGCGCTCACTGCGCGGGAACGACCGTGACCGTCACCTCGAAGGCGCCGGTGTTGTCCGCGCGCGTGGTGTCGTTCAGCCCGAGGACGAGCGTCCCGCTGACGGGGCACACGTAGTCCGCGCCGGACCCGATGGCGAAGACCGGATCGTCGGTGTCCTCGAGCTGGCCGATGAGCGCCCCCGTCGGGATGCCGGCGACGATGCGGTCCTCGACCTGCACGTCCTCCGCCATCCCGTCGGGGCCGAACGGGGTGCCTGCGGGATCCGGGCGTGCCTCGCCGGTCGCGGTGATGTCGAGCCGGTCGTCCTCCTCGCACCAGACGTCGGTCCAGACGGAGTCCGCGTCGGCGTCGACCTGCCACACCGTGCGCGAGGTCCCGCCGATCCCCTCCACGGCGACCGGACCGCCCGATCCGTCGTCCCCGGACTCCCACGGTCGAACCGCGAACAGCACGGCGCCGATGACGACCGCGGCGGCGGCCGCGATCCCCGTCCACACCGCCCAGCGCGGCGGGGTGCGGGTTCGCCCGGCGGGCTCCGCGTCGCTCCCGTCCCGCGCCGGACCGGCCGGCGTCCCGGCCGTGGTCGTCGAGCCGGCGAACGGCCGGGCGAACAGGTGCGCCTCCTCGCCTCGCAGGTAGAGCACCGGGGTCACCCACTCCAGGGTGCCGCGACCCGTCCCGAGGATGCCGATGCGACCGCTGCGCACCGCTTCGTCGACCGGCCGGCCCTGCGCGAGCGCCGTGTAGAAGCCGCGCGCGAACGCCAGGGCCGCCGCGTCGCTGATCGAGTACTGCATCGCGACGACCGATCGGATGCCGCTGTGCGCGAGCGCCGCGGCCGTGCCGGAGAACAGGTCGGAGGGACTCGCCGCGCCGGAATCGCATGAGTTCAGCACGACGAGCGGCGGGGTCGGGTCCGCCTCGTCGAGCAGGTCGGCCAGCGCGTGGGCCGGGACCAGGTCGGCTCGGCCGTCGGCGTCGACGAACGCGAGGACCCCCTCATCGGCCGCCTCGTCGTAGTCGCCGTGCCCGATGAAGTGGAGCACGTGCCATCCGCCCTCGAGCAGCCTGGCGTGGACGGCGGCCCAGGACGCATTCTCGAGCCAGGCGAGCTCGACGAGGCCCGCGTCGATCTGCGACCCGAGCGCCTGGCTGAGTCGTTCGCGCTCGGCCTCGGCATCGAGCTGCGGCATGCCGCGCGGCGACGCGACCATCGCGAGGATGCGCAGGGGCGGCTGGATCGCGAGCGGGGCGGTCGCATGCGGCGACGGGACGTGGCGCACGAGCGGATCGCGACGGCAGAGGTAGGTTCCGTCGACCGGGTCGAACAGGGCCTCCCAGGGGAGGGCCGCCAGCTCGGCCGACGTCAGCCGGAGCACGAGCTGCAGCTGCGCATCGCGCTCGGCCGCGACGGCGGCACTCGCCCGGTACGCCGCGCCGACCTCGCCCTGGAACGTCGCCTCGAAAAGGGTCCGGCCCACCTCGCGCACCGCCTCCTCGGTCGCCGGCACCACCCGCCGCGCCGGGACCGCCGACGACAGCACGCTCGCCTCGAGCAGGGATCGCCGCGCGGTCAGCGCATCGACGTCGAGCCGCACGGAGGCGAACGGTTCACCCCCGCCGTCGGACCGGAGGACGCGGACGACGTACGTGCCGGCCTCGGGGGTCGGCCCGATCTCGAGTTCCAGCACCGCGTCCATCGGGCTCCCGCACGGCCTCGGACCCGGCGTGCACCGCGAACGGGCCGTTCACCCGAATCATCCCAGAACGGCCGCGCGAAGGGGAGCGTCAGCCCTTCTTGGGCCGGATCCGCACCCGATTCTGCCCCGAGTCCTCGTCGAGCTCGACGACGCCCCCGCGCGACTTCAGGAAGTCGGTGAAGGACGCGAATCCGAGCTTGCGCTCCTGGAAGCTCGGATCCATGCGCAGCATCTGGTTCTTCACCGACCCCGACATCTGCCACTCCTCGTCGTTCTTGGCGCGCATCAACTCGAGCGCCTTCAGCAGGAGCCGACCCGGGTTGCGGGGACCGGGCTGCGCCTCGTCGCCCGACCCGTTCCTCCCGTCGTTCTTCGCCTCGTCCTTGGCGGAGCCCCGGTCGCCCTCGCCCGACGCCTTCGACGACGACTTCGCGCGCCGCGGTTCGGACTTCGACGACGAGCCGGACCGGCCACCGGACTTCGTCGCGGCTTCCGCCGTCTCGGCGGCGTCGCCTCCGCGGGACGCCTCCGCCGCCTCGTCGTCGCGCACCGCGGCATCCGTCGCCAGCAGTGCGTCGTAGTCGGCGTACTCGTCGCACGCCGCGGTCAGCGCGCGGCTCGTGCCGCCAGCGACGCCGATGCCGACGACGTAGCGCCCGAGCTTCTTCGCCTTCTGGGCGAGGGCGACGTAGTCGGAGTCGCCCGCCACGATGACGATGTGGGAGAGGTTCTCGATGAGGAAGAGGTCCTCGATCGCGTCGACCGAGAGGCGGATGTCGGCGCCGTTCTTGGTGGCCGACAGCGGGAACAGCTGCACGAGGTCGACGGCCCGGTCGATCAGCTGCGTACGGTAGCTGGCGTTGACCGGGGTCGACCAGTCGGCGTACGCGCGCGCGATCGCGATCGTGCCGTAGGTGGCGGCGAAGTCGAGGACCGCATCCACGTCGACCGTCGCCTCGGCGAGCCGCTTGCCCGCCTGCGTGCCGGGGGAGACGGTCTTCGTGCGACTGGTGTCCTTGCGATAGGCGCCGTCGCCGTGGAGCTGGTCGTACCGCGAGATGACGATGTTGTCGAAGTCGAAGTAGAGCGCGACGCGCGGTTCTGCCGAAGCGGGCATGTGGGCCTTCCGTCGGGGGTTCGCCTCGATCGTAGGCCCGTGGCGCGGCCGCCGCAGGTCACTCGGCCGCGCGGAACCGGATCTCGGCGGTGAAGCTCCCGCGGTTGTCGTCGGTCACGCCGTCGTTGACCCCGATCCACAGGGTGCCCGCGTTGGGGCAGACGTAGGTCGAGGTCTCGGCGACCGCGAACCGCTCGTTCGCGGTCATCCTCAGCCCGCCGATCAGGGCGGCGAACGGGAGGTCGGGGGCCGGGCGCGGGAAGTCCTGGGTGGCGTCCCCCTCGATTCCGACGGCCGTGCTGTCGGTTCCGTCCCAGCGCATCGTCCCGGACCCCGTCACCTCGAACTCGTCGCCCTGCCGGCAGGCGATGCCGGTGTCGAGCCAGTCGTCCGAGTCGGTGAGCGTGACCTCCGCGACGGTGTCCGCCTCGCGGGTGCCGTCGGTCGTCCCCTGGCCGCCGGCGTCGACCTCGGTGTCCGTGGACCCGGACCCGCGATCGTCGACCTCGGCCACCGGCTGGTCGCCGGTCGAGCGGTCGGCGCCGTCCGATCCGCCCGGTTCGCCGGCGATGCGCCCGAAGACGAGTGCCGCGACGACGATCGCGATCGCGCCCACGAGCGCGACCAGCAGCCACGGGATCCATGCCGGGGTCCGTCGGCGACGGTGCGGCGGCGTGGCGGCGGTGCGCGATGCCGGAGCCCGCGGTGGACCGGCCGTGCGGGACGGGGCCGTGCGCGGGGGACGCGGAGGCGAGCCGGTGCGCGTCGGCGCCGGCACGGTCGCGCGTCCAGCGGGGGGAGGTGGCGTCGGAGCCGGCCGCGTCGCCGCCGCCGCGGTCCACCAGGCGGCCGGGGCGGACGCGGCGCCGACCAGGATCGGGCCGGAAACGGTCGCCGGCTTCGCCGTGGCCGGACGGCCCCGTTCCGGCTCGGGCGGCTCCGCCTCCGCGGGCGTCCCGTGGGCGGCGGGCGCCGCGTCGGGGGACTCCTCCGCGGCGACCGCCGCGGGAGCCTTCTCGGGCGGTCGCGGCTCGGAGCGGATGTCGAACAGGTGCGCATCCTCGCCGCGCAGGTACAGCACGGGCGTGACCCACTCCAGGGTGCCGCGCCCGGTGCCGAGGATCCCGATCCGTCCGCTGCGCACCGCCTCGTCGATCCCACGGCCGTGCGCCAGCGCCGAGTAGAAGCCGCGCGAGAACTGGATCGCCGCGGAATCGCTGATCGAGAACTGCATCGCCGCGACGGCGTGGATGCCGCTCCGCGCGAGCGCCGCAGCGGTCCCCGAGAACAGGTCGGTCGTGCCCCCGGCGCCGGACTCGCACGAGTTCAGCAGCACGAGCCGGGGCGTCGGCTCGGCCTCGTCGAGGAGGTCGGCGAGGCTCGAGGCCGGGACGTAGTCGGCACGGCCGCGCTCGTCGACGAACGCGAGCACGCCCTCGTCGGTCTGCGTGTCGTAGCCGCCGTGGCCGATGAAGTGCAGGACGTGCCACTCGCCGTCGAGCAACCGATCGTGCACGGCCGCCCAGGTCACGTTCGTCAGCCACTCGATCTCGACGCGGCCCGCCTCGATGTGCGTGCGCAGGGCGTCGTCGAGCAGGTCGCGTTCGCGCTCGACGTCGAGCGGCGGAAGGCCGCGCGGCGAGGACACCATCGCGAGGATCCGCAAGGGCGGATCGATGGCGAGCGCGGGAGGCGAGAACGCGGCGGGCACGTGCCGCACGAGCGGATCCTTGCGGCAGAGGTACGAACCCTCGACCGGATCGAACAGGGCCTCCCACGGCAGCGCCGCCAGCCCGGGCGCCTTCAGCCGCAGTGCGACCTGCACGCCCGTGCCGCGCTCGGCGGCCACGGCCACGCTCGTCCGGTACGCCGTGCGCACCTCGCCCGTGAAGGCGGACTCGAAGAGCGTCCGGCCGACCTGCTGGATCGCGGCCTCCGACGCCGTCACCACGCGCCGCGCCGCGACGGCCGAGGCGAGGACGCTCGATTCGATGTCGTCACGACGATCGACGAGCGCATCGAGGTCGAGGGTGAAGGTCTCGGACGGCTCGCCGCCGCCGACCGACCGGAGCACCTCGACCACGTAGGAGCCCGGTTCCGGGCCGGGCCCGATCTCCAACTCGAGTACGGCGTCCATGTGCGGATCCTCCGCCCGAAGGGCCGGCACGACCAGCGTGCGGGCCCTGATCTCCGCCTGAGGGCGGCCCCCGACCCCGCGGCGGCCGGCCGCTCGCCGGCCCCGCGTCAGCTGCGCAGCACGACGTTGCGGGGCTCGTCGCCCCGGGCCATCCGCTCGATCTGGTCGCGCAGCAGCCGCGCCATGCGCGGCATCATCGCACTCGTGGCACCCCCGACGTGCGGCGAGACCAGCACGTTCGGCAGGCCGAACAGCGGATGCCCCTCGGGCAGCGGCTCGGGGTCGGTGACGTCGAGCGCGAAGCGCAGCCGTCCGCTCTCCGCCTCGGCGAGGATCGCGTCGGTGTCGGCGACCGGGCCTCGCGCCACGTTCACGAGCAGCGCGCCGTCGGGGAGCGCGGCGAGGAAGCCGGCGTCGACGAGCCCGGTGGTGGCGTCCCCGAGGGGCACGGCGACGAAGACGACCTCGGCGTCGGGCAGGAGGCGCGGTAGCTCGTCCGCACCGTGGATGCGGCCGCGCTCGTCGTCGCGCGCGTGGCGTGCAACGCGCGTCAGCTCGACCTCGAAGCCGGCCAGGCGCGACTCGATGGCGCGGCCGACGCCGCCGTGTCCGAGCAGGAGCACCCGGCGGTCGGCCAGGCTCGCGTGGCGGGCGGGCGCCCACCGGCCGTCGGTCGCGGCGCGCACGAAGTCGGGGATGCCGCGCTGGGCGGCGACGGCGAGGCCGACGGCGAGCTCGGCCGTCGAGGCCTCGTGCACCGACGCCGCGTTGGCGAAGACGTGGCCGCCCGGGAGCGCGCCGGGCACGTCGTCGTACCCGATCGACTGGGACTGCACGAGGCCGACCTCCAGGCCAGCGAGTGCCCCCAGCCGGTCGGCTGCGCCCATGTACGGGGGCACCACGATGTCGATCCGGCGACCGGTCGCCTCGGCCGGAAGCGGATCCGCGAGGTTCCAGACGACGACGTCGACCCCGTCGGGCACCCCGCCCGGGACGGCGCCGAGTGCGCGGCGGAGGGTCTCGCCCGGGACGGTCACGAGGAGGCGGTCGTCGCTCATGCCTCGATCCTCGCAGGACCCGCGGTCGCGCGGGGCCCCTCGGTCGCGGGCGTCGCCGGTCGCCGGCACGGCTGCTACCGTGACGCGCATGGACGAGCCGACCGCCGCCTCCGCCTCGCAACCGCACCGTTCGGCGCGTCGGCGCCGACGTGATGCGCTGCCGCTCGAGGAACGGGGCGAGGCGCTGAAGGAACGCGTCTATGCGACCTTCACCGGACTCGCGATCGTCCTCGTGCTGCACGAGAACGCCGACCACGTCAGTGCCGAGCGGGCGACGCTGACGCTCCTCGTCGGCATCGTCGCGATCACCGCGGCGGGCTTCGTCGCCGACGTGGTGTCGCACCTCGCCGTGCACGCCGACTTCCCGCGCGGCGCGCACCTCCTGCGGATGGCCCGGGTGGCCGCCTCGGCGCTCGGGTCGGCGAGCATCCCGCTCGTCCTGCTCGTGCTGGCGATCCTCGGCGTCCTGGACCTCGAGGTCGCGCTGACGGCGGCGGCGGTCGTCTACATCCTGACCCTCGCCGTGATCGGGTACATCGCCGTTCGCCGCACGCACGTCGCGTGGTGGGAGCAGGTCATCGCCCTCGGCATGCTCGTGCTGCTCGGGCTCGCGGTCCTCGGCCTCCAGCAGCTCGCGCACGGCCACTGAGCCGGCGGCGCCCGTGAACGAGGTCGGCCCCTCGCGACGAGCGCGAGGGGCCGACCGTTCCGATCCGTCGGATCAGCGGAACAGGTGCGAGCCGAGGTAGTCCCCGGCCTTCTGCGCCTTCGCCGACGCCTTCGCCGTGCCGTTCACGGACGACGTCGTCATCGCGTAGGTGAGCACGGCGTGCGCGATCGCGTCGGCCATGTCGTCCAGGCCCTGCTGGTTGACGTTGCTGATCGTGCCGTCCCACTCCAGGGCCCCGCCGTACGCCGCGTTCAGCGCCTCGTAGAGGTCGGCGTCCGCACCGTCCCCGACCGGGTCGAGGCTGTCGCACGCCTGGTGGTAGCAGGGGTCGTACGACACCGGCTCACCCTCGAACTCGGCGAGGCCGCCGTACATGCCGACCTGCTCCGCCGTCTTCGCGCCCTCGGCGCCCGTGAACAGGCCGCCCGCCGGGATGCCGGCGCTGATGAAGGCGTCGTAGTCGGACCGGCCGTCGAACGCGGTCGGCTCGGACTCGACGCCGATCGACTCGAAGAAGTCCGAGAACAGGTGCTCGATGTCGTCGCTGCCGCTCGGGCCCTTGATGCCGAACGCGTCGCCGTCGCCGTCGTACACGAAGTTGGCGTAGTTCGGCGAGCCGACCATGTCGAAGTTGAGGTAGAGCTCGATCTTCTTCGACTGCTGGTTGGTCAGGGAGTCGACGTAGTGCTGCGAGCCGAGCAGGCCCGCCTCCTCGGCGCCCCACCAGGCGAAGCGCACGGCGTTGCGCGGCTGGATGCCGAGCTCGGCCATCTGCAGCGCGGTCTCGAGGATCGCGCCCGAGCCGGAGCCGTTGTCGTTGATGCCGGCGCCGCCCGACACCGAGTCGAGGTGCGCGCCGGCCATGATCACGCGGTCGGTGCGCCCGGTGGGCGTCTGCGCGATCAGGTTCTGCGTGGGCACGTCGAGCTCGATGAGCGTGTCGGTCTTGAGGTGCATCACGACCTCGCCGCCGTCGAGGAGCGCGGCGAGCTCGGCGCCGACCTCGTACGACGTGCCGACGACCGGGATCGGGTCGGAGAACGCGTCGCCGAGCGTCGCGTTCAGCGTCTCCTGGCGGCCGTCCTGGCCCTCGTTGAAGATGATCACGCCGCTCGCGCCCGCGTCGTAGGCGTTCTCGGCCTTCAGCGAGAAGTTGCACGAACCGCGCTGGACGAGGGCGATGCTGCCGGCCGTGAACCCGTCGAAGTCGGACGCCTCGCAGCCGCTCGTCGAGGTGTTCGCCGACGATCCCGGCGGGAGGACGAGGTCGACCGCCTCCAGCGGAGCGGTGACGTCGCCGCTGCCGGAGTACTCGGCCGTCACGAAGTCCTCGAACACCGTGTAGCTCACGGGGTCGGGGGAGACGCGGTCCATCTCGGCGTCCGAGAGCTCGGTGAACGAGTTGAACGTGAAGTCCTGCCGCATGGTGTCGTAGCCGGCGGCCTGCAGCTGGCCCTCGATGTAGTCGATCGAGGCGCCGAAGCCGGGCGTGCCGCTCGCCCTGGTCCCGCCGTTGGCGTCGGCGACGGCCTGCAGCTGCTCGAGGTGCGCCATGATCCCGTCGGAGGTCACGGCGTCCCGGAGGGCGGTGGTGTTGATCGGTACTGCGGCCTGGGCGCCGGTGGCGCCGAGGGCGATGACGGCGGTGGCGGCCACCGTCGTCATCGCGGCATTCCTGGTTCTTCTGTTCACGGTCTCTCCCATGGGACTCGTCAGAACCGGGGGCAGGGTGCCGTCCGGGTCGTCCGGGCGGCGCCGGGGGCGCGCGGCCCGGATGGGAACCAACCCGAACACGGGAAGGCCGCGCAGTCAAGGGTCTTCCCCGACCTGCCCCGGCGTCGCGCGTCCGCGGGTCAGCCCGGCCGGGTCGCGGAGGCGGGTCGCCGCGAACCCTGCGCGCCGCCGGCCGACGGCGAGGCGGTCCGCGCTGCGGTGTGCCGCGTCACGCGGTGCGGCATCTCCGTCGGGGCGTCGTCCGGCAGGTCGACCGGGATCGTCGACGCGACGAGCTCGATGGGAGCGGTGCTCGTCGTCGGGAGTTCGACGGGCCGCGTGATCGGCACGGCGATCGCGGCGGTCGGGGCCTCGGCGTACGCGAACGCGAAGCGCGGCATCCGCCGGCCGAGCGGATGCCGGACCACGCGCAGGCCGCGGGCGACGATGAGCCAGGCGAGCCCGATGAGCGCCGCGATCGCCGCCGCTGCGGCGGCGACCCCGAGCGCCCAGCGCGGACCCCAGGCGTTCGCGACCGCGCCGACGAGCGGGGCGCCGATCGGCGTTCCGCCGGAGAGGATCGCCATGTAGAGCGCCATGACCCGGCCGCGCAGCAGCGGATCGGTGGTGGTCTGCACGTAGCCGTTCGCCGTCGTGAGCATGGTGACGGCCGCGAACCCGATGAACACCGTCGAGGCGGCGAACAGCCAGTAGCTCGGCATGACCGCCGACACCGCCGCCGCGGCGCCGAACAGGCCCGCGGCGATGATGATGACGCGCATGCGGGCGCGGTCGCGACGGGCGGCGAGCAGGGCGCCGGTGAGCGATCCGATCGCGAGGATCGAGTTGAGCACGCCGTACTCGCCGGCCCCGCGGCCGAACTCGACCGCCATGGTCGAGGAGAAGATCGGGAAGTTCATGCCGAACGCGCCCACGAGGAACACGACCGCGAACACCACGACCAGGTCGGGTCGTCGGGCCACGTACCGGAAGCCCGCGACGAACGCGCCGCGCTCGCGCGGTGCTCGAGCGGTGCGTCGCAGCCTCGATCCGCGCAGCTTCGCCAGGGCGACGAGCACCGCGACGAAGGTCGCCGCGTTGATGATGAAGACCCAGCCCGTGCCGACGAGCACGATGAGCACGCCCGCCAGCGCCGGTCCGATCATGCGGGCGGCGTTGAACGACGCCGAGTTCAGCGCGACCGCGTTCGACATGTTCGACGAGGAGACCAGGTCGGCGACGAAGGTCTGCCGTGCCGGGATGTCGACGGCGTTGACGATGCCGAGGAGGCCGGCGAAGACGTAGAGGTGCCAGAGTTCCGCGTGCCCGAAGACGAGCAGGAGCCCGAGCGCGAGCCCGAGCAGCATGAGCGCCGACTGGGTGAACATCAGCACCTTCCGGCGCTCGAAGCGGTCGGCGATGAGGCCGGTCACGGGCACGAGCAGCAGCTGGGGGGCGAACTGCAGGGCCATCGTGATGCCGACCGCGAACGCGTCGTTGTCGGTGAGCTCGGTGAGCACGACCCAGCTCTGGGCGGTCGCCTGCATCCAGGCGCCGATGTTCGACACGAGCGCGCCGACGAACCAGATGCGGTAGTCGACGGAAGCGAGGGAGCGGAACATGGATCTCACTGGTCGGAGAGCCTCCTGAGGATCTCGGTGGCGGATGCGAGCGTCTCGCGCTCGTCGGGGGAGAGGGCGGCGAACCGCTTCGCGAGCCAGGCGTCGCGACGGCGGCGGGTCTCTCGGACGATCTCCTGGCCGGCTTCGGTCGCCTGCAGGAGCACCTTCCGCCCGTCGTCCGGCGAGCCCTCGCGTGCGAGGAGCCCGGCGTCGACGAGGCAGTTCACCGTGCGGTTCATGGACGGGGGCGTGACGCGCTCGAGCTCGGCGAGCCGTCCGGGCGTCAGCGGCCCCTCGGTGGCCGTCCAGGCGAGCGCCGCGTACTGCGTCGCGCTGAGCTCGGCGTCGGCCCGCTCCTGGCGGATGCGCCTGGCGAGCCGCATCACGGAGAGCCGGAGCTCGGTGCTCTGCTCGGCGAGCGTGCCGCGACGCGCACGTGCGGGGGCCTGGGTGGGGGAAGCGGTCACATCATTAGCGTAACAAATTAGCGTGGCTAATGATTCCACCTCGCTCCGGTCGGATTCCGCGACGACGCGTGTCGGTAACCGTCCTGAAACACTCGGCTGGAAGCCTCGGGGGATGGGAAGCCTCTTCGACGGATACGCGGCGACGCGGCCGCGCAAACGGGGCCGGGCGACGCCCTGGGACGAGATGTTCCCGGCCGACGCCGTGACCGTGCGCGAGTCGTACCGCGAGCTCTACCCCGCGCTGGCCCGGATGACGCAGGACGAGCTGCGCGGCAGGACCGAGGCGCTGGCCAGCAGCTACCTCGCCCAGGGCGTCACGTTCGACTTCGCGGGCGAGGAGCGCCCGTTCCCGCTCGACGCGGTGCCGCGGGTCGTCTCGGCGGCGGACTGGAGCCGGGTCGAGGCCGGCGTCGCGCAGCGCGTGCGTGCGCTGGAGCGCTTCCTCGGCGACGTGTACGGGCCGCAGGACGCCGTCCGCGACGGCGTCATCCCGGCACGGCTGCTCAGCTCGTCCACGCACTTCCACCGGCAGGCGGCCGGCATCGTGAGCTCCAACGGCGTGCGCATCCACGTCTCGGGCATCGACGTCATCCGCGACGAACGCGGCGACTGGCGCGTGCTCGAGGACAACGTCCGCGTGCCGAGCGGGGTCAGCTACGTGATCTCGAACCGGCGGGTGATGGCGCAGACCCTGCCCGAGCTGTTCACGTCGATGCGCGTCCGCCCGGTCGGCGACTACCCCAACCGCCTCCTGCAGGCCCTGCGCGCGAGCGCGCCCGAGGGCATCGACGACCCGACCGTGGTGGTGCTCACCCCCGGCGTCTACAACTCGGCGTACTTCGAGCACACGCTGCTCGCGCGGCTCATGGGCGTCGAGCTCGTCGAGGGCCGCGACCTGTTCTGCTCGGGCGGCCGCGTCTGGATGCGCACGACCGCCGGACCGACGCGCGTCGACGTCATCTACCGCCGCGTCGACGACGAGTTCCTCGATCCGCAGCAGTTCCGCCCCGACTCGGTGCTCGGCGCGCCGGGGCTCATGCTCGCCGCCCGCCTCGGCCACGTCACCATCGCGAACGCGGTCGGCAACGGCGTCGCCGACGACAAGCTCGTCTACACCTACGTCCCCGACCTCATCCGCTACTACCTGGGCGAGGAACCGATCCTCCCGAACGTCGACACCTGGCGCCTCGAGGAGCCCGACGCGCTCGCCGAGGTGCTGGACCGCCTCGACGAGCTCGTCGTGAAGCCCGTCGACGGCTCGGGAGGGAAGGGGCTCGTCGTCGGTCCCGACGCATCGCGGTCCGAGCTCTCGGCGCTGCGCTCGCGGCTGCTCGCCGATCCGCGCGGCTGGATCGCCCAGCCCGTGGTGCAGCTCTCGACGCTGCCGACGCTCGTCGAGGACGGCATGCGGCCGCGCCACTCCGACCTGCGGCCGTTCGCGGTCAACGACGGCGACGACGTGTGGGTGCTGCCCGGGGGCCTCACCCGGGTCGCGCTGCCCGAGGGGCAGCTCGTCGTCAACTCCAGCCAGGGCGGCGGATCGAAGGACACCTGGGTGCTCGACGACGCCGTCACCACCGGCCCCATCGCCGGGATCGTCCCGAGCCGTCACGCCGACGCCCACGTCGCCGACATCGGCTCGATCGTGGCCGACCAGGCGACCGCCCCGCCGACCTCGTCGATCCCGGTCATCGGCGGCGAGCCCCCCGCCGCGAGCCCGCACCACCGGCACCGGCCGGAGTCGTCCCCCCAGGACGAGGACGCGTCGATGCGCCAGCAGCAACAACAGCAACAGCAGCAACGACACGGATGGCGCCCGCCGCCGGATCGCCGGCCGGACGGGTCCGACGAGGAGGCGCCATGCTGAGCCGCATCGCGGAGAGCCTGTTCTGGATCGGGCGCTACGTCGAGCGCAGCGACGGCACCGCCCGCATCCTCGAGGTGCACCTGCAGCTCCTGCTCGAGGATCCGTGGATCGACGAGGACCAGGCCTGCCGGGGTCTGCTCGCCGTCATGGGCAGCGACGCCGCCGGCGAGGGGCAGCTGGGGCCGCCGGACGTGATCGCGCTCCTCGCGGTCGACCGCCGGCAGCCGGCCTCCATCGCGCACTCGATCACGGCGGCGCGCGAGAACGCGCGACGCGCGCGCGAGATCGTCTCCACCGAGCTGTGGGAGGCGTTGAACCACACGAACTCCCGGATGCCACGGCACGTCGCCTCCGACAAGACGCACGAGTTCTTCCGCTGGGTGCAGGACCGCTCCGCGCTCGCCGTCGGCATCGTCGACTCCGCGGCCAGCCGCGACGAGGCGTGGCACTTCTTCAACCTCGGCCGCTCGATCGAACGCGCCGACATGACGGCGCGCCTGCTCGCGACCCGGTCGCTGACCCTCGCGAGCGGTCCGAGCTGGACGACCATCCTCCGCAGCTGCGGCGGGTACGAGGCGTACCTGCGCAGCTACCGCGGCGTGCCGTCGTCGCTGTCGGCGGCCGAGTTCCTGCTGCTCGACCGCCTGTTCCCGCGCTCGATCATCTCGAGCGTCATCCGGGCCGAGGAGTCGCTGCGCGAGATCGACCCGCGCGCCGGTCGGGTCGGCGTGACCGACCAGGCGCAGCGGCTGCTCGGGCAGATCCGGTCCGAGCTCGAGTACCGGCCGATCGGCGACATCCTCGACGACCTCGCCGGGAACATGGAACGCGTCCAGGAGGTCGTCTCGTCGGCCAGCGACGCGATCCGCCAGCGCTACTTCCCGGCCAGCGTCGTGCCGGTCTGGATCGGAGAGGTCACATGAGCCGGTTGCGCATCGTCCACCGAACGGGGTTCGCCTACGAGCAGCCCGCGACGGCGTCGTACAACGAGGCCCGGATGCTGCCGAACTCGGTCGGCGAGCAGTTCGTGCTGCACGCGAGCCTCGACATCCGCCCGGGCGCGACCCAGCACGCCTACCTCGACTACTGGGGCACCCGCGTCTCGACGTTCGAGGTGCTGACCCCGCACCGCGAGCTCTCGGTGACCGCGACGAGCGTCGTCGAGGTGCGTCCGGCCCCCGGTCGCGGGCCGGAGCCGACCTGGGAGGAGCTCTCGGTCATCCGCGACTCGAGCGTGCCCTTCGTGGAGTTCACGACCCAGACGGATGCCACCGAGCCGCCGCCCGAGGTCGCCGCGCTCGCGGCCGACATCGCCGCCGAGCGCATGCCGGTCGGCGAGACGGCGCTCGAGATCTCGCGCGCGATCGGCTCGGCCGTGGAGTACGTCACCGGCGTGACGGGCGTGAACTCGACCGCGCGCGAGGCCTGGGACCAGGGCAAGGGGGTGTGCCAGGACATCGCCCACCTCGCGGTGGGCGCACTGCGCTCGGTCGGGATCCCGGCGCGGTACGTGTCGGGGTACCTCCACCCCGATCGGGATGCCGCGCTCGGGCAGACCGTGACCGGCGAGTCGCACGCGTGGGTCGAGTGGTTCGCGGGCTCGTGGCGCGGCTACGACCCGACGAACCTCGCCGAGGCCGGCGAGCTGCACGTGCTGGTCGGACGGGGCCGCGACTACGAGGACGTGGCGCCGCTGCGCGGGGTCTACGCCGGGCCCGGCTCGTCGGAGCTGTTCGTGTCGGTCGAGGTGACGCGCGAGGCGTGAGGACCGCCCCCCGGAACCGCCGTGCGGCGCCCGCGACGGGCGCATCGGCTGGCAGGATGAGCGCATGCCGACGTTCACCGACCCGCAGGGCGTGCACATCCACTACCGGTCCTGGCGCGTGCCCGACCCGGTCGCGATCGTCCAGCTCGTGCACGGCGTGGGCGAGCACATCGGCCGCTACGGCGCCCTCGTCGAGGCCCTGAACGCGGCGGGGTACACGGTGTGGGCCGACGACCACCGGGGCCACGGGCAGACCGGCTTCGAGCAGCACGGCGGCGACCTCGACAAGATGGGCCGCCTCGGGCCCGGCGGGCTGCGCGCCGCGATCCACGACGTGCACCTCTTCACCGGCCTCATCCGCGAGACCGAGGGCGACGAGGTGCCGCTCGTGCTCCTCGGCCACTCGTGGGGGTCGCTGATCGCGCAGATCCTGCTCGAGCGGCATCCCCACGACTGGGACGCGGTCGTGCTCACCGGTACGGCGTACCGCACGCCGATCCACATGAACTCGGGCGACCTCAACCGCCGTCACCGGCACCTCGGGACCACCGGCCTCGAGTGGCTCTCGCGCGACCCGGCCGTCGCCGAGGCGTTCGTCGCCGACCCGTACACCACCGCGGTGCCGCTGCAGCAGCTCTTCGGGCTGGTGGAGGCGGCACGCCTGCTCGGCCGCCCGCGGCGGAACCTGCCGGCCGAGCTGCCGCTGCTCATCATGGTCGGCTCGGAGGACACGCTCGGCGGTGAGCGGAGTGCGCTGAAGCTCGCGAACGCGTACGCCTCCCGGTCCGGCCTCGCCGACGTCACGCTCGTCGTCTACGACGGCGCCCGGCACGAGATCTTCAACGAGACCAACCAGGAGGAGGTCCGCGGCGACCTCGTGCGCTGGCTCGACGAGCGCTTCGCCGTCGACTGACGGGCCGCGCCCGCGGGCCGGGATGGCGCGTCAGCGCGCCGTCGCGACGTTGAAGCCGATCAGCCGCGGCTGCATCCTGCCCTCGACGGTCTCGAACCGGACCGGCGTCAGGGCGCAGTTCTCGACCTCGGGGAAGAGGTCGCGATAGCGGTCGGGATCGATCCCGAGCCAGTCGCACAGCAGCAGGCGCATGAGCGTGCCGTGCATCACGACGAGCACGCGGTCGCCGCGCCGCGACTCCGCCGACCCGCCGACGGTCGCCGCGCCGACGCCGAACTCCTCCACGAGCTCGTGCAGCGCGGGCTTCGCCCGCGCGATGCCCTCCATCCCGGCCTCCCCGCCGGGCAGCGGCTGCCGCGCGGGATGCCGCTCGAACGCCGCCCACTCGGCGGGCATCCGGTCGGCGAGCTCTCCCGGCCCGCGTCCCTCGCCGGACCCGAAGTCGATCTCGACCAGCCGGGCGTCGGTGCGCAGCTCGAGGCCCGCGGCCGCGGCGGACGGTTCCGCCGAGAGGCGGGCGCGGCTGAGCGTCGACGAGACGACCGCCGAGAGGCGCGCCCGTCGCGCCCACTCGCCGAGTTCGTCGGCCTGCGCGAGGCCGTGCGAGGTGAGCGCGACGTCGGAGGAGCCCGCGTAGCGGTGCTCGCCGTGCCAGACGGTCTCGCCGTGGCGGGCCAGGTAGAGCGTGGTCATGGCGGCTTCCCCCTCGCCGTCGGGACGGATGCGTCGTGGCCGAGCCTACGCCCGGGCACGGCCGGACCCTTGACAGCATGCGTCCCGGCGGGCCATCCTGAGCGTGTGAGAGCGCTCTCACAACCCCGGCCACGATGTCCAGCCATCAGCACGGAGGAACCGATGATGTTTCCGATACGCGCCATCGTCCCGATCGTCACCGCGGCCGCCCTCGCCGCGGCGCTCGCGGCGTCGCCCGCCCACGCGGCGAACGACGTGCTCGCGCCGGGCACCGACCTCTGGACGAACCCGGCGAGCACGACGATCGAGGCCGCAGCCTCGCTCGAGGGGGATGCCCGCGCGGACGCCCTGCTCCTCGGATCGTTCCCGAGTGCGACCTGGATCAACGGCGGCACGCCCATCGAGGCCAAGCAGGACGTCAAGCGCGTCGTCGCGGCGGCCCATGCGGCCCACGAGGTCCCGGTGCTGGTCGCGTACAACATCCCGTTCCGCGACTGCGCGCAGTACTCCGCCGGTGGGGCGACGACCGTCGCCGAGTACACCGCGTGGATCGACGGCTTCGCGAAGGGCATCGGCAACAAGGACGCCGTCGTGATCCTCGAGCCCGACGGGCTCGGCATCATCCCCTGGTACACCACCATCAACGGGCAGCTCGAGTGGTGCCGGCCCGCGGAGGCGGATGCGGCGACCGCCGCCGACGAGCGGTTCGCGATGCTGAACCACGCGGTCGACGCGTTCGCGTCGCTGCCGAACACCGCCGTGTACCTCGACGGCACGCACTCGGCCTGGCTCGGGGTCGGCGACATCGCCGACCGCCTCATCAGGGCCGGCGTCGAGCGCGCCGACGGGTTCTTCCTCAACGTGTCGAACTACGAGACCACCGAGCGGCAGCAGAAGTACGGCACCTGGATCTCCGAGTGCATCCAGCTCGACCTGAACTCGTGGTGGCAGCGCGCCTGGTGCGGCAGCCAGTACTATCCCGCGAACCCCGCCGACTTCTCGACGTGGGAGCTGACCGACGCCGCATACGACCAGGCGTATGCGGACACCGGGCTCGAGCGCGATCCGAGTGCGCAGGCGCACTTCGTCGTCGACACGAGCCGCAACGGCGTCGGGCCGTGGACGCCGACCGCGACGTACCCCGACCCCCAGGTCTGGTGCAACCCGCCGGACCGCGGGCTGGGCCTCCGCCCCACGACCGACACGGGCGATCCGCTCATCGACGCCTACCTCTGGGTGAAGGTCCCCGGCGAGTCCGACGGGGAGTGCCTGCGCGGCACCGCCGGGCCCGAGGATCCCGAACGCGGCATGGTCGACCCGGCGGCAGGACGGTGGTTCGTCGAGATGGCGGACGAGCTCATCGCGAACGCCGAACCCCCGGTCTCGCCGTAGCCGGCGCATCGGGGCGGGAACCGGTGCGCCCCCCCCGCGGCCGCGCCGGCTCCCGCTGCCGGGCGCGCCCCCGGGCCCGAGGCATCCGTAGGCTGGAGCCATGCACGGTGAGTACAAGGTGCCCGGCGGCAAGCTCGTGGTGGTCGACTTCGACGTCGTCGACGGCGCGATCCGCAACGCTCGCGTGGCGGGCGACTTCTTCCTGGAACCGGACGAGGCGCTGGACGACCTGAACCGGTCGCTCGAGGGCCTGCCCGCGGCATCCGACGCCAAGCAGATCGCGGCCGCGATCGCCAAGGGACTGCGACCCGATGCGGTCATGCTCGGGTTCTCGGCCGAGGCGATCGCGGTGGCGGTGCGCCGCGCCATCACGGATGCCACGACCTGGTCGGACTACGAGTGGGAGATCGTGCACGATGCGGCCGTGCCGCCGCGCCTGCACCTCGCGCTCGACGAGGTGCTCGCGACGCGCGTCGGCGAGGGGCGGCGCACGCCGACCCTGCGGTTCTGGGAGTGGGAGGAGTCGGCCGTCGTGATCGGCTCGTTCCAGTCGGTGCGCAACGAGGTCGACCCGGAGGGCGCGGCCCGCTACGGCTTCGACGTCGTGCGTCGCATCTCCGGCGGCGGCGCGATGATGATGGAGAAGGGCAACGTCGTCACCTACTCGCTGTACGTGCCGGCCGAACTCGTGCAGGGCATGAGCTTCGCCGACTCGTACGCGTTCCTCGACGACTGGGTGCTGCAGGGCCTGCGCTCGCTGGGCATCGATGCGACCTACCAGCCGCTCAACGACATCGCGAGCCCGGCCGGCAAGATCGGGGGCGCCGCGCAGAAGCGCCTCGGCTCGGGAGGCGTGCTGCACCACGTGACCATGGCATACGACCTCGACAACGCCAAGATGCTGGAGGTGCTGCGCATCGGCCGCGAGAAGATCAGCGACAAGGGCATCGCGTCGGCGGCCAAGCGCGTCGACCCGCTGCGCTCGCAGACCGGACTGGCCCGCGCCGAGGTCATCGACCGCCTCAAGGAGACCTTCGCAGGCCTCTACGGCGCGACGCCCGGCACGGTCTCGGCCGACGAGCTCGCCGAGGCGGAGGCCCTCGTCGCCGCGAAGTTCGCCACCGAGGACTGGCTGCAGCGCGTGCCCTGACCCCCGCGCGTCGCAGGGGCCGGCCGCAGAACCGGGCGGTCCCGAGGAGCTGGGCGCGGAACCCGCGCCTTTCTCAGGAGCCGGCCGCGGTATCCGCCCGTTTCTCAGGAGGACGCGCCGCATCGCGACGACCCGCCGGATGACTCCTGAAGAACGCGGGTGGGTGGGCGCCTGTGGAACCGCTGAACGTGGGGGAGCGTCGGGCCGTCTATGATCGCCGGGTGGACTGGTGGATGATCCTGCTCATCGCGGGCGCGGCGATCGCGCTCGTGATGCTGGCCGTGCGCCTGGGATGGATCGACCTGTCCGACAAGACCAAGAAGGGCCGGCCGAGCGGCGCCGCCGTGCTGATGATCGGCGACGAGGTCTTCGCGCCGCGCAAGTACGAGGCGCAGGTCGAGGCCGACCGCCAGGCCCGGCTCCCCGTCCCGGCCCCGCTGCCCGGCGACGGCGACAAGGGCATCGCGTTCGCCGCGCCCGCGGCCGATGACGACGACCCCGACCGCTTCCGCGGCAGCATCCGGCTCGACGTCGGTCGCTGAGCCCCGGCTCACCCGTCGTCGGTGAGCGTCGCACCCCAGGCTCGTGCGCGCTCGAGTTCGCCGTCGGCGAGCGAGCCGGAGACGCCCGCGAGCGTGAACGAGGTCGGCGCCTCGACCGACCGGAATCCCTTGGCGATGAGGGCGCGCATGGCCCGCCTCGCCGTCGAGCCGTGCCACCGCGGGCCCGGCGTCCGCGTGTCGAACGTGGCCGCCGCGACCGGTGCCGCGGTCATCCGCACCGATCGGATCCAGTCCCGGATCCCGCGTGCCGCGAGCGCCGCGGCCTCGCCGGGTGCGGTCGACTCGTGCGTCACGGGCCCCGGCGGGGCCGACGCTGCGGGGCCCGACGACGATCCGCCGACCACGACGAGGTCGATCTCCGCATCGAGCGCGACGGGCGCCTCCGCGGCCGACACGAGGTCCACGCGTTCGACCCCCTCGCTTCCGCGCAGGCCGGCCGCGATCGCCTCGGCGAGGCGGCCGGCATCGCCCGAGGTGCTCTCGGAGACGACCAAGGCGCGCATGACCCGACCTCCGATCGCAGCGGGGAGCGACGGCCCGAGCGCCCGCCGGGCGGGCGGCTCGTCGACCACAGGATAGGACGACGGCGCGCCCCGGCCCGGGACCTAGGGCTGACGGTGCGCTGGCAGACTTGAGCGGTGTCCGACGACGAGCCCGACCGCGTCATCCTCGCCGACAACCTCGACGTGCTGTCGACGTTCCCCGACGGCCGGTTCACCCTCGTCTACCTCGACCCGCCGTTCAACACCGGGCGGGCGCAGACGCGGCAGTCGCTGCGACACGTGCGCTCCGGTGCGACGGATGGCGCCGACGACGCGACGACCGACGCCGACCTGCCCGCGGCCCGGCGGACCGTCACCGGCTTCGCCGGCACCCGGTACGAGCGCATCCGGGGCGACCTCATGCGCTACGACGACCGGTTCGAGGACTACTGGGCGTTCCTCGAGCCGCGACTGGCCGAGGCGTGGCGGCTGCTCGCACCCGACGGCACGCTCTACCTGCACCTCGACTACCGCGAGGTGCACTACGCGAAGGTCCTGCTCGACGCGCTCTTCGGCAGGGAGTGCTTCCTCAACGAGCTGATCTGGGCGTACGACTACGGGGCGAAGTCGAAGCGGCGATGGCCGACGAAGCACGACACGATCCTCGTGTACGTGAAGGACCCGGCCGCCTACTGGTTCGATTCGGCCGCGGTGGATCGCGAGCCGTACATGGCGCCCGGGCTCGTGACGCCCGACAAGGCCGCGCGCGGCAAGCTCCCGACCGACGTCTGGTGGCACACGATCGTCTCACCGACGGGGCGCGAGAAGACGGGGTACCCGACGCAGAAGCCGGAGGGCGTGCTGCGCCGCATCGTGCAGGCCTCGAGCCGACCCGGCGACTGGGTGCTCGACGCCTTCGCCGGGTCCGGGACGACCGGTGCCGTGGCTCGGGCGCTGGGACGCCGCTTCGTGCTCGTGGACGAGCACCCCGAGGCGATCGAGGTCATGCGGCGTCGGTTCGCGGACGCCGCGGACGTGCGATTCGAGGCCTGAGGTGAGGCGGAGGCGGTGCCGGCCTACGCCGAGATCCGGCGCACGAGCCGCGTGGGCATGATGTTGCGGTGGGGGACGTCCTCGCCGGCGAGCAGGCGCAGGAGCAGGTCGGCCATCTTGTAGCCCATCTCCTCGGACGGCTGGTGCACGGTCGTGAGGGGGATGGCCGACGAGGTCGCGGCGGGGCTGTCGTCGTACCCGACGACCGCGACGTCCTCGGGCACCCGCCGGCCGCGCTCACGCAGCACCGCGAGCGCACCGGTGGCCATGAGGTCGCTCGCGACGAAGATCGCGTCCAGGTCGGGCGCCCGGTCGAGCAGGCGACGGGTCGCGGCGACCGCGCCGGCGACGGTGAAGTCCGCGGACTCGACCGCGTCGGCCGGGAGGCCGGCGGTGGCCATCGAGCGCCGGAAGCCCTCGAGGCGGTCGACCGCGGCGGGCATGTCCAGCGGGCCGGTGATCGTGCCGATGCGCTTGCGGCCGACGGCGATGAGCCGTTCGGTCGCGGTCATCCCGCCCTCGAGGTTGTCGACGTCGACGAAGATGTCGGTGTCGGTGATGTTCGGCGGCCTGCCGCCGAACACGATGGGCATCTCGTGCGCGGCCTCGTGGAGCTGGTGGTCGCCCTCGTGGTGCGAGACGACGAGGGCGCCGTCGACCACCCCGGACCGCAGGTAGCGCACGGTCTTGCGATTGGGATCGCTCGTCGACAGCAGCAGGTTCAGCAGGTACTCGCTGTCGTCGAGCCGGCGGGTGATGCCCTGCACGATCGCGGCGAAGTACGGGTCGCCGAAGAACATCCGGGTGTCCTCGGGCACGACGAGCGCGATCGCCCCGGACGTGCGGCTCGCGAGGGAGCGCGCCGCCCGGTTGGGCACGTAGTTGAGCTTGTCGATCGCCGCGTTGACCGTGCGGACCACTTCGGCGGAGACCTTGGGCGAGCCGTTGACGACGCGACTCACGGTCGCCCGCGACACGTTCGCCTCGCGCGCGACCATCTCCAGGGTCGGCGCCGATGCCCGCCCTCCGGATCCGATCGTGCTCGTCATGTCAGCCAGTCTATTTCGGTGGGAGGTTCGGGTCGGGTCGGGTCGGGTCGGTCGCCGGCGCTCAGCGGGAGGATGCCGGCGGCAGCCCGCGCTCCCGGATGACGCGCTGGTACGCGAGCCCGCTGTCCTTGATCGTGCGCTCCTGGGTCTCGTAGTCGACCCGGACGATGCCGAACCGCTTGTCGTAGCCCCAGGCCCATTCGTAGTTGTCGAGGATCGACCAGTAGAAGTAGCCCTGCACCGGGGTGCCCTCGTCGATCGCGTCGAGGATGGCGTCGAGGTGCGAGAGCAGGAAGCCGGTGCGCTCGACGTCGTGCACCGCGCCGTCCTCGGCGACCTCGTCGTCGTAGGCCGCGCCGTTCTCGGTGACGAAGAGCTGCACGTCGGCCGGGCCGGTGTACTCGCGATGCACGCGGCCGAGCAGCTCGCGCAGCCCGTCGGGCTGCACCTCCCACCCCATGCCGGTGCGCGGCAGGCCCTGCGAGTGGAAGTGCACGTCGTCGGCCGCCGGGAACGGCGAGCGGATCGGCCGGTCGGTGGGCGCGTTCCCCTCGATGGGGTCGGCCGCCGGCCGGTCGCTGACGTATTCGCCGTGGTAGTAGTTCACGCCGAGTGCGTCGATGGGCGCGGCGATGATGTCGAGGTCGCCGGGCCGGATCGCGTCGCGCAGGCCGAGGTGGCCGACGTCGGCGAGCAGGTCGCCCGCGTAGTGGCCGCGGAAGATCGGATCGAGGAACACGCGGTTGAACTGGCCGTCGATGCGGCGCGCGGCGTCGAGGTCGCCCGCGTGCGTCGGGTCGACTGGCTTCGCGACCGTCAGGTTCAGCGTGATCCCGAGCTCGAGCGACTCGTCCCGCTCGCGCAGCGCCTGCACGGCGAGTCCGTGGCCGAGCAGCAGGTGGTGCGCGGCCTGCAGACCGGCGGCGACGTCCTGGCGGCCCGGCGCGTGGGCGCCCGCGGTGTAGCTGAGGAACGACGAGCACCACGGCTCGTTGAGCGTGGTCCAGATCTTCACGCGGTCGCCGAGCACGTCGTGCATGGTGAGCGCGTAGTCGCGGAACCGGTACGCGGTGTCGCGGTTCGCCCAGCCGCCCTGCTCCTCGAGGGCCTGCGGGAGGTCCCAGTGGTAGAGCGTGAGCCAGGGCGTGATGCCCTGCTCGAGCAGTTCGTCGACGAGGCGGGAGTAGAAGTCCGCGCCCTTCGGGTTCACGGGTCCGCCGTCGGGCCGCACCCGCGACCACGAGGTCGAGAAGCGGTACGCGTTCAGGCCGAGCTCGCGCATGAGCGCGACGTCGTCGCGGTAGCGGTGGTAGTGGTCGCAGGCGACATCCCCGTTGTCGGCGTTGATCACCGCGCCGGGCACGCGGCTGAACGCGTCCCAGATCGAGTCGGTCCGGCCGTCCTCGTGGGCGGCGCCCTCGATCTGGTAGGCGGCGGCGGCCGCACCGAGGAGGAAGTCGTCGGGGAAGCGGCGGAGGGCCGACGGTGCGGCGGCGGGGGCGGCCGCGGCGCCGGTGGTGGGCTGGATGGTGGTCATCCCTTGACAGCTCCTTGCATGATTCCGGAGACGAGCTGCTTGCCGGCGACGACGAACAGCACGAGGAGGGGGATGGTCGACAGCAGCACGCCGGCGAGGACGATCGAGTAGTCCACGAAGTGGTTGGACTGCAGGAGCGACAGTGCGACGGGCAGGGTCGGGTCGCTGCGGTCGAGCACGATGAACGGCCAGAAGAAGTTGTTCCACGCCGTGACGAAGGTGAACAGGCCGAGCATCGCGGCGGCCGGGCGGGCGGCCACGACGCCGATGGTCCAGAACGTGCGGATCATCGATGCGCCGTCGACGCGGGCGGCCTCGATCAGCTCGTCGGGCACCGCCTGGCGGAGGTACTGCGTCATCCAGAACACGCCGAAGGCGCTGGTGACCGCGGGGATGATGATCGCGCCGATCTCGCCCGTCCAGCCGAGGTCGGAGAAGAGGATGTACAGCGGCACGACGCCGAGCTGCATGGGCACGGCCATGGTCGCGACCACGAACACGAGCAGGGGCTTCGACCCGGGGAAGCGCAGCTTCGCGAACGCCCATCCGGCGAGCGTCGAGGTGAACACGACGGCCGCCGCGATGAGGGCGGAGCTGTAGATCGAGTTCCACAGCGCCGGCCAGAAGTTCACGGCCGGGTCGTTCACGACCGTCTGCGCGTTCGCGAGGAAGTTGCCGCCGGGCAGCCACGAGAAGTTCGGGTCGTTGATCGTGGAGGAGTCGCCCGACCCGATCAGGAACGACCAGTAGAACGGGAACAGCGAGGCGAGCAGCACGACCCCGAGGCCCGCGTAGACCCAGATGCCGGCCCGCTGGCCCTTGATGCGCGTCGTGCGGTTGCGCTTGCGCTGGGGCGTCTCGGGGATGCTGGACTCGACGATGGACAGTGCGGCGGGGGAGTTCAGGGAGCTCATGCGCGCACTCCCTTCTTCTGCTTCTTGCCGGCCTTCGGGGCGCGGGTGCCCTCGTCCCGGACCAGGGCGCGGGTGACCGCGAGGTTGATCAGGCCGATCACGAGGATGATGAGGAACAGGATCCAGGCGAGCGCCGCCGCCCGGCCGAAGTTCCACTCGCCCCAGCCGATCTTGTAGAGGAACAGCGTGATCGTGAGCCACTGCTGGGCGGGACCGCCCTCGCCGGTGTTGTCGAACATCCGGGGCTCGTCGAAGATCTGCAGGCCGCCGATGGTCGAGGTGATGATCACGAAGATGAGCGTCGCCTTGAGCGAGGGCAGCGTGATGTGGGTGAACTGGCGGAACGCCCCGGCGCCGTCGACGGTGGCCGCCTCGTAGTAGTCGCGCGGGATGGCCTGCATCGCAGCGAGGAGGATCAGCGTGTTGTAGCCCGTCCAGCGGAAGTTGACCATCGTCGCGATCGCGACGTGGCTCCAGAACGGGTCCTTGTGCCACGGGACGGCCGGCAGTCCGAGGTCGGTGAGGATGCCGTTCACGAGGCCGTGGTTGTCGCCGAACATGTTGGCGAAGATGAGGGCGACCGCGACGGGCGCCATGACGAAGGGCACGAGCACGCTCATGCGCCAGAAGGTCTTGGCCCGGATGTTGCGGTCGAGCATCGCGGCGATGGCGATCGCCGCGATCAGCTGCGGCACGCTCGAGAGCAGGAAGATGCTGAAGGTGTTGCGCAGGGCCGTCCAGAACTGCGGGTTCTGCAGGATCCAGACGTACTGCTCGAAGCCGATGAACTCGCCCTCGTTGCGCACGAGGTCCCAGTCCATGAGCGAGATGACCGCCGTGTAGGCGATGGGGAAGAGTCCCACGATCGCGAACATGATGAAGAACGGCGAGATGTAGAGGTACGGCGAGAGCTTGAGGTCCCACCGGCTGAGGTTCTGGCGGAATCCGAGCACGCGGACCGGCCGGTCGGCGTTCTCGGCGACGTCGGGCTTGGGCGCCGACGCCGGAGGGCGCGTTTGCGTCGTGGTCACGATGGCTCCGAGATCAGGTGGATGGATGAGTCGGGGAGGGTGCGGGCCGCGACCGTGCGCGGCCCGCACCCCCGGTCGGCCTAGAAGGCCTCGACCTCGGCGACCCAGGTGTTCCAGGACGACGTGGCGTCCTCGGAGCCGTCGAACACGCGGTTCACGGCGTTCTGGAGCGCGTCGTGGTACTTGAAGTAGTCGGCGTCCTTGTAGGGCGCGACCGTGACGGCGGCGGCGCGGCTCGAGAGGATCTCACCGGTCGGCGCGTCGTCGAAGTACTCGTTGGTGGCGCCGGCGAGCTCGTCGCCCTCGAGGGCCTCGAGCTGGCTCGGGAAGGTGCCCGCGTTGGCGAAGGCCTTCATCTGCGTCTCGGGGCTGGTCAGCCAGTCCGCGAGCTCGAGGGCGGCCTCGACGTTCTCGCCGTCGGCCGGGACGGTCAGGTACGAGCCGCCCCAGTTGCCGCCGCCGTTCGGGAAGACATCGGCGATGTCCCAGCCCTCGACGTCCGGCGCGCTGCCGGAGATGACGCCGAGCATCCAGCCCGGGCAGAGCATCGTGGCGAACTCGCCGTTCGCCATCGAGGCGAACCAGTCGTCCGACCACTGGCCCGAGTAGGCCGAGTTCGGGACGGCGCGCTCGGTGACGAGCTCGTAGGCGTCGGCGATCTCGGGGTTCTCCGTCGCGATGACGGTGCCGTCCGGCTCGGTGTAGGTGTACTCGATCTGGTTCACGATGCCCTGGAGCACCGAGTTCGCCGAGTCGATCATCGGCTTGCCGGTGGCCTCGCGGTACTGGTCCGCCACGTCGAGGTAGTTCTCCCAGTCGCCGTCGAAGAGCTCGGCGACGCCCTCGCGGTCGCTCGGGAGGCCGGCGGCCTCGAACAGGTCGGCGCGGTAGCAGATGCCCTGCGGGCCGATGTCGGTGCCGAAGCCGATCAGGCGGCCCTCGCCATCGGTCGCGGCGGCCTCCTTCCAGTCGAGCCAGCGGCCCTTGACGCTGTCGGGCGCCTCGGCGAGCAGGTCGGAGTACTGCATGGCCTCGGCGAACCAGTCGATCTCGACCGCCTCGACGTCGGCCAGGCCGCCCTTGCCGAGCTTCTGGAAGTAGTTGGCGCGGGCGTCGCCGGACTCGGCGGCGATGTTGTGGACGACGGTCACGTTCGGGTGCTCGTCCATGTACTCCTGGAGGAGCTCGTCGGTGTAGCCGAAGTTGTTGAACGTGGAGATGGTCAGCTCGACGGGGCCGTCGGCCGCCTCCGAACCGGAATCGTCGCCCGCGGCG
This sequence comes from Agromyces litoreus, assembly GCF_040496015.1. Taxonomy (NCBI): domain Bacteria; kingdom Bacillati; phylum Actinomycetota; class Actinomycetes; order Micrococcales; family Microbacteriaceae; genus Agromyces; species Agromyces litoreus. Next base: position 52,522 of record NZ_JBEPKA010000013.1, read on the forward strand.
CAGCCGGTGGCGATGAGTGCGAACGATGCGGCGCCTGCGATGGCGGCGATCGCCTTGGTGCGTCGTGAAAGCATCACGGTCACTCCCTTGTGTGCGTGGAAATCGGGGTTGCAGGGGCTTCGCGAGAGCCTGACGCCCGAAGGGGTGAGAGCGCTCTCACGATGCGGTTCCCGATGCTAGGCATATCCCAGTGGTGCTGTCAAGAGAGCGCTCTCATCCGGGCTCGAACGTGACCGCACCGTGACCCTTCTCGGCAGAACCGTCGGCCGGGGGCGGACGGCGATCCGCCGCGTGATCCCGGGCATGCGGGGACCCGGCAGGTGGAGCCCGTGCCGGGCGAACCCACCGGCGGCGTGCAGGCTGCTCCCGGCGTCCTCGGAGCCGCCGCGGTTAGCGTGAGCGGGTGCCCCGTGCTCTCGCAGTCCGCCGCGGCGCCGTCGCCCTCGTCGCCGGCGCCGCTTCCGTGTGCATCCTCGGCCTGACCGGCTGCGCCGGCATCCCGCCGGTTCCCCCGCAGGTGGCCGCGGCGGACATGTCCTCGCCCACCGTCGGGTCCGACGACGCCTCGTCCGACCTGTCCGACGGCGCAGCGGGGTCCGCCGCGAACGCCGACCCCGACCCCGACCTGACGGCCGACCGCACGAGCGATCCGGACGTGCTGGCGCAACTGGACTACGTCCTCGCATACTGGTCGGAGTACAACGACGAGGAGTGGGGCGTGCTCGAGGGCAACGACTGCGTGAACTTCGCCAGCCAGTCCCTGGTGGCCCGCGGGTGGGCGGAAGGCGCCGACTGGTACCACCACGGCGACCCCTACGAGTCGAGCCCGTCGTGGCGGAGTTCGACGGCGTTCCGCACCTGGCTCGCCGGGCACCCCGAACTGGCCACCGAGCTCGACGACGACGAGCGCGACGAGGTGCGTCTCGGCGACATCGTGCAGTTCGACTGGGACGACTCCGGCGATCGCGACCACACCGGCGTCGTGACCCGGATCGAGCGCGGCGACGACGGCGAGGTGCGCATCGCGTTCGCCGGCCACACCAAGGACAGCGCCTACCGCGACGTCGACCGGGCGATCACGGTCGAGCACCCCGGAGCCGACGTCCACTACTGGCGGCTCGCCGACTGATGGGAGCAGCAACCCCACCGTCGCCCCGAGTCCGCCGCAACCGCCTGATCGTCGTCGTCGCCGGCGTCGCCGTCATCGGTGCCGTCGCCGCGGGCGCCGCGATCGCGCTCACCGGCGGCGGCGACCAGCCCACGCCGACGCCGGTCGCCTCCGCGACGCCGACGCCCACCCCCACCCCCTCGCGCCCGGCCCCGGTGGCGAGCACGCCCCCCGTGGCCGTCGACACGTTCGATCGGGACGCCCGATCGATCGACGACCCGGCCAGCATCTGGGTCGTCGTCGACAAGCTGCGGCCGCTGGATCCTCTCGACTACGAGCCCGCCGACCTCGTGAGCGTGCCGGTCGCCCACACCTGGGAGCCGCTCCTGCGCGCCGAGGCGTCCGACGCCATCGTCCGCATGTTCCGCGCGGCGTCGGAGGAGGCGGGCCTGGCGCTCGCCTCGAACAGCGCCTACCGCTCGTACTCCACCCAGCAGTCCATCTACGACGGCGACGACACGCTCACGGCTCGCCCCGGGTACAGCGAGCACCAGACGGGGCTCACTATGGACATCGGCCCCGAGAGCGGCAACTGCTCGCTCGACGTCTGCCTCGCCGACACGCCGGAGGGCGTGTGGCTGCGCGACAACGCGTACCGGTTCGGGTTCATCCTCCGCTACCCGGCCGATAAGGTGGGCGTCACCGGGTACCAGTTCGAGCCGTGGCACTTCCGCTACGTCGGAACGGACCTCGCGCAGGAGATGCACGACACCGGCGTCACCACGCTCGAGGAGTTCTTCGGACTGGCACCCGCGCCGGAGTATGGCTGAGCACGCACCCGACCCAGAGCCCCGCGGCACCGACGCCGAGGCCGCCGCGGCGGCGCCGCCACGACGCGGACTCCAGCTCACGCTCCTCATCGTCAACCAGCTGCTCGCGGGTATCGGCGTGGCGACCGGGCTCGCACTCGCCGCCATCCTGGTGACCGATCTCACGGGGTCGGCGGCGCTCGGCGGGATGTCGCAGTCGGCCAACGTGCTCGGCGCCGCGATCGTGGCGATCCCGCTCGCGCGGATCGCCGTGCGCGCGGGACGGCATGTGGCGCTCGCCGTCGGCTACGGGTCCTCGGCCATCGGCGCCGCCCTCATCGTCGTCGCGGCCATGACCGGACTGGTCCCGCTCGTGTTCCTCGGGTTCCTGGCGTTCGGCGCGGCGATCGCCGCGGGGCTGCAGGCGCGCTTCGCCGCGACCGAGGTGGCTGCCCCGGGATTCGAGGCGCGGGCGATGTCCCTCGTGCTGTGGGCGACGACGATCGGCTCGGTGGCGGGTCCGCTGCTGGCCACGACCGGCGACGAGATCGGGCGGTCGGCGGGCATGCCGGCGTTCGTCGGCCCGTTCCTGGGGGCGGGCGCCGTGTTCGTGGTCGCGACGATCGTCGCGGCCGCGCTCCTCCGCCTTCCGCGGGCCGGCCGACTCGCCACCGACACGGGCGGCGCCGGATCGACCGAGCGCGTGAGCTCGCGCGCCGCCTTCGCCGCGGCGTTCCGACGCCCTCGGGCGCGGCTCGCGATCCTGGCGATCGTCTGCGCGCACACCGTCATGGTCGGGGTCATGGTCATGACGCCCGTCCACATGACGGGTCATGGCGTTCCCCTCCCGCTCGTCGGCATCGTGCTCAGCATCCACATCCTCGGGATGTACGGCGCCAGCCCGATCATGGGCTGGCTCTCCGACCGCCTCGGCCCCGTCTGGGTCATCGCGCTCGGCGGCGGCATCCTGCTCGCCGCGACCGTCATCGGCACGCTCGCGCCGGGCGACGCGGTGCTGATCCTGCCCGTCGCGCTCGGCCTGCTGGGGTTGGGCTGGTCGGCCGCGCTCATCGGCGGCTCCGCGCTGCTCACCACGTCGGTCGAGCCCTCGGCGCGCGTCGCGCTGCAGGGGGCCACGGATGCGGCGATGAACGTCGCGGCGGCGGTCGCGGCGGCGCTCTCGGGCGTCGTGCTCGGCCTCGCCGGGTTCCCCGGCGTGAACGTCATGGCGATGCTGGTGCTGGTGCCGCTCGTCCTCGCCGGCATCGCCGTGATGCGCGCCGCTCGCGGCCGGGCCACCGCCTGAGCGGCGCCGCTCGGCGCGTCATGAACGCGCTCTCATGCTCCACCCAGCCCGCGCGAGGCTTCCTCACATCGGCGCGTGCTGGAATGGGGCCCGTTCCCCTGAATCGTCGAGCGAAAGCCCGTCAGCCGTGCCCAAGATGTCCCTCGCGCCGAGCCGGCGTCGGGCGACCTTCCGCGCCCCCGATGCGGAGGCCGCGAGGCGATTCGACCTGACGCTCGCCCCCGGCGACCCCGGCGACCCCGGCGACCCCGGCGAAGCCGTCGACCCGGCTCCCGCGACGGCCGCCCCCGCCGTCGAGGACGCCGAGCCGAGCGTCTCCAGGTCGACGTTCACCCCGAGCCGCCGCGACTCGGCCGAACCCTATCCGGCCGAGCCGAACGGCGGCACCGATCCGGGCAGCGCCCCGAGCGTCGACCTGCCGCTCGGGCGTCGCGCACCGCGCCATCGCGTCGACCGACGCGGCAATCGCCGACCGTCGAGCGGGTCGCGTCGGGCCGCGACCCGGGCCTGACCCGGGAGCGCTCGAACGCCGGCTGTCAAGCCGCTGACGGAACCTTCACCCGGCATGGGTATCATCCGGGGACGCGCCGCGCCGCCGAGGCGGCGGTCGCGGCGCTCCCGGGGGGATGGGGGCCGGACGTGGGAGTACACACCGCACTGCAGGCGGTCGAGCGCGCGCCGGGCATCGTCGAGGCGATGCACGCGGCGGACGACCTGGCCGCCGAGGCCAGGCGAGACCCCGGCACGCGCCTGATCCGACTGCTCGAGCGCACCACCCGCGGTGCGGACGACCTCACCGCGATCGCGGCCGCGCACGCCCTCGCAGGAGCCCTCGACGAGGACGCCGGACGCCTGCTGTCGGGCCTGCTCTCGGACGAGCGGGCCGTCCTGCGCGAGCACGCGGCCTGGGTGCTGGGGTCCGGGCTGCCCAGGCTCGACGCCGTCGGACGACTGCTCGGGATGGTCGTCGCCGGAGGCTTCGGCGGCATGATCGCGCAGCGGACGCTCGAGGAGTGGTCCTCGGTCGCCCCGGAGGCCATCGCCACCGGCATCGAAGGGGCGCTGCTCGGCGTCGACGATCCATCCGCCCGGACGCGCCTCGTCGAGACGCTCGGGCTCGTCGGCGCGCCGCTCGCCACCGGACCCCTGCTCCGCGTCGCACGCGACGCCGACGAGCCCGAGGGCGCCCGGGTGGCGGCGGTCGCAGCGCTCGGCCACCGCACCGGAGACGGGCGCGTGCCGGCGCTGCTCGAGCAGCTCGCGCGCGGCGACGGGCCGCTCGCGGAGGCGGCCCGTCTCGCGGCATTCGACCTCGACGCCCTCGCGGGCCCGACGCCCCCGCACGGCGACGGGCTCACCGTCGCGCAGCTGTTCCTGCACGCCGACATCGACCCGTCGCTGCAGTCGGCGGGCGCCGGCGACACCGGCGGCATCGCGACGCTGCTGGTCCGGCTCGGCGATGCGCTCGCGGCGGAACCCGCCATCGGGCGCGTCCTGACCCTGTCGCGCGGCTCGGTCGGCGAGGCGACCGCCGACCTCCTCGCGCTCGCCACCGGCGCGGGTCCGGGACACGACTACGGCCGGGTGCCGCTGCTCGCCGACCCCGTCCCCGCGTCGTCCGCATGGCCGATGCGCGTCGCCGCTCGTCGCGGCATCCGGCGGCTGATGCGGGCCGCCGGCGGCGTCGACGTGCTCCACCTGCGGATGGCCGACGTGGGCACGCTGGCGGCGGCCGAGGTCGCGAGGGAATCGGGCGTGCCGGTCGTGTTCACCCTCGCACCGGATCCGCACGGCGTCATCGAGTCGCTCGAGCGCTCGGGTCGCCTGACACGGGCCGGGTTCGGGCGGGCCGACCTCGCCGAGCACTTCTGGTTCCGTGCCCGCCTCGTCGAGCGCCTCGCCGCGACCGCGGCCCACACCGTGCTCTTCCCCCGGCCCGACCTGCGTGAGGACCTCCGCCGGCTGGTGCGCGTGGACCTGGACCGGCAGCCGGAACGGCACACGATCGTGCCCGAGGGGGTCGACCTCGGCACCGTCGATCGGGCCGTCGCCGACGCCGAGGCGCACGCCGCGGGGGCCGAGCCGGGCCCGGAGCTCCGCGACCTGCGCTCGCTGCTCGAGACGCTCCCCGCCGAACGGCGCGGGCGACCCCTCGTGGTCTCGCTCGGCCGCCTGCACCCGGTCAAGGGCATGGCGACGCTCGTCGAGGCCTGGATCGCCGGCGGGCTCGCCGACCGCGTCAACCTGCTCGTCGTCGGCGGGGACCTCGCCGCCCCCTCGCGCGACGAGCGCGACCAGCTCGACCGGATCGACGCCCTCGTCCCCGAGCGCGAGCGCGCCGGGCTGCTGATGGCCGGGCATCGGCCGAACGGCGTCGCGCTGCGGTGGCTGGCGGCCGTCCGCGCGGGCGTGCCCGACCTGGCCGCCCCGCGCGGCGTGTACGCGTGCGCCAGCGTGAAGGAGGAGTTCGGGCTCGCCCTGCTCGAGGCCATGGCCGTCGGCCTGTACGTCGTGGCGCCCGACTCCGGTGGCCCGCCGACCTACGTCGAGCACGGGGTGACCGGTTCGCTCGTCGCCACGTCCGACGTCCAGCGGCTCGCCGACGCCCTCAGCGGGGCCCTCGACGCGGCCGGCGGGGATCGCGGCGACGAACGGGCCGAGGCGGCGCGGGCGACGGTCCGCGAACGGTTCGCGATCCAGGCCATGTCCGGCCGGCTCGGCGACGTGTACCGGGACGTCGCGCGCGAGGAGGCCGCCCTGCTCGAACCGGCGGAGCGCGTCGGATGACGCTGCTCGTGATCAGTCCCGACTACGCGTCGCACCTGCTCCCGCTCGCGACGCTCGCGACCGCGTGGCGTGACCGGGGCGAGCGCGTCGTCGTGGCCACGGGACCGGCGACCGCTCCGATCGTCGAGGCCTTCGGGCTGGAGCGGACGGACCTGAGGCTCGGGCGCGGCTCCAACCCGGGCGTGGTGTCCACGGAGGCGCAGCCGGCCGACGAGGGCGACTCGCTGCGCGGCTTCTTCCGTGCGACGCGCGAGGGCGCGGTCGCGACCCTGCGCTACCAGGCGGCCGAACGGCTCACCGACCTGATGTGGCGGCCCGTCGAGTCCGCTCGCGCGACGCTCGAGATCGTCGACCGCGTCCGAGCCGACCGCGTGATCGTCGACCACCTCGCCTTCAGCGCCCGGCTCGGCCTCGAGACCGCGGGGGTCGACTACGGGGACGTGGTGCTCGGGCACCCCACGGCCCTGCCGGTCGGCGACGAGGTGTACGGCCTGCCCCCGGCCTGGCCGCGCGCCATCCATCCCGACGCGGACGAGCTCGCCGAGCTCGAAGAGCTGTGCGCGAGGGTCTCCGATCGGTTCGCTCTGGAGTGGAACCGCGCGGCCCGAGCGCTCGACCCGGGAGCGCGCGAACGGCACGACGCCTTCGCCGGCCACGGGCCGCTCGTGCTCTACAACCACCCGGCGGAGCTCGCCGATCCCGGTCGTGGGCCGTTGCCGCCGCACCGCTTCCTCGGCTCGACGAGACGCGAGGAGGACGTCCCCGATGACGTCGCGCGATGGCTCGACGATGCGCGCGGGGGCTTCGTCCACGTCAGCTTCGGCAGCTTCCTGTCGGTGCGCGGCGACGTGCTGCGCCGGGTCGCCGACGCGCTCCGATCGCTCGGCGTGCGCGCCGCCATCGCGACCGGGCGGGCGGACCCGGACGCGCTCGGCGACGTGCCGGGCGACTGGCTCGTGCGCGAGTACCTGCCGCAGGTGCGACTGCTCCGGGACGCTGCCGCGTCGGTCACCCACGGCGGCAACAACTCGGTCTCCGAGGCGATCGGGTCGGGTGTCCCGCTCGTGGTGCTCCCGTTCTCGACCGACCAGTTCGCCGCCGCGGCATCCGTCGAGCGGAGCGGGTTCGGCGTCGCGCTGGACCCGAATGCGGCGTCGCCCGGCGAGCTCGCCGACGCGGTCCGGCAGGTCCTCGACCTCCCCGAGCACGTGCGGCGCCGGCTGTCGGCCGCCGCGGCGGCGCAGGAGGCCGCGCCGGGGCCCGAACTCGCCCGGGCGGCGCTCGACGGGGACCTCGGGTACGCCGCCGGGGCCTGAGCGGCTCACGACGCCGAGGACCGGGCGACGCGCCCGTCAGGCCGTCAGCCGGTCAGCCGTCAGGCCGTCTCGAGCGCTCCGTCGACGATGCGCTTGGCCTCCGCCTGGACCTCGGCGAGGTGGTCCGGACCGCGGAAGGACTCGGCGTAGATCTTGTAGACGTCCTCGGTGCCGCTCGGACGCGCCGCGAACCACGCGTGCTCGGTCGCGACCTTCACGCCCCCTACCTTCGCGCCGTTGCCCGGTGCCGAGGAGAGCTTGGCGACGATCGGTTCGCCCGCGAGCTCGGTCGCCGCGATCGCGTCGCCGTCGAGCTTCGACAGTGCCGCCTTCTGCGACGCGTTCGCCTTCGCGTCGGTCCGCTGGTACGCCGGCTCGCCGAAGCGCTCGACGAGCTCGCCGTACAGCTCGCTGGGCGACTTCCCGGTGACCGCACGGATCTCCGAGGCGAGCAGGCACAGCAGGATGCCGTCCTTGTCGGTCGTCCAGACCGTGCCGTCCTTCCGCAGGAACGACGCGCCCGCGCTCTCCTCGCCGCCGAACGCGACGGATCCGTCGATCAGCCCCGGCACGAACCACTTGAAGCCGACCGGCACCTCCCAGAGCGTGCGACCGAGCGACTCGGCCACGCGGTCGATCATCGAGCTCGAGACGAGCGTCTTGCCGATCGCCGCGTCCGCGGGCCACTCGGGACGGTGCGTGTACAGGTACTCGATCGCGACCGCGAGGAAGTGGTTGGGGTTCATCAGCCCGCCGTCCGGCGTGACGATGCCGTGGCGGTCGGCGTCGGCGTCGTTGCCGGTCAGGATGTCGTACCCCTCGCGGTTCGCCAGCACCGACGCCATCGCGTTCGGGCTCGACGGGTCCATCCGGATCTTGCCGTCCCAGTCGAGCGTCATGAACGACCAGCGCGTGTCGACCTTCTCGTTCACGACCGTGAGGTCGAGGTCGTAGCGGTCGCGGATGGCGGCCCAGTAGCCGACGGACGCGCCGCCGAGCGGGTCGGCGCCGATCCGGATGCCGCTGGCCCTGATCGCGTCGAAGTCGATGATCTGCGCCAGGTCGTCGACGTACGAGCCGCGGAAGTCGTAGGTCTCGACCGCGCTCGGCTCGGCCTGATTGACCTCGCGCAGCCCGCCCGCGATGAGCTCGTTCGCGCGGTTCGCGATCCAGCTCGTCGCGTCGGAGTCCGCGGGGCCGCCGTGCGGCGGGTTGTACTTGAAGCCGCCGTCCTGCGGCGGGTTGTGGCTCGGCGTCACGACGATGCCGTCGGCCTGCCCCTCGGCCGCCTTGGCCGGGTCGTTGTTCCACTTCAGGATGGCGTGGCTGAGCGCCGGCGTCGGCACGTAGTCGTCGTACTCGTCGGCGAGCACGCGCACGCCGTTCGCGACGAGCACGTCGAGCGCCGTGGTCTGCGCGGGGCCGCTGAGGGCGTGCGTGTCGGCGCCGATGAACAGGGGCCCGGTGATGCCCTGTTCGGTGCGGTAGTCGACGATCGCCTGCGTGACGGCCAGGATGTGGTCCTCGTTGAACGCCGTGTCGAGGCTGGAGCCGCGGTGCCCCGAGGTCCCGAAGACCACGCGCTGCTCCGGGATCGAGACATCCGGATGCAGGTCGTAGTAGGCCCTGAGCAGGGCCTCCACGTCGATCAGGTCGGACTCGGTCGCCGGGGTTCCCGCTCGCTCGTGCATGTGCCCAGTCTGCCGCGCGGGCCTGTCGCGCGACACCCCCTCCCAGAGGCGCTGACGCGTTTCTCAGGAGCCCGGCGCCGTGCGCTCGCGTTTCTCAGGAGGACACGCCGACGGATGCCGCGACACGCCGCGTGACTCCTGAGAACCGCAGCACGCCCTGTCAGGCGAGGGCGCCGATCGCGGTGGCGATCGAGTGGATGGCGAGCCCCGCGAGCGCGCCGACGACGGTGCCGTTGATGCGGATGAACTGCAGGTCGCGGCCCACCTGCAGCTCGATCTTCTCCGTCGTCTCGGTCGGGTCCCACCGTTCGACGGTCTCGGTGATGACGCTCGCGATCTCGTGGCGGTACCTGCCGACGACGTAGGCCGCGGCATCCGTCACCCAGGCGTCCACCTTCGACGCCAGCTCGTCGTCGGTCGCGAGGCGCGTGCCGACCTCGACGAGGGCCGAGCGCAGCCCTGCGCGCAGCTCGCTGCCCGGGTCCTCGAGCGAGGCGGTCAGCGAGACCTTGACCGAGCTCCACACCTCGCCCGCGAACTCGCGCAGGCGCGGGCTCTCGACGAGGTCGATCTTCAGCCGCTCGACGCGCTCGATCATCGCGGGGTCGTGCTGGAGGTCGTCGGCGACGTCGGCGAGCCAGCCGTCGATCGCGAGGCGCAGCGGATGCCGCGGCTCGTCGCGCACCGAGCGGGCGAACGCCAGCACCTCCCGGTACGCCCGGTCGTCGACGAGGCCGCCGACGAAGCCGGGCACCCACTTCGGCAGGCGGCTGGAGACCATGGTGCCGAACGCCTCGGGATGCGTCGTCAGCCAGGTCTCGACGCGCTCGAGCACGGCGTCGACCGCCGCGCGCTGCTGGTCGGCGGCGACGAGCCGAGCGCCCACCCGGCCGATGGGCGGCCCCCACTCCGGCTCGAGCAGGTGGCGCCGGGCGAGTTGCTCGATGACGTCGGCCACGTCGTCGTCGCCCAGCAGGGCCAGCACGCCGCGCCCGGCGACGGAGGCCTCGGCCGTCACCCGCTCGGCGTTGCCCGGCTCGCGCAGCCACTCGCCGAGCCGGTGCGCGACGCCCATCGACCGCAGCTTGCCCGTGACGACCGCCTCGGAGAGGAACTCCTCCTCGACGAAGGCGCCGAGCGTGGCGCCGATCTCGTCCTTGCGGCGCGGGATGATCGCCGTGTGCGGGATCGGGAGCCCGAGCGGATGCCGGAACAGCGCCGTGACCGCGAACCAGTCGGCGATCGCCCCCACCATGGCGCCCTCGGCGGCGGCGCGGACGAAGCCCATCCACGGCACGGTGTCCTGCAGCGGGAACGCGACCGCGAAGACCACCGCCGCGCCGAGCAGCAGGGCGAGCGCGATCCGCTTCATGCGCCGCAGCGCGATGCGGCGCTCCTCGTCGGTCGGCACGGCCCGGCGTGCGGCCGCGGCATCCGTCGTCGTCATCGCCCACCCCCTCGAAGCGATTCTGCCCCGCCCGGGTGCGACCGCTCCCGAAACACGGCGGCTCCGCGCCATAGGCTGAAGGGCATGACGGATGCCGCGGAGCCGCACCCCGACGAGACGTACTCGTACCTCGGGCCCGCCGGCACGTTCACCGAGGCCGCGCTCAAGCAGGTGCCCGAGGCGACCGGCAGGCACTGGCGCAGCGTGAACAACGTCGGCGAGGCGCTCGCCGACGTCGTCGAGGGGCGTTCGACGGCCGCCATGATCGCGATCGAGAACTCGGTCGACGGCGGCGTCTCGGCCACGCAGGATGCGCTCGCGACGGTGTCGGGCCTGCGCATCGTGGGCGAGTACCTCGTGCCCGTCAACTTCGTGCTCGTCGCCCGTCCCGGCACCCGGCTCGACGAGGTGCGCGTGGTCAACGCCCACCCGGTCGCGTACGCGCAGTCCCGCGGATGGCTCGAGCGCGAGCTGCCCGACCACGCCCACCTCCCGGCGACGAGCAACGTGCAGGCCGCGGCATCCCTCTTCGACGACGGGCTCGCCGACGCCGCGGTCGCCCCGCCCGGCATCGTCGACCACCTCGACGTCGACGTGCTCGCCGAGTCGATCGGCGACAACCCGAACGCGATGACCCGGTTCGTGCTCGTGAGCCGGTCCCGTCGCATCCCGCCGCGCACCGGCGCCGACAAGACGAGCGTGATCGTCGAGCTGCCGGACGACGAGCCCGGCTCGCTGCTGGCGATGCTCGAGCAGTTCTCCACCCGCGGCGTGAACATGTCGCTGCTGCAGTCGCGCCCGATCGGCGACGAGATGGGCCGCTACCGGTTCGTCATCGACCTCGACGGGCACGTCGAGGACGAGCGCGTGTACGACGCGATGCTCGGCCTGCGCCGCTTCAGCCCGAAGGTGCTCTTCCTGGGCTCGTACCCGCGGGCCGACCGGCGCGAGGTCGAGTACCACTCGAAGTACGACGACGGGATCTTCATCGAGGCGCGCGACTGGCTGCGCGGGATCCTCAGCGGCGAGCCCGAGGAGGACTGACCGGGTCGTCGACGCGACGACCCGGCTCGCGCCGGCCGGTGACTACCGGTCGGCGGACCCGGAGCCCGAGTCGCCGTCGCCGTCGGCTCCGGCGTCCTCCGCGGTCGTCGGCGCATCCGCATCCGCATCCTCGTCCGCGTCGGGCCCGGCCGCCATCGCCTTCCTCGCCTCGAGCTCGGCCGCGTCGAGCTCCGCCGTCGCGAGCTCGTCGCGCGGTTCCCGACCCGAGGCTCGCTCCGGGGTCGACGGTGCGGCCCCGGCCGGCTGCCTCGCCCCGGCCGGCCGCCGACCGCCGCCCTGCGCGGAGACGCGGACGACGAGCGCCTTCGGATCGATCACGAACCGGGCGGCGGTGATCATGCCCATGTCCTCGCCGTCGATCTCGAACTCCTGCGGTTCGCCGTCGATGACGATGTCGATCTTCGCGCCGCTGGAGTACACGAGCTCGCGACGCTTGTTGCCGCCCGTGAGGTCGATGAGCTGCCGACCGAGCGCGGACTTGCGGAGCACGCGGTTCTCCCACGCCACCTTCCGCCACACCAGGAGCCATTCGAAGAAGTTGCGCGGCTGGAGTCGCACGACGTCGAGGCGGCCGTCGTCGATCTCGGCGTCGGGGATGAGCTCGATGTTGCCGGGCAGGTAGCCGAGGTTCGCGACGAGGATGCTCGAGACGCGCGAACGGTGCGCACGGCCGTCGTCCGTGCGGTGCGCGACGCGGAACGGCTCCGAGTTCGGCAGGGCGCGCAGCCCCGCGTCGACGTACGCCAGCCAGCCGACGCGCTTCTTCAGGTCGGGGTCGGTGTTCGCGATCATCGCGGCGTCGATGCCGATCCCGCTCATCACAAGCGACACCTCGGTCTCGGTCGAGCCGTCCTCGCGTCGCACCTTCGCACGCAGCACGTCGACCGCGCGGTCCCGGCCCGTGAGTGCGAGCTTCACCGCCCCGGGGATGTCGTTGACCGGGATCCCGAGGTTGCGCGCGAACAGGTTGCCGGTGCCGAGGGGGATGATGCCCACCGGCACGTCCTCGTCCTCGAGGCCCTCGGCGATCGCCCGCACCGTGCCGTCGCCGCCCGCGGCGATGACGAGGTCGACGCCGGCGTCGATCGCCTCGCGCGCCTGCCCGGTCCCCGGGTCGTCCTCGGTCGTCTCGATCCACAGCGTGTCCGCGTACCCGTGCTCCGGCTCGAGCCGCTCGAGTGCCGAGGCCACCTGCTTCACGCCCTGCTTGACCGGGTTGAAGATCACCGCGGCGCGGCGTCCGCCCGCCCCCGACTGCTGTTCGCCCGCACTCATGCGACGAATCTAGGGCATCGGCCCGCGCGGGGGACCCCCGGCCCGCCATCGAGTCCGCCCGCTGGCTCGCGCGGACGCCCCGACTACACTTGCTCGGGTGATCGACCCCGTGCTGCTCCGCGAGAATCCCGACCTGGTCAAGCGCTCGCAGGAGGCGCGCGGCGAGTCGACCGCGTCCGTCGACGACGCGGTCGCCGCCGACGCCGCCCGACGCGCGGCGATCACCGCGTTCGAGTCGCTGCGCGCCGAGCAGAACGCGTTCGGAAAGCAGGTCGCCAGGGCCCCGAAGGACGAGAAGGCCGCGCTGGTCGCCCAGGCGCAGGAGCTCGCCGCCAGGGTCAAGCAGGCCAACGCCGATGCCACGGCCGCCGAGGAGGCGTTCGCCGACGCCGTCCGCCGCATCGGCAACGTCGTCATCGAGGGGGTCCCCGCGGGCGGCGAGGAGGACTTCGACGTCCTCCGCGAGGTCGGCGAGATCCCCGCGTTCGGCTTCGAGCCGCGCGACCACCTCGAACTCGGCGAGCTCCTCGACGCCATCGACATGCCGCGAGGCGCGAAGGTCTCCGGCGCCCGGTTCCACTTCCTCAAGGGCGTCGGCGCGCGCCTGCAGCTCGCGATCATGAACATGGGCCTCGACAAGGCGATCGGCAACGGGTTCACCCCGCTGATCACGCCCACGCTCGTGCGGCCCGAGGTCATGCAGGGCACGGGCTTCCTCGGTGCGCACGCCGAGGAGGTCTACCACCTGCCCGCCGACGACCTCTACCTGACCGGTACGAGCGAGGTCGCGCTCGCCGGGTACCACGCCGACGAGATCATCGACCTCTCCGACGGGCCCATCCGGTACGCCGGCTGGTCGACCTGCTACCGCCGCGAGGCGGGCAGCCACGGCAAGGACACGCGCGGGATCATCCGCGTGCACCAGTTCGACAAGCTCGAGATGTTCAGCTACGTCGATCCCGCCGACGCCGAGGACGAGCACGAGCGGCTCCTCGCCTGGCAGGAGGAGATGCTGCAGGCGCTCGGCCTCGCGTACCGCGTGATCGACGTGGCTGCGGGCGACCTCGGCTCCAGTGCGGCGCGCAAGTTCGACGTCGAGGCCTGGGTCCCGACCCAGCAGGCGTACCGCGAGCTCACGTCCACCTCGAACTGCACGACGTTCCAGGCCCGCCGCCTCGACATCCGGCACCGCACCGAGAGCGGGAGGACCGCGCCCGTCGCGACCCTCAACGGCACGCTCGCGACGACCCGATGGCTCGTCGCGCTGCTCGAGACCCACCAGCAGGAGGACGGATCGGTGGTCGTGCCCGAGGCCCTGCGGGGGTTCCTCGGCGGCCTCGAGGTGCTCCGCCCAGTCTCCGCATGACCCCCCGCGCCGCAACCGACGACCGGTGGTTCGTCGCGCTCGACGTCGACGGCACGATCATGCACGAGGACGAGACGATCGACCCGGCCGTCGCCGACGCGGTCGCCGGAGCCGTCGAGCGCGGCCACACGGTCACGCTGGCCACCGGCCGGTCGTGGTCGACGACGCGGCCGGTGCTCGAGCGGCTGGGCCTCGAGCCCGACTACGTCGTGACGGCGAACGGCGCGATCACGATGCGCCGCGACCCGTCCTCGCCCGACGGCTGGTCGCAGGCGCACGTCGAGACGTTCGACCCGAGCGACGTGCTGCGGCGCATCCGCGACGAACTGCCGAGCGGCAGGTTCCTCGTCGAGCTCGCCGACGGGTACCGGCTCTTCACGCGCGGCATGTCCGACTGGAACCTCGAGCGGGCCCGTGAGGTCGAGTTCGACGAGCTCCTCGGCCAGCGGGCCACGCGGGTCGTGGCGACCAGCGTCGACCACGAGCTCGACGAGTTCTTCCAGCTCGTCGAGCGGATGGGCCTGCACCACGTCAGCTACGCGATCGGCTGGACCGCGTGGCTCGACATCGCACCCGACGGCGTGAACAAGGCGACCGCGCTGGAGCGGGTGCGCGGATGGCTCGGGGTCCCGCTGCGCCGGGTGATCGCCGTCGGGGACGGCCGGAACGACATCGAGATGCTGCACTGGGCCGGCGCGGTCGGCCGTTCCGTCGCGATGGGCCAGGCGCCCGAGGAGGTCGCCGCGGCGGCGGGGGAGCGCACCGCGCGCATCGAGGACGCCGGGCTCGCCCCGGTGCTCGACTCGCTGCCCTGACCGGCGCCGTGTGTCGCCGCGGCCGGATCCGCGGGCTCCGTGGGTAGGATCGCGCACGGGGGCACACGTGAGCGAACGGGTCGACGCACCACAGGGCGCGCCGTCGGACGACGACGGCGCCGACGCTCCTGCGCCCGATGCGCCGGTCGGCACCGCGCCGATCGAGCTGCCGCCGCCCGTGCCGCCGGCGCCGAGCCTGCCGCCGGTCCTGACCGATGCGCCGGTGCCGCCGGCGCATCACGGTCGGCTCCGTCGACGATCCACCGGCCGCGCGGTGCTCGCCGCGGTCGGGACGGCGCTGGCGGTCCTGCTGGTCTCCGCCGGCGTGGTCGGCGCGTACGCGGTGGGCGAGCTCGTCCGGCCGGTCGCCGCGAAGCCGAGCGTGAAGATCGGCAGCGAACAGGTCCTCGAGTCCGTTCCCGACATCGGGGCGATGGAGGGCGGCCTCAACTTCCTCCTCGTCGGCAGCGACAAGCGACCGCAGAGCGGTGCCTTCGGCGACCCCGAGATCGACTCGGGCGTCCTCAACGACGTCACGATGCTCCTGCACATCTCGCAGGACCACTCGCACGTCGAGGTCGTGAGCTTCCCGCGGGACATGCTGATCGACGTCCCGGCGTGCCCCGACCCCGAGGATCCGTCCGGCCCGGGGTTCTCCGCCCGGTACGGCGTGAAGATGAACACGATCCTGAACGACGGCGGACTCGGGTGCATCGCCGCGACGCTCGAGGAACTGCTCGGGATCACGATCCCGGTCGGCGGGGTCGTCGAGTTCGACGGCGTCGCCGCGCTGTCGGAGGCGGTCGGGGGCGTCGAGGTCTGCGTCGTCGATGAGATCGCCGACCCCTACTCCGGGCTGTTCCTCGAGCCCGGCAGCCACACCCTGGCCGGATACGACGCGCTCGCGTTCCTGCGGACCCGGCACGGCGTGGGCGACGGCAGCGACCTCGGCCGGATCTCGAGCCAGCAGACGTTCCTCGCCTCGCTCGCGCGGACGGTGCAGGACGCCGGGACGCTCGGCGACCCGGTGAGGCTGTACGGCATCGCGCGAGCGGTGGTGACGAACATGACGCTCTCCCAGGGGCTGCAGGACCTCGGGCGACTCGTCTCGATCGCACGGGCGATGCAGGCGATCGACCTCGGCCGCATCGCCTTCATCCAGTACCCGACGGCCTACAACGACGATGAGACGGCCGTGGTCCCCTCGCCGTCGGGCGAGGTCGTGGCCACCGCGCTGCAGCAGGACGTGGCCGTGCAGTTCGACCCGGATGCGACGTCGAACGCGACGTTCGGCTCGGTCGGGTCCGAGGCGGATCCGGCCGCGCCGGAGCCGTCCGACGCGCCGGCCGCGACCGGCGACCCCGCGACCGCGGCCCCGGAGGAGACGGACGCGGCCGTCGTGGAGGAACTCCCCGACGACGTCACCGGGCAGACCGCAGCCGAGGTCCGCTGTGCGAGCGCCAACGCCGGATAGCGCTCCTCCCCACATCGTGCGAGTCGGCTCAGGGCCCTCACAGCCGACGCGTGCGAGGCTCGTCGAACTGCGCTTCGGCTAGAATCGGGGCCTGTCCAGCCCGAAGGCGAGCCGTGGAAACGCGGTTCCTCGTCGTGCCGGACGAGGAGGGCTGTCCGAGCGGCCGATGGAGCTGGTCTTGAAAACCAGTGGGCAGCAATGCCTCGTGGGTTCGAATCCCACGCCCTCCGCGCAGCGTCAGACCGAGAGGAGACCGAGTGAGCCCGTCGACGCCACCCACGCGCCGCGACGCCCCTTCGGCCACCGCCCGACACGGGCGACTCCGCACCAGGGGCGTCTGGTCCACGATCGCGAAGCTCACCGCATCGGTGGTCGCCGTCGCGCTCACCTCGGGCGCCGCGGTCGCCGCGTACGCCGGGTTCGACCTCGCCGCCACCGCGCAGCCCACCGTGACGCTGGGCAACGAGGATGCGCTCGCGGGCATCCCCGACGTCGGGGCGATCGAGGGCGGCCTCAACCTCCTGGTCATCGGCAGCGACAGCCGCGCCGGCCAGGGCACCGGCTTCGGCGACCCCGACGAGGAGACCGCCGTCCTCAACGACGTGACGATGCTCATGCACGTCTCCGAGGACCACTCGCACGTCGAGGTCATCAGCTTCCCGCGCGACATGTTCGTCGACGTCCCCGCCGGCTGCACCGACCCCGAGACGGGCGAGGAGCTCTGGGAGCAGTACGACGTGAAGATCAACTCCGTGCTCGCGTACGGCGGGATGCCGTGCGTCGTGAAGACCGTCGAGGAACTGACGGGCGTGCAGATCCTGTTCGCCGGCAGCGTCCAGTTCCTCGGCGTCGCCGGCCTCTCCGAGGCCGTCGGCGGCGTCGACGTCTGCGTCGCCGATCCGATCGAGGACGAGTACACGGGCACGTTCCTCGACGCGGGCACGCACACCCTGGCCGGCATCGACGCGCTGCAGTTCCTGCGCACGCGCCACGGCGTCGGCGACGGATCCGACCTCGGCCGCATCTCGAACCAGCAGGTGTTCCTCTCGGCGCTCGCCCGCAAGCTGCAGAGCGACGGCACGTACACCGACCCGGTCAAGCTCTACGGCATCGCGAAGGCCGCATTGGCCAACATGCAGCTCTCCGACAAGCTCGCCGACCCGACGATGATGATCTCGATCGCGAAGACGCTGAAGGACGTCGACCTGTCGAAGATCGCGTTCGTGCAGTACCCGACCGGCTACGTCGACGGAGGGGTGATCCCGGCCGAGTCGGCCGAGCTCGTGAACCTCGCGCTCCAGAACGACACCCCGGTCTCGTTCGACCCGAACGCCTCCCAGGACGTGACGTTCGCATCGTCGTCGGACCCGAACGCGCAGCCGCCGGCCGAGCCCGTCGACACGGCGGAGGAGCCCGCTGCCGAGGAGCCCACGACCGAGGAGCCGGCGACCGACGGCGGCGCCGAGGCGCCGGCGCCGACGGAGCAGGCGCTCCCGAGCGACGTCACGGGCCAGACCGCCGCCGAGACGCGCTGCTCGGCGGGCCGGACGCTCGCCGACCAGTAGCCTCCGGGCCCCGATCCATCGGCCTGGGGGGACGCCCGACCGGCCGAATCGTGTTTCGGCTGGATGCCCGTTATGATGGCAGTCGCGTTCGCCTCCGGGTGATCGCGAGGAGACGTCGCATAGTCCGGTCGAGTGCACCACCCTGCTAAGGTGGAGTCCCCGTAAGGGGACCGCGGGTTCAAATCCCGCCGTCTCCGCAGATCAGATCGATCCCCCTCCCGCCGTTCGGCGCGAGGGGGATTTCCGTTCGCGCGGGTGATCGCGCGCCCGGCGGGGCGACGCCCCGGGTCCTGCACCCGCTCCCGCGTGCGGACCGATCCTCCGTTTCGTCGGCGCGCAGGACTATGCTCCAAGGGTCACATCACTCTGGGGGGAGTTGCATCATGCGACGATCGATCATGCCCGTCGCGCTGGCCTTCGCCGGCGCCCTGGCCCTGGCCGGCTGCGCGAGCGGGGGCGGCGACGGCGGCGATGACGGGAGCGCGTCGGGCGCCACCGACTGCAGCGCCATCGCGGGCCAGGTGCGCGACATCTCCAACGGGGTGCAGAACAACCTGGCCGCACCCCAGACGCTCGAGGGCCTGCAGGACTACCTCGGTGAGGCGTCCGACCGCGTCGAGGGGCTCATGGAGGATGCCGGGGACGACACGGCGCTCATCGACTCGCTCGGTTCGTTCGAGACGGCGCTGAACGAGGTCTCGGTGTACGCCGACGGCCTTGCCGAGGAGCCCGACGAGGAGGATCCCTCGGTGAACGTCATCGAGCAGGACCCCGACGAGCTCGCGTCGCAGCAGTCCGCGGTCCAGGAGGCCTCGAGCGAGGTCTCGGCCTCCTGCTCGACCTCGTAGGCCGGTCCGCTCCGATCCGACGACCGTCCCGCCGTAGTGCGGAACGGTCGTCGGTGCGTGCGCGAGCGCCGGGGCGACCGGGCGACGCGACCCCGAAACATCCGCCCCCTACGATGGGCCGGAGGCACACCATCGGGGGACGAATGCACACCTGGCCCGGCTCCACCTACCCGCTCGGCGCGACGTTCGACGGGAACGGCACGAACTTCGCGCTCTTCAGCGAGGTCGCGCAGAAGGTCGAGTTGTGCCTGTTCGACGCCCGACGCCGCGAGCAGCGCGTGGAACTCGTCGACGTCGACGCGTACATCTGGCACGCGTACCTGCCGCAGGTGCAGCCCGGGCAGCGCTACGGCTACCGCGTGCACGGGCCGAACGATCCCGCGAAGGGGCTGCGCTGCAATCCGAACAAGCTGCTGCTCGACCCGTACGCGAAGGCGGTCGAGGGGGCGCTGAACTGGAACCAGTCGCTCTTCGGCTACCCGTTCGGCAACCCCGACGGCCGCAACAACCAGAACTCCGCGAAGAGCATGATGCTCGGCGTGGTCACCAACCCCTTCTTCGACTGGTCGGGCGATCGCCACCCGCGCACGCCGTACGCCGCGTCGTTCATCTACGAGGCGCACGTGAAGGGGCTCACGCAGACGCTGCCCGGCGTCCCTGAGGAGATCCGCGGAACGTACGCCGCCGTCGGGCATCCGGTCGTGATCGAGCACCTGATCAAGCTCGGCGTCACCGCGATCGAGCTCATGCCCGTCCACCAGTTCGTGGACGACGGCACCCTGCAGGAGCAGGGCCTGTCGAACTACTGGGGCTACAACACCATCGCGTTCTTCGCGCCCCAGAACACCTACGCCTCGACCGGGCAGCGCGGTGAGCAGGTGCAGGAGTTCAAGGCGATGGTGAAGTCCCTCCACGCCGCCGGCATCGAGGTGATCCTCGACGTGGTCTACAACCACACCGCCGAGGGCAACCACCTCGGTCCGACCCTGTCGATGCGCGGCATCGACAACGCCGCGTACTACCGCCTCGTCGAGGACGACAAGCGGTTCTACATGGACTACACGGGCACGGGCAACTCGCTCAACGTCGGTCACCCGCATGCGCTGCAGCTGATCATGGACTCGCTGCGCTACTGGGTGCTCGAGATGCACGTCGACGGGTTCCGGTTCGACCTCGCCTCGACGCTCGCGCGTGAGTTCTACGAGGTCGACAAGCTGTCGACGTTCTTCGAGCTCGTGCAGCAGGATCCGGTGGTGTCGCAGGTCAAGCTCATCGCCGAACCATGGGACGTCGGCCCGGGCGGGTACCAGGTCGGCAATTTCCCACCGCAGTGGACGGAGTGGAACGGCAAGTACCGCGACACGGTGCGCGACTTCTGGCGCGGCGAGCCGGCCACGTTGGGCGAGTTCGCCTCGCGGTTCACCGGCTCGGCGGACCTGTACGAGCACTCCGGCCGCCGGCCGGTGGCCTCCATCAACTTCGTCACCGCGCACGACGGATTCACGCTGCGCGACCTCGTGTCGTACAACGAGAAGCACAACGAGGCCAACGGCGAAGGCAACCGCGACGGCGAATCGCACAACCGCTCGTCCAACCTCGGCATCGAGGGCCCGACCGACGACCCGGACGTGCTCACGCTCCGGGCCCGGCAGCAGCGCAACTTCCTCGCGACCCTGCTGCTCTCGCAGGGCGTGCCCATGCTCTCGCACGGCGACGAGCTCGGGCGCACCCAGCTGGGCAACAACAACGTCTACGCGCAGGACAGCGAGCTCAGCTGGATCGACTGGGAGCACGCCGACCAGCCGCTCATCGAGTTCACGGCGGCGGTCGCGAAGCTCCGCGCCGAGCACCCCACGTTCCGGCGCAGCCGGTTCTTCGACGGCCGTCCCGTCAGGCAGGCCGAGGGCGGGCCGGTCCCGGACATCGTCTGGCTCCGTCCCGACGGGTCCGTGATGACGCCCGAGGACTGGGATGCCGGGTTCGGCAAGGCCATCGGCGTGTTCCTGAACGGACAGGGCATCCGCGAGCGGGACCGTCGCGGCGAGCGGATCGTCGACCGCCACTTCATCGTGCTCTTCAACGCCCACGACGACACGGTCGAGTTCACGATCCCCGAGCACGAGCTCTCGCCGGAATGGGAGGTGCTGATCGACACCGCGGGCCGTCGCGCCGACAGCGACCCGATCCGGCCGGGCGCGGCCATCCCGCTCGAGCAGCGCTCGCTCGTGGTGCTGCGGCAGCACGATCCGACGCCCGACGAGGTGGACCACTCGGTTGCGGCCTCGCTCTCGGCGATGGTGGCCGCGACGAGCGAGGAGGCCCCCGCCGCCCCGAGGATCGAGGCGGGGAAGTGACCGGCCGCAACGCCGGTCCGGCGGCGCGCGAGCCGCGTTCCACGTACCGCCTCCAGGTCCGGCCCTCGTTCGACCTGCACGACGCAGCCGCCCTCGTCGACTACCTGTCGGCACTCGGCGTCGACTGGGTCTACGCCTCGCCGATCCTGCCGTCGCGAGCGGGGTCCGACCACGGATACGACGTGGTCGGACACGACCGCGTCGACGATTCGCGCGGTGGCGCGTCAGGGCTGGAGGCGCTGGCGGACGCCGCCCACCGGGCGGGGCTCGGCGTGCTCGTCGACATCGTGCCGAACCACGTCGGCGTCGCCGACGCCGCGCAGAACCCGTGGTGGTGGAGCCTGCTGGAACTCGGCGCCGGCTCCCCGCACGCCGACGCGTTCGACGTCGACTGGGCCTTCACCGCCGGCCGCGTGCGCCTTCCCGTGCTCGGCGGCACGCTCGAGGAGGCGGCCGCCGCGGGCGACCTGCGCGTCGAGCACGGCGAGCTGCGCTACTTCGAGCACCGGTTCCCGCTGGCGCCGGGGTCGGCCGACGACGGCGCCGACGTCGTCGAGGTGCACGGCCGCCAGCACTACGAGCTGGTGGGATGGCAGCGCGCCGACGCCGAACTGAACTACCGTCGCTTCTTCGCGGTGAACGAGCTCGCCGGCGTGCGGGTGGAGCTGCCCGAGGTCTTCGACGCGACGCACGTCGAGATCGTGCGCTGGGTGCGCGAGGGACTCGCCGACGGCCTCCGCGTCGACCACCCCGACGGCCTGGCCCGACCGGGGGAGTACCTCGACCGGCTCGCGGCCGCCACCGGCGGCGCGTACGTGCTCGTCGAGAAGATCCTCGAGGGCGACGAGCCGCTGCCGCCGCACTGGCGGACGGACGGCACGACCGGCTACGACGCGCTCGCCGACGTGGATCGCGTGCTCGTCGACCCCGCAGGCGAGGCGGTGCTCGACGCCCTCGACGCCCGGCTGCGAGGCGAGACCGGCATCGGCGGCACCGTCGAGTGGCCCGAGCTCATCCACGGCACCAAGCGCGGGATCGCCGACGGGATCCTGCGCAGCGAAGTGCTGCGGCTCGAGCGGATGCTGCCGGAGCCGACGCCGCCGGACGCCGCCGACGCGCTCGCCGAACTGCTGGCATGCTTCCCCGTCTACCGTTCGTACCTGCCTGCGGGTCGCGAGCACCTCGATACCGCGGCTCGGCTCGCCCGTGCGCACCGCCCCGACCTGTCCGCGACGATCGACGCGCTCCTCCCGGTGCTCGCCGACCCGTCATCCCCGGTCGCGGTCCGCTTCCAGCAGACCAGCGGGATGGTCATGGCGAAGGGCGTCGAGGACACGGCGTTCTACCGGTTCACGCGACTGACCTCGCTCACCGAGGTGGGCGGCGACCCGTCCGAGTTCGCGATCGACGTCGACCGCTTCCACGAGCGCCAGCTGCGACGTCAGTCCGCGTGGCCGCATTCCATGACCACCCTGTCGACGCACGACACGAAGCGCGGCGAGGACGTGCGGGCGCGCATCGACGTGCTGAGCGAGCTGCCGCAGCGATGGATCGACGAGCTCGAGTGGCTGCGTTCCGACCGCGGCGCGGGGACCACGGGCGACGGGCCGTTCGATGCCCTGCTCTGGCAGGCGATCGTCGGCGCCTGGCCGATCGAGCGCGAGCGCGCCCACGCCTACGCCGAGAAGGCGTCGCGCGAGGCGTCCGTCTCCACGCGCTGGACGGCACCGGACGCCGCGTTCGAGGAGCGCATGCACGCGGTGATCGACCGCGCGTACGACGACGCGTCGGTCCGCGCGCGCGTCGACGGCCTCGTGGAGGCGATCGCGCCGGCCGGGTGGGCGAACGCGCTGTCGGCGAAGCTGCTCCAGCTCACGATGCCCGGTGCGCCCGACGTGTACCAGGGCGCGGAACTGTGGGAGACGAGCCTGGTGGACCCGGACAACCGCCGAGCCGTCGACTTCGGTCTCCGGCGGCGCATGCTCGCCGACCTCGACGCCGCAGCCGCACGCGGCGAGCTGCCGGGCGTCGACGCCTCGGCGGCCGCGAAGCTGCTCGTCACCTCGCGAGCGCTGCGCGCGCGGCGCGACCGGCCCGACCTGTTCACCCGGTACCGGCCGCTCGAGGTGGTCGGCGACGCCGCCGCCCACGCCATCGCGTTCGACCGCGGCGGAGCGGTGACGGTCGCGACCCGCCTGCCCGTCGGCCTCTCGCAGCGCGGCGGATGGGGCCAGACGGCCGTCCTGGTCCGCGGCGGGACGATGCGCGACGTGCTCACCGGACGCCGCGTCGAGCCGGACGCCGATCGCGGGGGCTCGGTGCAGCTGTCCGGGCTGCTCGCGACGTATCCGGTCGCGCTGCTCGTGCCGGAGGCATCCGGCGACCCGAGCGGCGACGGTGCGACGCCCGCGGCCGGGGGAGGATCCGCATGACCGTCGAGCTGTGGGCCCCGATCCCGCACCGGGTCGCGCTGCGCCGCCCGGGGATGCGGGACCTGCCGATGGAGCGCGACGAGCGCGGTCGCTGGCATGCCGACGTCGCCCTCGCCCCCGGCGACGAGTACGGGTTCGTGCTGGACGACGACGACCGGGCGCTGCCCGACCCGCGGTCGCTGCGCCAGCCGCGCGGCGTGCACGACCTCAGCGCCGCGTTCGACCTCGGAGCGCACCTCTGGGCCGACGCTGCCTGGACCGGCCGGCAGCTCGCGGGCGGCGTCGTGTACGAACTGCACCTCGGCACGTGGACCCCCGAGGGCACGCTCGACGCGGCCGTCGACCGGCTCGACCACCTCGTCGGGCTCGGGATCGACTTCGTCGAGCTCCTGCCGGTGAACGCGTTCAACGGCGTCCACAACTGGGGATACGACGGCGTGCTCTGGTACGCCGTGCACGAGGCGTACGGCGGACCGGCCGCCTACCAGCGCTTCGTCGACGCGTGCCACGCGCGCGGGCTCGCGGTGATCCAGGACGTCGTCCACAACCACCTCGGGCCGAGCGGCAACTACCTGCCTCGGTACGCGCCGTACCTGCGCAGCGGCGAACGCAACACCTGGGGCGACTCGGTGAACCTCGACGAGCCCGAGGTGCGTCGCTACATCGTCGAGAACGCGATGATGTGGCTGCGCGACTTCCACGTCGACGGACTGCGGCTCGATGCGGTGCATGCCCTGCGCGATCGGTCGAGCCGGCACATCCTGCGCGAGTTGGCCGAGCACGCCGACGCGCTCTCGGCGCACGTCGGCCGGCCGCTCACGCTCATCGCCGAGTCCGACCTCAACGACCCGACGCTCATCCTGCCCCGCGAGGCCGGCGGGTACGGCCTGACGGCGCAGTGGAGCGACGACCACCACCACGCAATGCACGTCGCGCTCACCGGCGAGACCGCCGGCTACTACGCCGACTTCGCGCCCCTCGACGCGCTCGCCAAGACGACCGCCCGCGGGTTCTTCCACGACGGCACGTTCTCGTCGTTCCGCGGACGCGACCACGGCCGCCCGATCGATCCCGCCGTCCCGACCTGGCGGCTCGTGACCTTCACGCAGGACCACGACCAGGTCGGCAACCGCGCCGCGGGGGACCGACTCTCACCCGCGCTCGGCGAACGCCGACTCGCGGTCGCGGCGGTGCTGAATCTCACGAGCCCGTTCACGCCGATGCTCTTCATGGGCGAGGAATGGGGCGCCTCGACGCCGTGGGCCTTCTTCACGTCGCATCCGGAGCCCGAGCTCGGCCGAGCGACCGCGGAGGGGCGCATCGCGGAGTTCGCGCGCATGGGATGGGACGAGTCGGCCGTGCCCGACCCTCAGGACCCCGCGACGTTCGCGGGCTCCAAGCTCGACTGGTCGGAGGCCGACGACCCGGACGGCGTGCCGGCCCGCCTGCTCGACCTGCACCGTCGCCTGCTCGCGCTCCGGCGGGCGCGTCCCGAGCTCACCGACCCGTCGTTCGCACACACGACGGCGTGGGCGGATGACGCGGCGCGCCGGTTCCGGATGGATCGCGGGGCACCCGACGCCCCCGAGCGGGTCGTGGTGCTCGTGAACCTCGGCGCGGATCCATGGCCGGTGGAACTGGACGGCCAGGTCACGGTGCTCCTCGCCACGGATGCCGCGCGGACCCCGCCGACGGCGCCCGACCGGATGATCGAGCTGCCGGCGGCGTCGGCCGTCGTCCTCTCCGTCGCGCGCGGCTCGTAGGCTGGCCCCGTGACCATTCCCGCCGACCGTGCCACGCTCGTCCGACGGGCGACCGAGGGCTTCGCCGACCTCGAACGGGCCCTCGACGTCCGCGACGACGCCCCGTTCCCGACGCCTGCCACGCCTGCGGATCCCGCCGCCGCGCCGCCGCGCGACCGCGACGCGGCCGACGTCGTCAACCACCTGCACGCCTGGCACGTGCTGCTCCTCGGCTGGCTCGCCGCGGCCGCCTCGGGGGGATCGGCGGCCTACCCGGCCGACGGCTACCGCTGGCGCGACCTCGACCGGCTGAACCGCGACCTGCGCGACCGCTACCGGGACGACGGCGACCTCGACCGTGCCCGCGACCGGCTGCGAGCGAGCCACGCGTCCGCGCTCGCCCGCCTCGACGCCATGACCGACGCGGCGATCTTCGTCGAACCGCGGGCCTGGCTCGGCGACGCGACCCTCGCCGAGCCGGTCCACGAGTGCCTCGGCGGCCACTACGCGTGGGCGATCGGCGCGCTCGGCGCCCCCGCCGGGGGCGAGGACGCGTCGGGCGACTGATCCGGCCGGATTCAGCCCGCCTTCTTCGACTTGCCCTTCGCGGCCGACTTCTTCCCGGACGGGGCCTCCGATGCGTCGTCCGAGGCCGCCTCGTCCCCGCGCTTGGCCGCGATCGACTGCCGCAGCGCCTCCATCAGGTCGATCACCTCGCCGCCGCCCTCCTCGGGCGGTTCGCCGAAGGTCGCGGCGGTGTCGATCGCGTCGCCCTGCTCCAGCTTCGCCTCGATGAGCGTGCGAAGGTCGCGCTGGTACTCGTCGACGAACTGCTCGGGCTCGAAGTCGTTCGCGAGGCTCTCGATCAGCTGCTTCGACAGGTCGAGCTCGGTCTTCGTGATCTTCACGGGTTCCTCGAGGGACGGGAACGCGGCCGCGCGGACCTCGTCGCTCCAGAGCAGCGTCTGCACCATCAGCACGTCGCCGTGCACGCGCAGGGCGGCCAGCCGCGTCTTCTGGCGCAGCGACATCCTGACGATCGCCGTCCGGTCGGTGGACTCAAGCGCCTCGCGGAGGAGCACGTACGCCTTGTTCGAGGCGGAATCGGGCTCGAGGTAGTAGCTCCGGTCGTACATGATCGGGTCGACCTGCTCCGTCGGCACGAACTCGACGACCTCGATCTCCCGACTGCGCTCGGACGGCAGCGACTTGAGGTCCTCGTCGGTGATGATGACGGTCCGCTCGCCGTCGTCGTAGGCCTTGTCGATGTTCTGGTACGGCACGACCTCGCCGTCGATCTCGCACACGCGCTGGTAGCGGATGCGTCCGCCGTCCTTGTCGTGCACCTGGTGCAACGACACGTCGTGGTCCTCGGTGGCGCTGTACAGCTTCACGGGCACGTTCACGAGGCCGAACGTGACCGCCCCCTTCCAGACGGCTCGCATGCCCCCAGTACACACCCGCGCGCGCAGGAGCGATACCCCCGGCCCATCCGCCACCGGATGAGCCGGTTGCGCGGCCGTGCCGACACCGCGTGGTCCGGTTCGCGGCGTGCGGGCCGACACCGGATGATGCGGGAGGGCAGGATGGGGACATGGCGCAGGGTCCCGCCCAGGTCGTCGACGTCGACGGGCGTCGCGTGCGGCTCACGAGCCTCGAGAAGGTCATGTACCCGGAGACCGGCATGACCAAGGGCGAGATGATCGGCTACTACGCGGAGATCGCGCCCGTCATGCTCCCGCACGTCGCCGGCCGGCCGATCACGCGCAAGCGGTGGGTGAACGGCGTCGGAACGCCGGGGCATCCCGAGCAGGCCTTCTTCGAGAAGCACCTCGAGGAGCACGCGCCCGACTGGATCCGGCGCGGCGTGCAGCACCACTCGGACGGCGACAAGTCGTACCCCGTCGCCGACAGCCGGGCCACGCTGGTCTGGCTCGCGCAGATGGGCGCCCTCGAGTTGCACGTGCCGCAGTGGCGCTTCGACGCGTCCGGCGCCCCGGCCAACCCGGACCGGATGGTGTTCGACCTCGATCCGGGCGACGGGGTCGGCCTGGCCGAGTGCGCCGAGGTCGCCAGGCTCGTGCGCGGCCTCCTCGAGCCGATCGGGCTCGATCCGGCACCGGTGACCAGCGGCAGCAAGGGCATCCACCTCTACGCGCCGCTCGACGGCTCGCAGACCTCCGAGCAGGTGTCCGCCGTCGCGCACGAGCTCGCGCGCGCCCTCGAGGCCGACCACCCCGAGCTCGTCGTCTCCAGCATGCGCAAGACGCTCCGCGGCGGCCGGGTGCTCATCGACTGGAGCCAGAACAACGGCAAGAAGACCACGATCGCGCCGTACTCGCTGCGCGGACGCTTCCGTCCGACCGTCGCGGCGCCGCGCACGTGGGACGAGCTCGACGACCCGGAGCTGCGCCAGCTCGAGGCCGACGAGGTGCTCGCCCTCGTCGCCGAGCGTGGCGATCCGATGCTCGCCGTCGCGCGGGCCGGCGATGACGGGCCCCTGCGGACCTACCTGTCGATGCGGACTCCGGGGGCCACTCCGGAGCCCATGCCCGGGTCGACGTGGGGCGCCGCGGACGACGGGGCGCCGCGCTTCGTGATCCAGGAGCACCACGCCCGCCGGCTCCACTACGACCTGCGGCTCGAACGGGACGGGGTGCTGCGCAGCTGGGCGGTCCCCAAGGGGGTGCCCGAGGGCTCGGGGACCAACCACCTCGCCGTGCAGACCGAGGACCATCCGATGGAGTACCTGACGTTCGCCGGCACCATCCCGGAGGGGCAGTACGGCGCCGGGTCGATGGCGGTGTGGGACACCGGGACCTACGAGACCGAGAAGTGGCGCGACGACGAGGTGATCGTCACGCTGCACGGCAGGGCCGGCGGGCCGCTCGGACGGGTGCGCCTCGCGCTCATCCGCACGCAGGGCGATGGCGAGAAGAGCCAGTGGCTGCTGCACCGGATGAAGGACCAGCGCGGGCACGCGGCCGCGGCCGCGCCGGCGACGGATGGCGCGAGCGCGGCGTCGCCGACGGCGCCGGCGGACCGCGCCCCCGCGACGCACCGGCCGGAGGCCGCGATCCCGAGGCCGATGCTCGCCGCACCCGGCGCGCCGGGGCTCGTCACCGGCGACGACTGGGCCGTCGAATGGAAGTGGGACGGCGTGCGGATCCTGGCGCGGGTGGAGGACGGCGCGGTCCGGCTCGTGAGCCGCAACGGGATCGATCGCACCGCGGCCTACCCCGAACTGGCCGCGCTCGCGTCGGCGCTGCGGGCCGACGCGGTGGTCGACGGCGAGATCGTCGCGCTCGACGAGGCGGGCCGCCCCGACTTCGGCCTGCTCCAGCCTCGGATGCACCTCGAGCGGCCGCGCGAGGTGGCCGCCGCCGCGGCATCCGTCCCGGTCCGCCTGTTCCTCTTCGACGTCCTCGAGGTCGCGGGCGTGCCGACGATCGACGAGCCGTACGTACGGCGACGCGAACGACTCGAGCGCCTCGTCAGGTCCGGCACCGACGCTCCCGTCGAGGTGCCTCCCACCGTCGGGCTCGACGCCGGTGCCGCCCTCGAGGAGGCACGGCGCACCGGGCTCGAGGGGATCGTGGCCAAGCGCAGGAGCTCGCCCTACCGGCCGGGCGTGCGCAGCGACGACTGGGTGAAGATCGCGCTGTCGCGGACGCAGGAGGTGGTGATCGGCGGCTATCGGCGCGGCGCCGGGAGCCGCACCGGACGCATTCGATCGCTGCTCGTCGGCGTGCCCACGTCCGAGGGCCTGCGCTACGCGGGCCGGGTGGGCTCCGGCCTCCGCGAGCGTGAGACCGAGCGCCTGCAGGAACGGCTGGACGGGCTCGCCGTGGACGTGTCGCCGTTCCTCGCGGTGCCCGACGCCGACGCCGCCGATGCGGCCTGGGTGCGCCCGGAGGTCGTCGGCGAGATCGAGTTCGGCGACTGGACGCGCACGGGCGTCGCCCGCCATCCGCGCTGGCGAGGACTCCGTCCGGACAAGCGCCCGGAGGACGTGCACCCGGAGCCCGGAGGGTCGTTCAGCGATCCCAGGAACGATTGACCATCCGAATTCGGAACCAAGCGCCCCACGATGTCCCGATTGGCCGTACTGTGCTCTCGTGGGAATTCTCTACTACGGCGACTCGGGCACCCCGGTCGAGATCGACGACCGTGCCCTCGCCCACCTGAAGATCGCCATCACGACCAAGCTCCGCCGGAACGAGAGCTTCCTGCTCTCATGGCGCCACGGAGTCGGACAGCCCCGCGGGCGCAGCTCGCTCTGGCTCCATCCCGCGATCCCGCTTCGCTTCGCCTTCGAGGAGGTCGAGGCGGGCGCGCTCGACCGCGAGTGGATCGAGGACCTGATGCGGGGCGCGAACTCCGGCGGCGGCATCATGCTCGACCTCGAGCACGTGGGCAGCCGCGCCGCCCCGACCGGACCCACGCCCGTCGAGGCCGCCTGACGCCACGGCGCCTCAGGCGTCGGCGGCGTCGTCGACGAGCAGGCCGAGGAGCGCCTTCTCGCGCCCGCCGCGGCGGGCGATGAGCCGACCGTGCTCGTATGCGTCCACGACGCGCGGGTCGACGTAGCTCGCCTTCGCGATGGCGGGCGTGTTGCCCAGAATCTCGCTCGCGTGCACGATCGCCTCCCGCACGGCCGCCGCCCGGGCGCGCTGCGTCGTCGCCGTGCCGAGCCGGGCGAGGCGGTCGGCCGCGGCGATCGTTCCACGCAGGGTCCGGAAGTCCTTGGCCGTGAAGTCGCCGCCCGTGCGTTCGCGGATGTCGTCGTTGACGTCGGCCGGGCCGATGGGACGCATCCGACGCCCGTCCGCGAACGCGTACAGCCTCGCTGCGGGCGAGCGGCCGGCCATCCCCTCGACGAAGGCGGCCAGGGCTGCGTCCTCGAGCACGAGCTCCTGGGCGATCCCGCCCTTCGCGCGGAAGCGCAGCCGGACCGCGTCGTCACCCTCCAGCCGGGCGTTGCGCACCAGCAGGGTCGTCAGGCCGCGGCTGCGCGCCTGGGCCAGCGACTCCTCCGAGCCGATCCGGATGGCGCCGAGGTCGAGCGTGCGGAACGCCGCGGCGAGCACGCGCTCGCGCAGCACGTCGGCGAGCGCGAGGTCGCGTCCCACGCCGCGCCGCGCCGCGGGGAGCACTCCGGCGAGCTCGGTCATCCGGTCGAACTTGCGCTCGTCCTGCCGCTCCCGCCAGACCGGGTGGTAGAGGTACTGGCGCCTCCCGGCGGCATCCACCCCGACGGCGAGGATGTGGGCGTTCGGCACCTCGGCGATCCAGACGTCGCTCCACGCCGGCGGGATCGCCAGCTCGGCGATCCGGTTCCGCTCCGCGCGGTCAGCGCGGCTCCCGTCGGCGAACCGGTAGGTGAAGCCCCGGCCGCTGCGGAGCCGGGTGAGCCCGGGTGACGCGTACGGCTCGACCCGCCGCAGCCGCGGCATGCGTCGGCCCTCAGTGCGAGCGCAGGGCGTCGATGAGCTCGCCCTTGCGCAGGTCGCTGTAGCCCGTCAGCCCGAGCTCCTTGGCGCGCCGCTTCAACTCGGGGACGGTCCAGTCCTCGTAGCTGCCGGCCTCCCCGCCCTTCCGGCCGACGGCGTCGCGTCCGCGCGCCGCCGCGGCGTTGGAGATGCGCGCCGCCTTCTCCTTCGACGCGCCCTCGTCGCGGAGCTCCTCGTAGAGCTCCGGATCCTTCAGCGAGGACGGCCTGTTCCGCTTCCCCGGCATGTGCGTTCCTTCCCCCGTGCGCACGACCCCGCCCGGCCTCGACGCCGGGCCGGGTTCAGAGCGGCTTCCCCCCGGTGACGGGCAGCACCGCTCCCGTCGTGTACGACGCCGCCTCGGACGCCAGGTAGACGTAGGCCCCCGCGACCTCGGAGGGCTGGCCGGCGCGACCGAGGGGCGTGTCGCGGCCGAAGTCGGGCAGCGCATCGGGCCACCCGGTGGCGGGGATCAGCGGCGTCCAGATCGGACCCGGGGCGACCGAGTTCACCCGGATGCCGCGCGGCCCGAGCTCCTCCGCGAGCGCCTGGGTGAACGCGACGATCGCCGACTTCGTCATGGCGTAGTCCATGATCCGCGGCGACGGAGCGAATCCCTGGATGGACGAGGTCGTGATGATCGACGAGCCCGCATCCATCCGCGGCACGGCCGCGCGCGCCAGGAAGACGCTCGCGTACAGGTTCACCCGCATCACCGAGTCGAAGTCGCCGGTCGGCATCTCGTCGATGCCGGCG
The DNA here is from genome assembly GCF_040496015.1 of Agromyces litoreus. Taxonomy (NCBI): domain Bacteria; kingdom Bacillati; phylum Actinomycetota; class Actinomycetes; order Micrococcales; family Microbacteriaceae; genus Agromyces; species Agromyces litoreus. The sequence goes on from NZ_JBEPKA010000013.1 coordinate 84,170, forward strand.
CGGTCGCGCTGGCGGGCGGCGTTCAGCACGAGGATGTCGAGCCCGCCGAAGGCGTCGCAGGTGCGTTCGACGAGCGCCTGGCAGTGCGCCTCATCGCGCAGGTCGCCGGGCAGCAGCTCGGCTCGCCGCTCGGCGTCGCGCACCCAGTAGGCCGTCTCCTCGGCGTCCTCCTGTTCGTCCGGCAGGTGCGCGATGGCCACGTCGGCTCCCTCGCGGGCGAAGGCGATCGCGATCGCGCGGCCGATGCCGGAGTCGCCGCCGGTGATCAGCGCCCTGCGGCCGCTGAGCCGGCCCGACCCGCGATAGCTGTACTCGCCGTGGTCGGGTTGCGGCACCATCCTGGGCGTCAGGCCCGGCGGGTCCTGCTCCTGGCGCGGGAACGGGATGGTGGTGTGCTTCGTGGTCGGATCGACCAGCGGGTCATGCATTTCGAGCCCTCCTCGTCGTTCCGGTGGGGCTCCCCCCGGGGGGGAGCCTGTCAGTCCACGGCCCACGCTACGTTCCCCCGGCGGCGGCCCGGAGGGGGTTGACGATCTGCGGGTCGGATGCGTCCGCCCGCCCGCGCGGGCCTCGAACCCTGCGCCGGGGCGGGGTAGCCTCGGTCGCATGGGCACCCTCTACTACGGGAACGACGCGACCCCGATCGGCATCGAGGACCGGGCGCTCGCGCACCTCCAGGTCGCGATCGTGACGAAGCTCCGCCGCGGGGAGTCGTTCACGGTGTCGTGGAGCCACGCCGAGGAGGACCCTCCCGGGCGCACCACGCTGTGGCTGCACCCGAACATCCCCCTGCGCTTCATGTTCGACGAGCCGGACCCGCCCGAGCTCAGCCGCACGTACCTCGAGGACCTGATGCGCAGCGCCAACTCGACCGGCGGCATCCAGCTCATCCCGGAGCAGCTGGACGCCGAGGGCGAGGGAGCGCCCGAGGCCGCAGCCTCGGGCGCTCCGTCGACGGTCTAGGCGTTCAGGTCGGGGTCGGCCCCGCGAACGTCGTCGGACGCCGCGCCGGTGCCCGCGCCCGCGGGGTCGTGCACCTCGCCGCGCCAGGCGCCCGTGGCGCCCGGCCGCGACTCCACGAACTCCTTGAACCTGCGCAGGTCGTGCTCGACCTGCCGGTCGTCGAGTCCCAGCGCAGCTCCGGCGCGCTCGACGAAGCCCTCGGGCTCCCACTCCATGGTCACCTCGACCCGCGAGCGGTCGGCCCCGATCGGCCGGAACTCGACGCGGCCGCGGTGCGACGTGCCGGCCGTCGTGCTGTGCCAGGCGACGCGCTCGTCCGGCACCTGGTCCGAGACGTCGGCATCGAACTCCCGGGTGACGCCGCCGATCGACACCACCCAGTGCGTCGTCGTGGGGTCCACCTGCTCCACCGAGTCGACGCCGGACATGAACTCCGGGAAGGTCTCGAACTGCGTCCACTGGTCGTACGCCGTGCGGACGGGGACGTCCACCTCGATGTCGGCGGTCAGGGTCGTGCTCATCTGCATTCCTCCGTTCCGGCGCACCGGACGGGGCGCCACGGTCACGGTAGGCAGGCGCGGTGGCCGCGCGCAGGGGCTTGCCGGACGGTCCGGGTGTCGCTACCCGCGGGCGCGGGACGAGAGGAACGGGGCGGGTCGGTCGCCGCGGCGACCGACCTCGTCACTCGACGTCGAAGGGCTCGTTCTCGTCGGGCTCGGGCACGTTCTGCAGCCCGCCGGTGCTGTTCGCGGAGAGCAGGAGCTGCTCGATCCAGAGCCGGTTGAGCTTGGGCGGACGGTTGCCGCTGAAGACGAACTGGAGCGGGATCGACTCGTGCAGCCAGAGCGTCGTACGACCGCTGCCGTGCTCGATGCCGTGCTCCCAGGTCATGGCGAAGCTCTCCGAGCGACGGAGCTTGTTGATGATCGCGACGCGCAGGTGCGCGAGCGTCCGGTCCTCGATCTCGATCTCTCGATTCGAGGAGTTGTAGATGAGCTTGCCCATGGTCGAACTCTAGTGGGAGCGCGCTCCCACTTCGGCGTACTTTCGCACCGCGGGCCCCGAACACGCGGGCGACGGGGCTGCTCGCGCGCGCACCGATCCGGCCGACGCGCCCGGCCTCCGCGCTCGATTGGCGAACGGGCGCACGGTGGGATAAAGTAACGGGGTTGCCTGATGAGCCGAGAGGTCGCGGGCGACATCCCATGCGCCCGTAGCTCAATGGATAGAGCATCTGACTACGGATCAGAAGGTTGGGGGTTCGAGTCCCTCCGGGCGCGCAGCAGGAAGCGGTCCGCATCGCGGGCCGCTTTCGTCGTCTCCGGGTTCGATCCCGCGGCGAGCGACGGCGCGACCCGGGATCGCTTGCCGGGCCCGTTGCGGGCGTGCCACGCTTCCGGTGGGGGAAGGCGGCGGCGCATGGCGAAGAAGTACCCGGACATCAGCGACCACGGCCTCATCGGGGACCTGCAGACCGCGGCGCTGGTCTCCACCGATGGCACGATCGACTGGTTCTGCGCCCCGCGGTTCGACTCGCCGAGCGTGTTCGGATCGCTGCTCGACCACGAGCGCGGCGGCTTCTTCCGGGTCCGGCCGGTGGGCACCGAGTACACGACACGGCAGCTCTACCTCCCCGACACCGCCATCCTCGTCACCAGGTTCCTGACCGACGGCGGCGTCGGCGAGGTCGTCGACTTCATGCCCGTCGCGGACGGCACGGTCACCGACCGCCACGTCATCGTCCGCATGATCCGGGTCGTCCGCGGCGAGATGACGTTCGAGGGCGAGGTGCAGCCGCGCTTCGACTACGGTCGCGCGTCGCACCGGCTCGAGCCGGCGGGCGTCGGCGCGAAGTTCGTCTCGGACGACCTCGTCATGACACTGCACCGTGTGGGCGACCCGGTGCTGCACGGCGGACGGAAGGCGGGCCGGGTCGAGGTCGTCGGCGACGGCATTAAGGTCACCATCACGCTGCGCGCCGGCGAGCGCACCGGGGTCATGCTCGAGACCGGCGACGTCGACGCGCGTCAGGTCGACGTCGACGAGCTCGACCGGATGTTCGACGAGACCCGCCGGTACTGGCGACGCTGGAACGACCGCTCCACCTACCGGGGTCGCTGGCGCGAGATGGTCGCGCGATCCGCCATGACCCTCAAGCTCATGACGTACGCGCCGACGGGTGCGCTCGTCGCCGCTCCCACCACGGCGCTCCCCGAGCAGGTCGGCGGCGAGCGGAACTGGGACTACCGGTACACGTGGATCCGCGACGCGTCGTTCTCCGTGTCCGCGTTGCTGTGCCTCGGGTACACCGACGAGGCCGAGGCGTTCGTCGGGTGGCTGCTCCAGCGCATCCACGAGAGCGTCGGCTCGGAGTCCGGGCCGCTCAAGGTCATGTACCGCGTCGACGGATCGAGCGACCTCGAGGAGGAGAGCCTCGACCACTTCTCGGGCTACCGGAAGTCGCGGCCGGTCCGGATCGGCAACGGTGCGGCGGACCAGCTCCAGCTCGACATCTACGGCGAGGCCCTCGACTCGATCCACCTCGCCGACACGAACGGGCTCGCCCTGCCCCATGCCGGCTGGACCAAGACCCGCGAGGTGCTCGACTGGCTGTGCGACCACTGGTCCGAGGCCGAGGAGGGCATCTGGGAGACCCGCGGCGGCCCACAGCACTTCACCTACGGCCGGTTCATGTCGTGGGTCGCGCTCGACCGCGGCATCCGCCTCGCCCAGGCGCACGGCCGACCCGCGTCGATGACGCGCTGGACGCACGAGCGGGATCGGATCTACGAGGCGATCATGGCGACGGGCTACGACGCGGAGCGTCGCGCCTTCGTGCAGTTCGAGGGCGGGTCCGTCCTCGATGCGTCACTGCTGCGGATGCCGCTCATGGGCTTCGTGATCCCGCGCGACCCGCTGTGGATGTCGACCCTCGAGGCCATCGACGAGGTGCTCGTCTCGGACAGCCTGGTCTACCGGTACGACCCGCGCTCCTCGCCGGACGGCCTCGAGGGCACCGAGGGCACGTTCACGCTGTGCTCGTTCTGGTACGTCGACGCGCTGGCGCGCTCGGGGCGCCTCGACGAGGCGCGGCTCGTGTTCGAGAAGATGCTGACCTACGCCAACCACCTCGGGTTGTACGCCGAGGAGATCGGCCTCACGGGCGAGCAGCTCGGCAACTTCCCGCAGGCGTTCAGTCACCTCGCCCTCATCAACGCCGCGGTGAACCTGGACTTCCAGCTCGACCACGGCTCGGGCTACGTCGCCCCGGTCGTGCGTCGCCCCGGGCATTCGGCCTGACGCCGGAGGGAGCGAGCGCCGGTCAGAACCGCGGCGGCGCGGGGGCCGGGCCCACCCGCAGCCACGCCACGTGGCAGGGATCGAGCACGAGACCGCGTTCCAGGGTCACCCGGCGATCCGAGATGAGCTCGTGCGCGTCGGGGGCGAACCCGGAGAACGTGGCGGGCGCGATGCACGCCGGTTCGTCGCCGAGGTTCGCCAGGCACAGCACGACCGACTCGTCGGGCGCGCCGGGCGCGCCATCCGCGTCGACACCGGCGGTCGGGGCGCCGGCCGCCGGTCGCTGGTACGCCAGCACGTGCGGGTGCCTCGCATCGAAGGTGACGAGCCGTCCGCCGGCGAACTCCGGAGTGCTGCGGCGCACGGCGACCATCCTCGCGAGCCCGGCGTGCACCGCACCGCTCGCGGTCGTCGGGTCGTGCCGGTCGGCGTACGCGGCCTCGGGGTACCGGGGCCGGTTCACCCACCGTGCGTCGCCGGCGAGGGCCGCGTCGTCGAGGTAGGAACGGTCGTTCAGCTGCGCGACCTCGTCGCCGAGGTAGATCAGCGGGATGCCGCCCGTCGAGAGCGCGATCGAGTGGGCGAGCAGCACCCGGTCGACGCCGTGCGGGTCGCCGGCCTCGATGCCCGCGAGCGAGGCCGTCGTGCCGGCGACGCGGGCGTCGCCGGTCCGCGGGTTCTCCTGGAACGGCTCGCCGCGCGCGAAGCTGCCGGGGAACCGTCCGACGTAGAAGGCGTTGAGGAAGCGGCGGTGGTCGCCGCCGTCGATGCCGAACTCCGCGGCATCCTCGTCGGCGAAGGTCCACCCGATGTCGTCGTGGCCCCGGACGTAGTTCACCCAGGCGCAGCCCTCGGGCAGCGCGTGGCGGCGATCGAGGGCCTGCTGGAGCATCCGCGGGTCCCGCGTCGCGAGCGCCTCCCAGGTCAGGGCCATCTGCAGCGGGTTGTACGAGAGCTGGCACTCCTCGAGCGAGAGGTACTCCACGACCTCGTCGGGGTGCACGATCGCCTCAGACTTGAACAGGAGGCTCGGCGCCGCGATGCGCAGCACCGCGTTGAACGCGCGGAGCAGCAGGTGCGCCTCGGGAAGCGACTCGCACGCGGTGCCGAGGCGCTTCCAGATGAAGGCGACCGCGTCCATGCGCAGCACCTCGACGCCGAGGTTCGCGAGGAACAGCATCTCGCCCGCCATCGCGCGGAAGACGGCCGGGTTCGCGTAGTTGAGGTCCCATTGGAAGGAGTGGAACGTCGCCCAGATCCACCGGCCGTCGGGCAGCGGCACGAAGGAGCCGGGATGGTCGTCGGGGAAGATCTCCCGCACCGTGCGCTCGTACGCGTCGGGCATCGTGCGGTCGGGGAAGATCAGGTAGAAGTCCTCGTACTCCGGGTCGCCGGCCAGTGCGCGACGGGCCCACTCGTGGTCGGACGCCGTGTGGTTGAAGATGAAGTCGAGCACGAGCGAGACGCCGTTCGCGCGCAGGTCGGTCGCCAGGTCGCGCAGTTCGTCGATGGTCCCGAGACGGGGTTGGACCTCGCGATAGCTCGTCACGGCGTACCCGCCGTCCGAATTCCCCTCGGGGACCGCGAACAGCGGCATGAGGTGGAGGTAGCTGAGTCCGAGTTCGACGAAGCCGGGGATCCGCTCGCGGAGGCCGGCGAGGTCGCCCGCGTAGCGGTCGACGTAGCAGACGCCGCCGAGCATCCGGTTCGACCGGTACCACGTCGAATCGCCCTCGCGGCGGGCGTCGAGGGCACGGAGGTCCTCCGGCCGGCGCGCCCATGAATCCGCGAGATCGACGATGACGCCCGTGAGCGCGTCGACGGCGTCGTCGTGCTCGCCGTACAGGCGGCGGAACAGTCCGTGGAGGGTCGGGAAGTGCGCCTCGAGGCGGCGGGCGAGCACCGGGTCCTCCAGCGCCCGCGATGCGCGGGGGTCCGATCGGATCCCCTCCAGGTCGACGTCGGCGTCGACGGCCAGTCGTGCCATGTCCACCAGCCTGCCGCAGTTCGCCGCCGTCCGGGAGGGGAGGCCGCGGACGGCGCCCACAGCCTGTGAATCCCCCATGGATCGACGGGCGCTCGGCCGCACTGTTGCGGCGGGGACGGAAGCCTCCGATTAGGCTCGGTCACGTTCGGGTGCGCCGATCGAGGGGTCGACGATGAGCGGTGGACGACGCGTCGAGGGAGCTCAGCTCTCCGCCCTCCGTCATGCTGCCACGATCACGGCGATGGCCGTGATCGCGATCGCCGTGTCGGTCGCCGCGACCGCCGTGCTGGTGCGTCCGCCCACCCCCGGACCGGTCGACGGGGCCGGGGCGCTCGTCGACCTCGTCTCGGTCTCGGTCGCGGTCGTCGCGGCGCTGCTCTCGCTCGCGGCCCTGACGATGGCGTCGGTCGCAGGGGTGCGACCGTCCGGCGCGCGCTGTCGCGTGCCCTGGGCCTCGCCGCGGCTCGGCGCGCTCGCGAACGCCTCGGTCTGGTCGGTCATCGCGGCGCTGGCCGTCGCGAGCGCTGCGGACGCGTTCGGCGCGCTCCCCGGCGGGGATCTCGGAGCCGGTGTCGTCACCGCCGGGGTCATGGGCCTCACGACCGGCTCCGTGCACCTCCGCGCCCACCGGCAGCGCGTCTATCGCTCGTTCAACCTCGTGGCGATGGTGCTCGCGGCGGGGCGCTCGCGAGCATGAGCCTCACCCAGACCGGCGAGTGGTGGGCCAGGAACTTCAGCACGCTCGGGACGTCCGACGACCTGGCCGCGGCCTGGTTCAACGCCGGCCTCGTCGCGTCCGGAGCCGCCATGGCCGTCATGTCCGAGCCGCTCGCGCGCGGGCTCGCCCGGCCCGAGTACCGCGCCCGCCCAGCGGCCGGCGCGGTCGTCCGCAGCCTGATCGCGGTGATCGGGCTCGCCCTGACCGGCATCGGGCTCGTGCCGATCGATGCGAACGAGCTCGTGCACAACGTCCTCGCGAGCGCCGCGGGTGCGGCCTTCTTCGGCCTCGCGACGCTGACGCCGTGGATGGTCCGGGGCCTTCCGCGGCGCCTGATCGCCACGTCGATCGCCGCCCTCGCGGTCGAGGTCCTGGCCTGGGTCGCGTACGACCGACTCGGCTGGGCCTCGCTCACGGTGTTCGAGGTCGTCGCGTTCGCGCTCGTCTTCGTCTGGCTGATCACCCTCGTCGTGACGACGCATCCGGAGCGCGGGGACGCCGGGGCCACCCGGGCCGCCGCCGGACCGGCGGCGGAGATCGAGTTCGGCCCGCGGACCGGCGCCATCACGGCACCGGTGCTCGCGGGAGCCATGGGAATGCCGGGGCCCGCCCTGCGTTCCACCTGATGCGCGCCGGAGCGCCCGGCGCGAGGAGAGGAGTCGACCGTGACCGATGACGACGAGGTCGAGGTCGTCCGCGACGATGAGGCCCGCCGGTACCGGCTCCGGCTCGCCGGCGAGCAGGTGGGTTTCGCCGAGTTCCGCGCGAAGCCGGACCGGATCATGTTCTTCCACACGGTCGTCGATCCGGCGTTCGAGGGTCGCGGGCTCGGGACTCGCCTGGCGAAGACGGTGGTCGAAGATGCGATCGCCCGGGGAGAGCGCATCGTGCCGACGTGTCCGTTCATCGCCGCCTGGTTGCGCAAGCACCCGGGCTACGAGGAGTGGATCGACTGGCCGCAGCCGAGCCCGGTCTCCTGAGCGGACCCGCAGCCGCATCCGGATTCCGGCCTCCGCTCCGTACCCCCCGCTCTGGGGCACTGCGGCCCCCGCCGCGGAAAGGCTACGATTCCTCAAAACCCGAGTCGGGGCCCGACCCGACTTCGTTGCACCGCGGCGAATGGATCAACCCAGCACGATCCATCGGGAGGTTGGCTCGCCGAGCTCAGTTCGGGTCGCTCGGCGGGGAGGGCCTCCCTGTGAGGCCGCGGTGGGGCGGGAGGTAGGGTTCCCGTCCCACCGTCACGCCCTCGGCGGGTGCGCGGCGGTCCGCGTTCCGATCAGGCGCCCGCGTCCGCAGCGTCGGCATCCGACGGCACGGCACCCGCGCGTCGCCGGGCGGTCACGGGTGCCTGGGCTTGGCGCAGGCGGTCGCAGAGGTCGATGAGCTCGTTCAGCTCCGCCTCGTCGAGCGCACCGCCGACGCGGTCGGTGATGGCCTCGACGTGGTGGACCGCGGCGCGCCGGAAGGCCTCGTAGCCGTCCGCGGTGAGTTGCACGATCGTGCCGCGGCCGTCGAGCGGGTCGTCGACCTTCTCGACCCATCCCCGGGCGGCGAGTCGGTCGACCAGGCGGCTGACGCTCGGCTGGGAGATCAGCACGTGCCGGTTCAGGTCCTTCAGGCGGAGGCGCCGTCCGGGCACGCGCGTGATGTTGAAGAGCACGTCGTACTCGTTCAGCGACATGATCCCGGTCGGGAACTCCGCCGCGAGGCCGCGCATGATCGACACCTGCGCTCGGAAGAGCGCCTCCCACGCCGCCACGGCCGTCGTCCGATCCGCCACCCGCGGGCTCCCTTCGCCGATCGCGGCGACCCGTTCGCCGACGTCATGACCACCATATGCACGAGTGGTCGGCGGCGAGGCGTGGATGGCGGCGAGGACCGGGGGACTTCCCCCGCATTGGGGGTGGGAACGGTTGAGGGCCGGTCGTAGAGGCTGACGACCGGCCCTCGCCCTTGCACCAAGAGTGTCCTGCAATCACATTCCGCACCGGCCGCCACAGCAAACAGCCGGTGCGCTACGAATATATAACGGATCGGTAACGGGCGCTAGGGGGATGTGCCCCGGATGCGGGACGAGATTCCCCGAGTCTCGCACACGACGGGGCGGGGTGGGGCGACTCGCCCCACCCCGCCCCGCTCCGCGCTCAGAAGACGTCCGGGCTCGGCGTCGATGCCTGGCGGATCGACACGTCGGCGTGGCGGTCGAATCGGTAGCCGACGCCGCGCACGGTGCGGACGATGTCCTGGTAGTGGGCGAGCTTCGAGCGGAGCCGGCGCACGTGGACGTCGATGGTGCGCTCGTTGGGCACCTCGTCCTCGTCGGCCCACAGTCCCTCGATCAGTTCGTGCCGCTCGATCGTGCGGCCCTCGCGCAGCACGAGGAACTGCAGGAGTTCGAACTCCTTGTACGTCAGGCCCGCGGGCTCGCCGTCGAGGAGCACGCGCTTGCGCGAGATGTCGATCACGACCCCGTCCGGGTGGCGATCGGCGTCCGCGTCGAGTCCGTCGGACTCGCGCTGCCGGGCGAGCGCGGCGGGGTCCTGGAGTGCGAGCCGCACCACGTCGACGTCGCGGCCGCCGGCGCCCTCGGGCGCCAGGGCCACGGCTGCGTAGGTCTCGGCCGACGGCGAGAGATCGCCGGTGAGGGTGCGCAGGGCCTGGACGATGCGGTGCAGGCTCGTGCCGTCGGCGGCGGCCTTGGCCTCGTCGATGCCCACGTACAGCACGAAGCCGCGGGCTTCGGTGCCGTCGGGGACGGCGCGGATGCGGGGCGCCGCGGCCGCGGCGGGTGCCGGTGCGGTGGCGGCGGGGTGGGCGGGACGTGCGGGTGCGAGTGCGATCGACATGGCGGATCCTTGTGCTGAAGATGCGTCGACGGCCCCCGTCGTCGGGGGTCGGAAGCGATGGCCCAGAGGGGCCGGGAGAACCCGGATCACGGAATCGGGTTCGACGAGAGCCCTGCCGGTCGGGATCGGACCGGTCGCGGTGCTCGGCGGGGGGTTCGCTTGGTCAGCGGCACATTCGACAACACATGGGCGCACGGGCCGGCATCATCGCGCCGGCGGTCCACTGAGCCTCGAGGGCGATCAGGGGGCGTGCGGTGTTCGTCATGGGTGGAAGTCAAGCGGCAGCGTCGCCGATGTGTCAAACGGTGACCCGCCGTGGCGGCTCGTGACGTCGAACGCGGTGCGCCCAGCCCGTCGCCGACGGAGGAGGTCCGGGCCATGGCTCAGGCGTGGCAGAAGATCCTTCGACTCAGATGGATTTCATCGAATCTTGCCGGAGCACATCCCGCACGGCGTGTCTCGGTGCGAAGATCCTGCGAACGCATCCGCCGGATAGCACGGGAAGGCGTGCGCTGCGGCCGTGTGACGGAGCGCGATCGGGATGCCGAGCGACCCGGAACGGGCGCCCGGCGTGGCTCAGACGGTGCCGTACAGGCGATCGCCGGCGTCGCCGAGCCCGGGCACGATGTAGCCGTGCTCGTTGAGGTGGTCGTCGACGGCGCCCAGCACCACCGACACGTTGCGGCCGGTCATCGCCTGCTCGACCGCCTCGAGTCCCTCGGGCGCCGCGAGGATGCAGATCGCCGTGACGTCCGTCGCCCCGCGCTTCAGCAGGAACTCGATCGCGGCGATCAGGGAGCCGCCGGTGGCGAGCATCGGGTCGAGCACGAAGCACTGCCGCCCCGAGAGGTCGTCCGGCAGCCGCTCGGCGTACGTGGTCGGCTCGAGGGTCTCCTCGTTGCGCGCCATCCCGAGGAAGCCGACCTCTGCCGACGGGATCATCGTGGTCATGCCCTCGAGCATGCCGAGACCCGCGCGCAGGATCGGCACGATGAGCGGCTTCGGATCGGCGATCCGCACGCCCGTCGTGGGGGACACCGGGGTCGTGATGTCGACCGGCTCGACCCGCACGTCGCGCGTGCCCTCGTAGGCCAGGAGCGTCATGAGCTCGCCGACGAGTGCGCGGAAGACCGGCGACGGCGTGGTCTGGTCGCGCAGGACGGTGAGCTTGTGCGTGATGAGCGGGTGGTCGGCGACGTGGACTCGCATAGGCTCGAGTCTAGTTGCGGGGGTTCCGCCGACGAGAAGGGGCCGAACGGATGCCGGTGCAGCGCCCTGAGCACGCCGAGTGGATGCGGCTCGCCCTCGCCGAGGCATCCGCGGCCCTCGATACCGGCGACGTGCCGGTCGGCGCGGTCGTGGTGCGCGGCGGCGAGGTCGTCGCGACGGGGCGCAATGAGCGCGAGCTGCGGGAGGACCCGACCGCGCACGCCGAGCTCCTCGCCATCCGTGAGGCCGCGCGCGTGACCGGTGACCGGCACCTCACCGACTGCACGCTCGTGGTCACGCTCGAGCCGTGCGTGATGTGCGCGGGCGCCATCCTCGCCGCCCGGCTCCCGGTCGTCGTCTACGGGGCCTGGGACGAGAAGGCCGGGGCCGCCGGGTCGGTCTACGACGTGCTGCGCGACCGGCGCCTGAACCACCGCGTCGAGGTCTACGCGGGCGTGGAGGCGGACGACGCGTCGCGCCTGCTCAGGGACTTCTTCGAGGCGCCCGAGCGCCGCCCCCGCGCGCGCTGAGCCAGGGCCGACCCGGTCAGCTCGCCTTCGGCAGCGCCCGATGGGCGCCGAGGCCCTCGAGGAACTCGCCGAGGATCGCCGCCGACGCCTCCGCGGCCGCCGGTCCGCACGTCGCCTGCAGCTCGCGCATGCCGTCGACGGTGAGGCCGTACTCCGGCAGCTCGTCGCCCCACGCGGCGAGCCAGTCGTCGTGGATCTCGCGGGTCACCTCGGGGTGGAACTGGATGGCGAGCAGCCAGTCGCCGCGGCGGAACGCCTGGTTCGCGTACTGCGGCGATCCGGCGAGGAGGTCGACGCCCTCCGGCAGGTCGAACGTGTCGCCGTGCCACTGGACGAATCGCGCGTCGCGCGCGTGCCGCACCGGCGAGCGCTCGCCCGCGTCGGTCAGCTCGACGCCGAGCCACCCCACCTCCTTGCGCGGGCCGCGGTACACGTCGGCGCCGAGCGCCGCCGCGAGCATCTGCGCGCCGAGGCACACGCCGAAGACCGGCGCCTCCGCCTCGATGCGGGCGCGGAGCAGGTCGAGTTCGTGCGCGAGGTACGGGTATTCCGCCGCCTGGTACACGCCCTCGTCGCCCCCGAGGACGACCACCACGTCGGCGGCGAGCGGGTCGAGCGCCGTCACGTCGCCGGTCGGCGCATCGAACACCCGCACCTCGTAGCCGTGCGCCTCGAGCGTGGGGCCCAGGTTGCCGAGCCCGATCGCGGAGTCGTGACGCAGGACCAGCGCGACCGGCGCGGTCGCGCTCACTCGAGGCCCTTGATGACGATGGCGTCGGTGGGCGGCGCGGCGAGTTCGGGGTCGACGTAGACGTCGGGCTCGACGTAGATGACCCGGGCCGCGGGCACGGCGGCGCGGATCCGCCGCTCGATCACGTTCGTCGCCGCGGCGACCTCCTGCAGGCGCTGGTCGGCGTGGAACCCGAGCTTCGCTGCGACGAGCAGCTCGTCGGGGCCGAGGTACAGGGTCTTCATGTGGATGATCCGCTCGGCCTCGGGGCCGTCGAGGATCGCCTGCTGGATCTTCTTCACGTCGGTCTCGTTGGCCCCCTCGCCGACGAGCAGGCTCTTCGTCTCGACCCCGAGGATGATCGCCACGATGATCAGCAGCGTGCCGATCATGAGCGTGCCGATCGCATCGAACACCGAGTCGCCCGTGATGACCGTGAGGCCGACGCCGAGCAGGGCGAAGGCGAGGCCGGTGAGCGCCGCGACGTCCTCGAGCAGGACCACCGGCAGCTCCGGGGCCTTCGCGCGCCGGATGAACTGCGGCCAGGAGAGCTTCCCGCGCACCTGGTTCGACTCCGTGACCGCGGTGCGGAGCGAGAACGACTCGAGCACGATCGCGATGACGAGCACGAGGATCGGCAGCCAGGCGTTCTCGAGGGCGTGCGGGTGGGTGAGCTTGTCGATGCCCTCGTAGATCGAGAACACGCCGCCGACCGAGAACAGGATGATCGAGACCACGAAGGCGTACACGTACCGCTCGCGACCGTAGCCGAACGGGTGCTCCCGGTCGGCCGCCTTCTTCGCCTGCCGCCCGCCGAGCATGAGCAGCAGCTGGTTGCCTGCGTCGGCCACCGAGTGCACGCCCTCGGCGAGCATCGAGGCCGATCCCGAGACGGCCCAGGCGATGAACTTCGTGATGGCGATCCCCAGGTTCGCGAGGAATGCCGCCAGGATCGCCTTACTGCCGCCGGATGCGCTCATGCGCCAATCCTAGGATGGCTCCCATGGCCCCCTCGCAACCCGTTGACCTGCCCGCGATCGCCTTCCTCGGCGCCGGATCGATGGCCCGCGCCATCCTCGCCGGGCTGCTCGCGCCGCACGTGGAGGTGGCCGGCGGCATCCGGACCACCAACCGCAGCGCGGCCCGCCTGGCGGAGCTCGCGGACGAGCCCCGCGTGACCGGGTACGCGACCGAGCACGACGCCGAGGCGAACCGCCGGGCGGTCGCCGGCGCGAAGCTCGTGGTCGTCGCGGTCAAGCCCGCCATGGTGCCGGACCTGCTCGACGAGATCGCCGATGCGCTCGAGCCCGGCACGGTCGTGGTGAGCGTCGCCGCGGGCGTCACGGTCGCCACGTTCGAGGCCCACCTGCCCGAGCACGTCTCGGTCGTTCGCACGATGCCCAACACCCCGGCCGTCGTCGGTCGGGCCGTGACGGGCGTCTCGCCGGGCAGCAGGTCGGGCGACGACGACCTGGCCCTCGTCGTCGCGCTGTTCGAGACCGTCGGCGAGGTGCTCGTCGTGCCGGAGTCGCAGCTCGATGCGCTCTCAACGATCTCCGGGTCCGGCCCCGCCTACGTGTTCCTCCTCATCGAGGAGCTCGAGCGCGCGGCGATCGCGAAGGGCTTCACGCCCGAGCAGGCGGCGACGATGGTGCAGGGCACGTTCCGGGGCGCGAGCGAGCTGCTGGCGTCGTCGGATGACGACCCGGCCGAGCTGCGCCGCCGCGTGACCAGCCCTAAGGGCACGACCGAGCGCGCCGTCGCCGTGCTGCAGGAGGCGGGCCTGGCCGACCTGTTCACCAGGGCGACCGACGCGGCGCTCGCCCGCGCCCGCGAACTCGCCGCCGGCGCCTGACGCCGGCGCCCGGCCCTCAGCGGCGCTCGAGGAGGACCATCACCTCGAAGTGCGTGGTCTGGGGGAACATGTCGAACACGCGCGCCTTCACGGGGCGCAGCGACGGCATCGCCGCGAGGTCCTTGGCGAGCGAGGCGACGTTGCAGCTGGAGTACAGCACGTGCGCGGCGTCCGAGCGATCGAGCCAGTCGGCCAGCTCCCGGCCGATCCCGCGCCGCGGCGGGTTCACCACCACGAGGTCGGGGGCGGATGCCTCGGAGAGCGCGAACTCGGTCGCATCGCCCGCGGCGAAGCGCACGCGCGACAGGGCGGCGTCGGTGCGGCTCAGCTCCGCGCTCGCGACCGCCTCGACGCTCGTCTCGATGCCCGTCACCTCGGTCTCGCCGCCCGCGAGGTGGAGCGCGAAGCCGCCGACGCCGGAGTACAGGTCCCACGCCTGCTCGGGCGCGAGGCCCCGGATCCACTCCCGCGCCTCGCCGTAGAGCGCCTCGGCGATCGCCGTGTTCGTCTGGAAGAAGCTCTGCGGTCGCAGGTGCATCGTGACGTCGTTCAACCGCATCGGCAGCGTGTCGCGTTCGGTCAGCACGACCTCCTCGTCGCCCTCGAGGACGGCCTTGTGCTCCGGCAGCAGGTTCGCCGAGACCACGCGCGCCTGCGGCAGCTCGGCGAGCAGCGACGGCAGGTGCTTGCGCAGGCGGGGGAGCGGTTCGCTCGAGCGCAGTACGAAGCGCACGATCAGCTCGCCGTCCGGCGACTCGGTGACGATGAGGTGCTTCAGCTCGCCGCGTCGCGTGCCGAGGTCGTAGGGCGTGAGGCGGGCGAGGGTGATGAACCGCGCGAGGACGGGGAACGCGGCTCGGTGACCGGGCGAGCAGATGCCGCACGCCTGCAGGTCGACGCCGTGCCCGTCGGCATCGAGGATGCCGATCGTCGGTGCGTCCACGGTGCCGCCGACGACCATCTTCGCCTTGTTCCGGTAGTTGCGCTCGCCGCCGGCGACGGGGGCGAGCCAGGTCGGCACGTCGAAGGGTGCGAGCAGCTCCTCGGCATGGCGCTGCTTGTCGGCGAGCTGCGCCGGGTACGGCCGGCCCATGAGCGCGCACGACCGGCAGCGCCCCGCGTCGAAGTAGGCGCAGTCCACGCGACAAGGCTACGCGGACGCCGGCGGCGGGCCGCTCCGACCGTGCCGCGGCCACCCGCGCGGGCGTGCCGGCGTCCGGGGCGGCTCAGCTCTCGGAGGCGAGCTCGCGACGGCCCATCGCGGCGATCGACAGGGCGATCGCCGCGACGCCGATGCCGAGCATCCAGAATCCGCCGGTCCAGTCGACCTCGCCGCCCACCGGCACCGGGGCGTGCGAGAACGGCGACAGGTCGGTCAGCCACTCGGGCAGGCCGAGGAACTCGCCGAAGAGCCCGAAGAAGGCGCCGAACGCGAGCAGCGCCCACACGACGGCGATCGTGAACCGAGGTGCGAGGACGAACACGAGCAGCCCGACGCCGAGGTACACGAGCGCGGCGGGCGCCTGCGCGAGCGCCGACCGGAGCGCATCCTCCGAGGTCGCGGCCGGGTCGTCCGACGCGAGCGCGCCGAGCAGCGCGCCGATCGAGGACGTGACCAGGACGACGGCGACGGCGATGAGGCCGGTCGCGCCGTGCGAGGCCAGCCAGCGCCGACGGGGCACCGGCGTCGCGAGCACCGGCTCGGCCGTGCCGTGCGCCTCCTCCTGCCGGGCGCGGATCACGGCCTGCAGCCCGGCGGCGGCGGCGAGGATCCCGACCATGGTGAAGAAGGCGACGGTGAACGCCTCCTCGAGCGACGCCTCGGCCCCCGCGATCTGGCGGAGCGAGTCGGCGATCGCGGGCGCGTCGGCACCGATCTCGTCGACCAGGGGTGCGAGCGATGCGGCCAGCGCGCCGGCCGCGGCGGCGCCCACGGCCCAGGAGGCGACCGCGCCCGCGTTCAGTCGCCACGCGAGGCCGAGCGGCCCGGCCAGGAGCGGGCCGGCCGACGGCCGCCCCGCGCGACCCGGGAGCAGGCTCGCCCCGCTGTCGCGCACGGACTGGAAGCGGAAGACGAGCGCCACCAGCACGGCGGCGAGGCCGAGCGACAGCAGCAGCGGAGTGAGGTCGTTCGCGACGAAGGGCTCGGTGCGCTGCGCCCAGCCGATCGGCGAGAGCCAGCTCGGCCAGGCGGCGGTGCGGGTCAGGCCGTCGTCCGACGCCTCGCCGAGCGCGTCGCCGATGCCCCGGACCACGTACGCGGCCAGCACGAGCGCGACCGAGAGCCCGTTCGCCCCGCGAGAGGTGCGGAAGAGCTGCGCCGCGACGAGTCCGACGCCGAGGAAGGCCAGCCCCGTGGCGCCGACCGCGGCTCCGGCGACGGCCGAGCCGGCGACGTCCAACCCGCTGGCCACGAAGGCGGCGGCCACAGCGAGCGCCAGCACCACGTCGGCGAGCAGGCCGTACACGACCGTGGCGGCGGTCGGCATGGTCCGGCCCGCGGGGGTCGAGCCCACGAGCTCGGCGCGACCCTGCTCCTCGTCGGCGCGGGTGTGCCGCACCGCCAGGAACGTGTTCATCAGGCCAGCCATCAGGCCGAGGAAGGACAGGATGAGGAAGATCGCGAACTCGCCCTCGCCCGCACCGTTCGGCGTGCCGCGGAACACGAGGATCGCGGGCGCCAGGAGGGTCAGCCGGAGCACGGACTCGCGCTCGGCCTCGTCGCCGAAGGTCGTGCCGACGGCCGCCGCGGCCATGAGCGCGAGCGCGGCCGTGCCGAGGATCCAGAGCGTGAGCTGCAGCCGATCGCGCCGCGCACGGTGCGCGACCAGCGGGCCGAGCAGCGCCAACGGGCTCACCGCGTCGCCTCGGCGCCCTCGACGACCTCGGCGTCGCCGTAGTGCCTGAGGAAGAGCTCCTCGAGCGACGGCGGCGCGACCGTCAGCCCCTGCACGCCGAGGCGGCCGAGCTGGGGCAGGAGCGCCGCGACCCGGTCGCTGTCGACCGTGAACTGCACGCGACCGGAGTTCACGACCACGTCGTGCGCGCCGTCGAGCGCTTCCACCTCGGCCTCCCGCCCCGGCTGGTGGGCGAACGCGATCGATGAGCGCGTGAGGTGGCGGAGGTCCGCGAGGGTGCCGGACTCGATCCGCCGGCCCGCGCGGATGATGCTCACGCGGTCGCACAGCAGCTCGACCTCCGAGAGGATGTGGCTCGAGAGGAGGACCGTGGCCCCCTCCGCCGCCACGCGGGCGATCTCGCGGTTGAACACCTCGCCCATGAGCGGATCGAGGCCGCTCGTGGGCTCGTCGAGCACGTACAGGTCGGCGGGCGTCGCGAACGCCGCGACGAGCGCCACCTTCTGCCGGTTCCCCTTGGAGTAGGCCCGGCCCTTCTTGCGCGGGTCGAGCTGGAACGCCTCGACGAGCCGATCGCGGCGCTCTTCGTATGCCCGTCGGTCGGTCGTGCCGCCGCGCAGGCGCGAGAGCAGGTCGATCGCCTCTCCGCCGGAGAGGTTCGGCCAGAGGCTCACGTCGCCCGGCACGTACGCGACGCGTCGGTGCAGCTCGGCGGAGTCGCGCCACGGGTCGCGGTCGAACAGCCGGGCCTCGCCGCCGCTCGGCCGCGCGAGGCCGAGCAGGATCCGGATCGTCGTCGACTTGCCGGCGCCGTTGGGACCGAGGAAACCGTGGACCTCCCCGGCGCCGACCTCGAGGTCGAGGCCGTCGAGGGCGACGGTGCTGCCGAAGCGCTTGTCGAGGCCGCGGATGTCGATGACGGGGCTCATGGCCGCGATGCTAGCGAGCGGCGAGGCGACGGCGCCACCGCCGGAGGGACCGCGGGCGCCGCAGCCGGGTACGCTCTGGCCATGACCGGCCTCGACGTGCTCGCGGTCACCGGCGAGACGGTGAGCTGGATCGCGTTCGTCGCGGGCATCCTGCTCCTGCTCGGCTCGGGACTCGCGCGCCTGCTGGACGGCACGTGGGATCCGACCGAGGTGGCGGTCGTCGAGCGCCAGGACGGGGCCGTCGTCCGCTGGTTCGCCGACGGCGACTTCCACGAGCGGGAGATCGACCCCGACGAGCACCCACGGCACGGCGAGGAGGGAGAACTGGTCGGATGGGTCCGCCGGCGCACTCCCGATCGGCTCCGCTTCACCGCGACCCCGAGACTGCCCAAGGCGCTCGGCACGCTCGCGGCGATCCTCCTCGTCATCGGCGTCGCCGCGTCGGTGACGTCGACGGTCGCGGAGGTCTCGGCCCGGCCCGGGACCGACCGCTACTCGAGTGCGGCGAACTTCTCGATGTCGGTCTCGGTGCCCGACACGATGATGAGGTCGTGGGTGGTCACCACGGTCCGCTCCGTCGCGTAGGTGAACGGCTTCCCGGGGCTCTTCACGCCGACCACCGTGACGTTGTGCCGCGATCGCACGCCCGACTCCGTGAGCGTCTTGCCGCGGATCGGCTTCGGCGGGTACATCTTCACGAGCGCGAAGTCGTCGTCGAACTCGATGAAGTCGAGCATGCGGCCCGAGACGAGGTGCGCCGTGCGCTCTCCCGCCTCGCGCTCCGGGTAGATGACGTGGTTCGCGCCGATGCGCTCGAGGATCTTGCCGTGCGAGGTCGAGATCGCCTTCGCCCAGATCTGCGGGATCTTCAGGTCGACGAGGTTCGCGGTGATGAGCACCGACGCCTCGACCGACGACCCGACCGCGCACACCGCGATCGAGAACTCCTGCGCGCCGATCTGCTTCAGCGCGTCGAGCGACTTGGCGTCGGCCACGACGGCGTGGGTGACGCGCTCGGCC
The DNA here is from genome assembly GCF_040496015.1 of Agromyces litoreus. Lineage (NCBI taxonomy): Bacteria > Bacillati > Actinomycetota > Actinomycetes > Micrococcales > Microbacteriaceae > Agromyces > Agromyces litoreus. Next base: position 103,118 of record NZ_JBEPKA010000013.1, read on the forward strand.
CACTTCTGCACGAGGTTCTCGTCCTCGTCGACCGCAAGGACCTCGCGGCCGAGGCGGTCGAGCTGGCCGGCGGTGGCCGCCCCGAACCGTCCGAGCCCGATGACGAGCACCGGGGCGTCGTGCTTGATGCGATCAACCAACGATGGGCCTCTCTTCCGGTCGTCTGAACAGCTGCCGCTTCTGCGCGGCGGCGAGTGCGGCCGCGAGGGTGACCGTGCCCACGCGTCCCATGAACATCGTCGCAGCCATGACGTACTTGCCCTCGGGCGGCAGCGACTCGGTGAGACCGGTCGAGAGCCCGCAGGTCGCGAACGCCGAGATCACGTCGAAGAGCACGAAGTCGAGCGCGGACTTCGTGATCTGGGTGATGGCCACGGTCGAGACGGCCACGATGGTCGCGCCCCACAGCACGACGCTCACCGCGAGGCGCAGGATGTCGCGCGGGATGCGGCGCCCGAACGCCTCCATGGCGGGGGCCCCGCGCGCCTCGGCGTAGGCGGCGAGGAACAGCACGGCCAGGGTCGTGACCTTGATGCCGCCCGCGGTCGAGGCGGAGCCGCCGCCGACGAACATGAGCATGTCGGTCACGAGCAGGCTCGAACCGTAGAGGTCGGCCATGTCGATCGTCGAGAAGCCGCCCGACCTCGTCATGGTCGACATGTAGAAGGCCTCGTAGAACGTCTTCACGAAGCTCAGCGAGCCGTACGTCTTCGGGTTGTTGTACTCCAGGACGAGGAAGGTGACGGCGCCGGCGACCCACAGGATGATGGTGGTCGTGAGCGTGAGCTTCACGTGCACGCTCCAGCGGCGGGGCGAGCGCCAGGTGCGCAGCAGCGCGAAGATCACGGGGAAGCCGAGGCTGCCGAGGAAGACCGCGAGCATCATGAGCGACTGGAACCAGTAGTCGTCGAAGAACTCGACCGGACCCATCGGGTTCGGGTTGAACCCGGTGTTCGTGAACGCGCTCACCGCGTAGTAGGCCGAGTACCAGAGGCTCGTGCCGAAGTCGTAGCCCTTCGCGAGCACGCTCGGCAGCATCCCGAGCATGATCACGGCCTCGATCGAGAGGGTGCTGACGGCGACGGTCACGAGGAGCCCGCCGACCTCGCCCAGGCGCACCGCCTGCCGTTCGGACACCGGGCCGGCGTGCACGCGCGACGGGTTCGTGTCGCTCGCGGCCATCAGGCGGGCCTTGAGGCCGAGGCGGCGCGAGATCACGAGGCCGAGGATCGACGCGAGCGTGAGCACGCCGACGCCGCCGATGTTCATGCCGATGAAGATGATCGCGTTGCCGAACGGCGACCAGTGGGTGGCCATGTCGACGGTCGTGAGGCCCGTGACGCAGATCGTCGAGACGGCGGTGAACAGCGCGTCGTAGAGCGGGGTGCCGCGGCCCTCGCCGGCGCGCGCGAGCGGCACCGACAGCAGCAGGGTCGTGATCAGGATGAGCGTGAAGAAGACCAGGATCGCGAACCGCGCGGGAGAGCTGCGGACGAGCCCGTCGAGCGCGTCGCGCACTCCGGCGAGCCATGAGCGCGGGGACGACGCCCGACGACCCACGGATTGCGCGGCCATCCGCCCTCCTCCGCTCGACGCGTGAGTCATGGTACTCCCCGCTCCGCGCGCGACTGACTACCCTTGCACCATGGCGGACATCTTCGACGTGGTGGCGGATCCGACCCGGCGCGACATCCTCGGCGTGCTCCTCGATCGTGAGACGTCGCAGCCGGACTCCGGCGGCGAGATCAGCGTCGGCGAGATCGTGACCGCCCTGGGCGTGAGCCAGCCCACCGTCTCGAAGCACCTCAAGGTCCTCCGGGAGGCCGGCCTCGTCGCGGTGCGCGAGGAGGGGCAGCACCGGTACTACCGGCTCGACCGCGAACCCCTCGAACGCCTCGAGGACTGGCTGATCCCCTTCGTCACGACGGATGCCGCGGCGGACGCGGCCACGCTCGCCGGCGCCGACGCCGAGGAGACCGACCTCAACGACGACCAGCGCGCGCTCGCGTCGGCCATCGGGAAGGCCTTCGCCGAGACGGCGCACCAGGTCACGGCGGTCGTGACGCCGAAGCGACGCCGACCCTAGGCCGGCACCGCATTGCCGTTCGCGCTGCCGTTCGCGCTGCCGCTCAGGCCGCGACCACGAGCCCGACCACGAGCAGCACGCAGGTGGCGCTCGCGCCGACCGTCCGGACGTGGTTCCACCGCCCCCAGGCGGGACGGAACGATCGCCAGGCGTCCTCGAGCGCGCTCCGATCGTCCGGCGCGGCGGCGAGCGCCGTGTTGCGCGGCACGTTGCCGCGACCGGTCACGAGGACCACGGTGAGCAGGTAGAGCGCCGCGGCGGAGACGACCCACCACGTCAGGTCGTCCGGCGGCCGGAGGAAGTCCGCCACGGCGAGCACTGCGAGCAGCAGCGCGGTGCCGAACAGCTCGACCATGAGCGGCCAGCGCAGTGCGGCGACGTTGATCGCGCGCATGGCGCGCGCGGCATCCGCCTCGGGCAGGTCGTCGAGCGCGGGCATCACGAACGCGGAGAAGGCGAAGAACGCGCCGGCGGCGAGTCCCGCGCCCACGGCCGCGGCGATCGCGCCCACCACGATGAGATCCATCACCGACAGTCTGGCCGACGCGGAGCGTCAGCGCAGGTGCTTCCGCATCTCGAGCTCGAGCCCGCCGGGCTCGAGCTCGTAGGGGCGACGGTGGCCGGTGTACTCGAAGCCCATGCGCTCGTAGAAGCGGCGGGCGCGGGCGTTGTCCTCGTGCACCTCGAGGGTGAGCGTGCCGGCGCGATCGGCCGCCCAGCGCTCGATGCCGGCGAGCAGGGCGCTCGTGACCCCCGCCGCGTCGCCGCGGCGATCGGGCGCGACGTACACGCCGACGAGCATCGGGCCCGTGGCGGCGTCCGGCACGTAGCAGCCCATCGTCCCCACCCACCGGTCGCCCTCGATCGCGACGAGCGCGGCCTGCACCGGCGACTGCCCGCGCCTCGCGCGTGCGCGCCACTCGGCCTCGCCGAAGCGCGACGCCCGCTCGTACGTGTCGCCGAACGCGATCGGGGTGTCGCGGAGCATCTCGAGGCGGAGCGCGCGCACCTCGCGCCAGTCGGCCTCGCGGATGCTGCGGATGACGAGGTCGGGTCGGGTCATCCCTCGACGCTAGCCGCTCCGGGCCGCCCGCTCACCACGTCGATCCGCGCTCGCGCGCCGAATGGGATAGACTATCGCGGGGCGTTTCCGCTCCGCGGCTGCGGCACGCGCGGCCGACCCGGATCTTTGTGAGGTATTCGTGGGTTCCGTCATCAAGAAGCGTCGCAAGCGCATGGCGAAGAAGAAGCACCGCAAGCTGCTTCGCAAGACGCGCCACCAGCGTCGCAACAAGAAGTAGTCGCTCCGCGACCACGGCATGAGCGTCAGGCCACCCGGCCTGGCGCTTTTCGCTGTCTCCGGCGGGCGGGGCGCGCGGCCGGTGCGACCGGGGGCGGCGGAGGGCGCCCGTCGGCGCCGACGTATCCTGAGCGGGTGACCCGCCGCGACATCCGCCTCACCCTCATCGGCAAGCCCGGGTGCCACCTGTGCGACGACGCGCGGGAGGTGGTCGAGTGCGTCCGCGAGGAGCTCGCGGCGACGCCCGGCGCCAGGCCGACCACGCTCGAGGAGCGCTCGATCCTCGACGACGAGGCGCTGCGCGAGCGGTACGCGGAGGAGATCCCGGTGCTCCTCATCGACGGCGAGGTGCACGGCTACTGGCGCATCGACCCCGTCCGCCTGAAGACCGCGCTGCGGGCGCTCGACTGACCGCGCGACGGGGTCATTCCGTCGACTCGGTGGACCCGGGCCGGTGGATGCCGCCGCGCCGGCCGGTGTCGGGCGTGTCGAGCCAGGTGGCGTGCGCCTGCCGTTCCGCGGCCTCGCGACGGGCGAACCATCCGGCGATCGGCACGTCGGTGGAGGAGTGCGCGACGATCGAGAGCACGATGGCCACGACGATCACGTGGAACATGAAGTCGGCGTTCGCCGCCCCGCTCTGCAGCACGAGCAGGCCGTAGAGCACCGAGGCGAACCCCTTCGGGCCGAACCACGCGGCGGTCGCCCGCTCCTCCCACGGCAGCCCGCTGCCGACGAGCGAGAGCTCGACCGCGGCGGGCCGGGCGACGATCATCAGCAGGATGCCGAACAGGTAGCCCGTCCAGGGCACGTCGCCGAGGAACGCCGGCGAGATGAGCGCGCCGAACATGAGGATGGCGAGCAGCTTCAGCAGTTCGGAGAACTGCCCGCCGAACTCGCGGAACGCCTCCTTCATCTCGGGCGAGGCCGTGGCGATCGTGATGCCCGCCGAGTACGCCGCGAGGTAGAGGTTGCCATGCGTCACGGTGCACAGGCCGAGCACGATCAGGGCGACCGCCACCGGGGTCAGCGAGGCGTACAGCGGCGTCTGCGAGAAGACCTTCCGGCGCACGAGCCACGCGACGACGAGCGGCACCGCGATGCCGATCAGGATGCCGAGGCCGAGCTCCTCGGCGAGCACGAGCGGCTCCACGTCGGGACCGCCGACGGTCGCGATGAGCACGAGCACGACCGGCAGCGCCAGTCCGTCGTTCAACCCGGACTCGACGCCGAGGAGGTGCCGGACGCGGTGCGGGATCTCGGCGCGCCCGACGATCGCCGAGGCGAACACGGGGTCCGTCGGTGCGAGCACGGCCGCGACGAGCATCGCCTCGAGCCAGTCGAACCCGAGCAGCCACACCCCGAGCAGCGTCGTGATGACGAAGGTGATCGGCATGCCGAGCAGCAGCGCCCGGCCGGGCAGCCGCCACGCGGCGCGCAGCTGCTGCAGCGCCACCTCCTGCCCGTCGGTGAAGAGCACGACGAACAGGGCGAGCGACGAGACCGTGGTGACGGTCGGGTCCGTCGGCTCGAGGACGATCACGTCGAGCACGCCGCTGCCGAGCACGAAGCCCGCGACCAGGAAGAGCACGGTCGTCGAGAGCACCGTGCGGTGCGCGATCCCGGAGATCAGGATCGCGGCCAGCAGGACGAGCGCGAACGACAGCAGCAGGGCATCCACACACGCGAGTCTGCCCGGCCCGCCCGGCTCGTGTCATCCACCCCGCCGCCGCGGGGCCAGCCGAGATGACGGGAACCGCTGTCGCCGCCGTCGGGAACCGCGGTCCGCGTCACTTCGGGCGTGGCGGTGGGGGGACTCGTCCTCGACAGCCGGGCGCGGGGACGGCACGGGCGAAGGTCCGGCGAGTTCGAGCGGAGTGGGCGGCGGGCGGTGGAGGGTGGCGGAGTGGGCGCGCGAATCGGATTGCCCGGCGAACTCGCCGACGTCGCGTTCTCGGTCGCGAGGGCGCGACGGGCCGGCCTCGGTGACGGGCGACTGCGGAGTCCCGACCTGATCCGCCCGTTCCACGGCGTGCGCCTGCCCGCGACCGTCGACGTCGACCTGCTCGCCACCTGCCGCGCCTATCGCGAGCGGATGCGTGGATGCGAGGTGTTCAGCCACCGCACCGCGGCTGCGCTCCACGGCCTTCCCGTCGCGGGCCGACGGCCGGATGGCGCGATCGACGTCGCCGCCGCCGCGCCGCACGGCCTCCCGCGCTCCCGGGGCGTCCGCGGTCACCGGCTGCGCGCGGACCTCGTCCGTGTCGGCGCCGTCCGCGGGCTTCCCGTGGTGTCGGCGGTCGACGCATGGTGCGAGCTGGCTCCCGAGCTGACCGAGCGCGAGCTCGTGGTGATCGGCGACGTGCCGACTCGCCGGCCGAGACCGGCATCCGCCTCGACCTCGTCGACGCCGGCCTTCCAGAGCCCCACGTCAACCTGCCGATCCACGATGCGACCGGATCGCAGATCGCGATCGGAGACCTCGTCTACGCGCGCTGGTGCGTCCTGGTCGAGTACGACGGCGAGCACCATCGGACGGATCGGTCGCAGTACGCGCGCGACGTCGATCGGCTCGACGACCTCGCGCACGCGGGGTGGCGCGTCATCCGGTTCAACGCCACGCACGTCGGGCAGCGGCGGGTCGAGCGGATCGCCCGGGTCCGCGCTGCGCTTCTCGCGGCGGGCTGGGATGGAATCGAGGCGTCGCGTGCGTCGGCGAAGTGACGCGAATCGCGCTCGGGGTGGCCCCGGGCAGCGTTTCGCGTCATCTCGGCGCAGGCAGTGGCGGCCGTGGCGGCCTCCGCGGTTACGGCTGCAGGCGCGTCGGGCCGCGGAAGAGGTAGGTCGTCTCGCGGATCGAGTGCTCGTCGAGCATGAGCATCAGCAGCCGCGCGAGGCCCATGCCGAAGCCGCCGTGCGGGGGCACGCCGTAGCGGAAGAAGTCGAGGTAGAACTCCAGCTCCTCGGGCTCGAGGCCCTTCTCCTTCGCCTGCTCGACGAGGACGTCGACGCGGTGCTCGCGCTGCGCGCCGGTGGAGATCTCGACGCCGTTGTAGATCAGGTCGTACGAGTTCGTGAGGCCCGCGTCGCCCTCGTGGCGCATGTGGTAGAACGGCCGGATGCTGGAGGCGTAGTCGGTGAGGAACACGAAGTCGTGGCCGAACTCCTCCTTCACGTACGCCGAGATCTGGCGCTCGCCCTCCGGGTCCATGTCGGCGTCCTGGCGGGGCACGACGTACCCGCGCGAGGCGACGATCTCCTTGGCCTCCGCGAGCGGGATGCGGGGGAACGGCGTCGACGGCACGGCCAGCTCGATGCCGAACAGCTCCTGGATCTCGGCGCCGTGCTTCTCCTTCACCGCGGTGAACGCGGTCACGAGGAGCTCCTCGTGCATGCGCATGACGTCCTCGTGCGAGTCGACCCAGCTCATCTCGGCGTCGATCGAGGTGAACTCGGTCGCGTGGCGCGAGGTGAACGACGGGTCGGCGCGGAACGCCGGGCCGACCTCGAACACGCGACCGAGGCCCGCCGGCTGGGCCATCTGCTTGTAGAACTGCGGGCTCTGCGCGAGGTAGGCCTTGCCCTCGAAGTAGCCGAGCTCGAACAGCTCGGCGCGCGACTCGGAGGCCGACGCCATGAGCTTCGGGGTCTGGATCTCGACCCAGTCGCGCTCGACCCAGTAGCTGCGCATCGCGTGCAGGAGCGTCGTCTGGATGCGGAAGATGAGGTTCTGCTTCGGGTGGCGGAGGTCGAGGAAGCGCCAGTCCATGCGCTTGTCGAGGCTCGAGTCGGCCGCGATGGGCGTCTCCTCGGCCGCCGCGACGACGTCGAGCGTCGCGATCTTCACCTCGAGGCCGCCGAGCTTCACGCGCTCGTCGTGCTTGAGCTGCCCCGTCACCGTGACGAACGTGCCGTGGCCGAGCGCGGAGATCTGCTCGGTGAGCGCGAGGGCCTCGGCCGCGCCGACGCTGACCCCCTCGGGGTCGAGCTCGCGGACGGCGGGGTTCACGAGCTGCACCGCGCCGGACTCGTCGCGCAGGATGATGAACTGCACCTTCTTCTGGTCGCGGACCGTCTCGACCCAGCCGGAGACCGTGACGGGGCCGTCGGGGAGGGCGGCGAGCTGCTTGACGAGGGTGCGCGTGTTCACGACAGGCCATCCTACCGGCCGCGGATTCCCGGCCCGACCGGCGCCCGGACCCGCGCTCGGCGAATTCGAAGCAACGCGCTTCGTAGACTGGAGGGCGTGCCGGCCGAGCAGATCCATCTCGTGCGCCACGGCGAGGTCTTCAACCCGCAGGGCGTGCTCTACGGTCGTCTCCCCGGGTACGGGTTGAGCGACCTCGGCCGGGCGATGGCGGACTCCGCCGCGAAGGACCTCCTCGCACGCAAGCGACGGGTGGCGCGCCTCATCTCCTCGCCGCTGCAGCGCACGCAGCAGTCGGCCGAGCCGATCGCCTCGGCGTTCGAGCTCGAGCCAGACCTCGACGAGCGCATCATCGAGCCGACCAACCGGTTCGAGGGCAAGCGGATGTCGGGGCCCGACTCGGCGCTCCGCGACGTCCGCAACTGGGCGTTCCTCGTCAACCCGTGGGAGCCGAGCTGGGGCGAGCCGTTCCGCTCCATCGCCGACCGCATGCTCGAGGCGATGGGCGAAGCCGCGGACTCGGTCGACTCGGGCGACGTCGTCATGGTCAGCCACCAGCTTCCGATCTGGATGGCGCACCGCCGCGTCGCCGGCCGGTCGCTCGCGCACGACCCCCGTCGCCGGCGCTGCTCGCTCTCGAGCATCACCACCTTCGAGCGCCGCGGCTCGCGGTTCGTCGAGGTCGGCTACCGCGAACCCGCCGCGGGCCTCCAGGGCCTCGCGACCGACGTGGGGGCGGTGTGATGCGCGCACGCACCCGCCTCGCCGGGGCGGGGCTCGCCGGCGTGACCGCGCTCGCCGTGGCATCCGTCGTCGCCCTCGCCGGCTGCAGCACCGACCCGCTCGCCGAGCAGTACCGCGAGGGCAGCGGCAAGGGCTACATCGCGGGCGACGGCACCATCGCCGAGTACCCGACGGACCAGCGGGGCGAGCCGGTGGAGTTCGCCGGCACCACGATCCAGGGCGCCGCGTTCGACTCCGCCGACCTCGCCGGCGAGGTGACGGTCGTGAACTTCTGGTACGCGGGCTGCGCGCCGTGCCGCGCCGAGGCGCCCATGCTGCAGGAGGTGTTCGAGCGGTTCGACGGCGAGGGCGCGACCTTCGTCGGGGTGAACGTGCGCGACCAGGCCGCCACCGCGGCATCCTTCGAGGAGAACTTCGGCATCACCTACCCGTCGATCGTCGACGCGAACGACGGCGCCGTGCAGTACGCGTTCGCGGGCGACGTGCCGCCGGCCGCCGTGCCGACGACGCTCGTCCTGGACGCGGACGGCCGCGTGGCCGCGCGCATCCTCGGCCAGCTCGATGACGCCTCGATCCTCTCCACGATCGTCGGCGACCTCGTCGACGAGGCCGCGGCGTAGGCGGCGGCGGATGGACCTCGGGGAGATCGTCTTCAACGGACAGCTGCTCGCCGCACTGCCGATCGCCCTCGCGGCGGGGCTCGTCTCGTTCCTCTCGCCGTGCGTGCTGCCCCTGGTGCCCGGCTACCTCGGGTACCTCGGCGGGTTCGCCGACGCGTCCGCCGAGGCGTCGGAGGCGCGCCGAGCCCGCCGGCGGCTGCTGCTCGGCGTCCTCCTCTTCATCGCCGGCTTCACGCTGGTCTTCCTCGTGTTCACGACCACGTTCGGCGTGCTCGGCGCGTGGCTCGCCCGGTGGTCCGACGTCATCATCCGCGTGCTCGGCGTGGTGCTGATCCTCATGGGGCTCGTCTTCATCGGGCAGTTCACGTTCCTGCAGCGCACGTTCAAGCCGTCCTGGCGACCCGCGACCGGGCTCGCCGGCGCGCCGTTGCTCGGCATCGTGTTCGGCCTGGGCTGGACGCCGTGCATCGGCCCGACGCTCGCGGTCGTGCTCGCGCTCAGCGCCGACTCGGCGTCGGCCGGCCGGGGGGCGCTCCTCGGCCTCGCCTACTGCATCGGCCTCGGCATCCCGTTCGTGCTCGTCGCGCTCGGCTTCGGCTGGGCGGCGAGCGCCCTCGCGTTCGTGCGGCGGCACATCCGCGCCGTGAACCTCATCGGCGGCGGGCTGCTGATCGCGATCGGCCTGCTCATGATGTCGGGCCTCTGGGCCATCTGGATGTACGACCTGCAGGCGGTGATCAGTGGTTTCGTCCCAGCGATCTGAGACCGGGCGATCGGATGCCGCGCGCTCGCGCGACACCGGCGTCGATCCGCTGCGCCCCTCGGACTACGACGACGGCACGGCGCCGGCCGGCCGGGACCGTGACGGCACGGGCCCGTCGGCGGGCGGCGCGGACGCGACCTCGGTCACCTCGCCCCGGCTCGGGCCGGTCGGGTGGCTGCGCTTCGGATGGCGCCAGCTCACGAGCATGCGCACGGCGCTGCTGCTCCTGCTGCTGCTCGCGATCGCCGCGGTGCCGGGATCGCTCGTGCCGCAGCGCTCGAGCGACCCGAACGGGGTCGTGCAGTACTTCGCCGACAACCCGGACCTCGCGCCCGTCCTCGACTCGTTCCAGATGTTCGACGTCTACACGTCGGTCTGGTTCTCGGCCATCTACCTGCTGCTGTTCGTCTCGCTCATCGGGTGCATCGTGCCCCGCACGAAGCACCACGCCGGAGCGCTGCGCGCCCGGCCGCCGCGCACCCCCGCCCGGCTCTCCCGCCTGCCGGCGCACACCGAGCGAGACCTGGATGTCGCGTCGAGCGAGGACCGGGCCACCGCGGCCGAGGCCGCGGTGGCGCGCGCCGCTGCCGAGCTGAAGCGGGCCGGGTACCGCGTCGAGCGCTACGACGTGCGCGGGGCGCCGTCCGTCTCGGCCGAGCGCGGGTACCTCCGCGAGACCGGGAACCTCGTGTTCCACACGGCCCTGGTGGGCGTCCTCGTCGCCGTCGCGGTGGGCGGGGGGTTCGGCTTTAACGGCCAGCGCGTCATCGTCGAGGGGCAGTCCTTCGTGAACACGCTGGCGGCGTACGACTCGTTCAACCCCGGGCGCTTCTTCGACGACCGCCGGCTGACGCCCTACCGCCTCACGCTCGACGGACTCGACGCGACCTACGAGACCGAGAACCGCGACGCGCTGGGCCAGCCGATCGACTTCACGGCGCACGTGACGATCGACGGCCCGGACGGCGCCGCCGAGCGCGACGTGAAGGTCAACGAGCCGCTGTACGAGTACGGCACCGACGTCTACCTGCTCGGCAACGGGTACGCCCCCACGATCACCGTCCGCGATCCCGAGGGCGACGTCGTCTTCACCGACTCCGTGCCCTTCCTGCCGCAGGATGCGAACCTCACCTCGATCGGCGTGGTGAAGGTGCCCGACGGGCTCGACGAGCAGGTCGGCCTCGTCGGCTTCTTCTACCCGACCCAGTCGACGCTCGCGTCGGGCGCCTACACGTCGACCTACCCCGACCTCGTCTTCCCCGTGCTGACGCTCAACGTGTACGAGGGGGACCTCGGCATCGACGACGGCACCCCCCGCTCGGTCTTCCAGCTCGACACGAGCGGGATGGAGCAGCTCACCGGCGGGCAGACCGGCGTCGACTCGATCGAGCTCATGCCGGGCGACTCCATGGAACTGCCGGGCGGCCTCGGCAGCGTCGAGTTCGAGTCGGCCGCTCCGGACGCCCCAGGTGACGACTTCTCCGAGAGCGTGCCGCGCTTCGTGTCGTTCGACGTGCATCACGACCCCTCGCAGGGGTGGGTGCTCGTGTTCGCGCTGCTGATCCTCGGCGGCCTCCTGCTGTCGCTGTTCGTCCCGCGCCGCCGGATGTGGGTCACGGCGACCACGCGGGCCGACGGCCGGACCGTGCTCGAGTACGCGGGCCTGGCGCGCGGCGACGACCCGGGCCTCGAGCGAGCGGTCGAGGAGTTCGCGGACGCCCACGCCGGCCCATCGGCGGCCTCCGAGCGCCCCGCTGCGGCGGGGGACCGGCCCGCCGATCCCGAGAATCCTTCGACGTAAGGTGGAACAGTGACGCTCGACGAGATCTCCATCATCGCGGTGTACTCGGCGATGGCCGTGTACGCGATCGCGTTCATCGCGTACTCGATCGACCTCGCCCGCCGCTCGGCCGCCGCCGCGGCGGCCGCGGACCTCGGCCGCGCGTCGGACGGCGGGGCATCGGCCGACGCGGTGCGCGAGCCGGCCCTCCGGGGCGCCGGGTCGGGTGCCGTCGTCGGGGCGAGCGGATCCGCCCCTCCGCGTGCGCCGAGGGGCGCCGCCCGAGCCGGCACGGGACCGGGCGCCGCGCCATCCGTCGCATACGGGCGGTCGCCGTCGCTGCGCGTCGCGGTCGCGATGACCGTGATCGCCTGGGCGCTGCACCTCGGTGCCGCCGTGCTCCGCGGCGTCGCCGCCGGGCGCGTGCCGTGGGCGAACATGTACGAGTTCGCGCTGACCGGGACCCTCGTGATCACCACGGTCTACCTGCTCGTGCTCCTGGTCGCCAAGACGGACCTGCGCTTCCTCGGCACCTTCGTGACGGGGCTCGTGCTCGTGCTGCTCGGCGTGGCCACCGTGAACTTCTACGTGACCGTCGCCCCGTTGCCGCCCGCGCTGCAGTCCGCGTGGCTCGTGATCCACGTGTTCGTGGCGACCTCGGCGGTCGGGTTCTTCGCGCTCGGCTTCGCCCTCTCGGTCGTGCAGCTGCTGCAGTCACGGCGCGAGGCGATCGCCGCGACCGCCGAGAGCGTGAGGAAGTCGTTCCTCGCCACGCTGCCGGACTCGGTCTCGCTCGAGAACCTGGCCTATCGCGTGAACATCATCGGCTTCATCCTGTGGACCTTCACCCTCATGGCCGGGGCCATCTGGGCGGAGAAGGCGTGGGGCCGGTACTGGGGCTGGGACACCAAGGAGGTGTGGACCTTCATCATCTGGGTGGTCTACGCCGGCTACATCCATGCCAGGGCGACGCGCGGATGGCGCGGCTCGCGGTCGGCGTGGCTCGCGATCATCGGCTTCTCGGCCGTGCTGTTCAACTTCACGGTCGTGAACCTGTTCTTCAAGGGGCTGCACGCGTACTCCGGCCTGTGACGACCGACCGGGCGGATGATCGATCCGTCGTGCACGACCCGGCCGATGGGCCCCTGCGGACTCGCTCGCAGGGGCCCATCGGCGTCTCCCGTCGGGACGCGCGTTCGGCGGCGGGATCCGCGCAACGGCGGGGATCCGAGGTGGTCCAGAGGCGCGACACGCCCGGGCGCGGGGCGCGATTTGGCACCGGCCCCGGAGTCGCGTAGATTCTTCTCTTGTCGCCGCGGCGGCGGGAGCGGGAACGCTTCCGAGCCGAGCGAACATCCCAGCCAAACAGCCTCGTAGGCGCCTCGTGCGACTCGGTTGCTTCAAGCCTGGGGTCACTACACCACCTCCGTTCGATCGGATCCCGTTCCGGGCTCCGGCTCCGGCTGATGTGCCGGTTGGCTTCGGGGTGGTATAGTTGGGAAGTTGCCTCGTTGGGGTTGGCCTGGGTTTCCGGGTTGGTTCTGGTGGGTGCGTCCGTTCCTTGAGAACTCAACAGCGTGCACTATGTTCAATGCCATTTTTTTGAACCCCGTCCTGCTTTTCGGAGTGGGCGGAGATTTCTTTGATTGATGGACAATTTGATTTTTTGAAGTCAGTTGTTTCTCTGTCAGTGATTGAACTTGACTGGCTTCCTTTTTTGGGGGTTGGTTGAACCATTTTTTTTGGAGAGTTTGATCCTGGCTCAGGACGAACGCTGGCGGCGTGCTTAACACATGCAAGTCGAACGATGAAG